>JBDIBK010000040.1:0-30032 GCA_039812845.1 Bryobacterales bacterium
CGAATATCACGCCGGACGTGGCGACGGGAATCGGCTCCTGGACGGAGGACGGCTTCGTTTCGCGATTCCGGCAGTACGGCGAGTATGCCGAAAGCGGCGGGCCTCCCGTAACCGCGGATACCTTCACCCTCATGCCGTGGCTGGCGTATTCCAGGCTTACGGACGAGGACCTGCGGGCGATTTACCAATACCTTCGCACGGTGAAGCCGGTGGCCCAAAAGGTGCAGACGCACCCCGGCGCGGCCACGCCGCAACCCTGATGTAGTTTGGATGCGCGGGCGGGATGGCCGCGAGCAGGACGGGTGCGGCCGAAGAACCTAAACAAGAGAAAGCCCCTGGGATGCGGAGCGCATGCCCAGGGGCTTTGTGCTGTTAGACGCTGGCCTGCGGATTAGAAATGTTTCGCCGCCATTGGCTTCAGCGCCAATGCCAGGAAGAACATGATCACCGCGCCCGCGGGCAGAATGAGCAGGGCTGTCTTGTATTGCGTGGCATCGGTTCCAGCGATCGCGCCGATGATGGGCGAGCTGACCAGAATGCCCACCCAGCCCGCGGTGATGACGATGCCCATCGCGGTGGCGGTGCCGCGGCGGAAGCAATCGCCCGTCACGCCGAGGGAGGTGGGGAACACCGGCGCCATGGACATGCCGGCGAAGAAGACGCAGACCGCCGCCATGGTCGGATCGGCTGTTTGCAGAGTGAGGTAGAGCGTCACCGCCATCAGGAGCGAAGCGCCGGCCAGCACCGTCACCGGGTTCGTTTTCAACAGGATCCGCGAGGCGATCAAACGGCCGATCATCAAGCCCAGCGCGAAGCCCCAGGCGAGGATGGACTGCGCCGATTCCGTGGGAATTCCCTGAGCCACCAGGTGCACCACCAGGAAGTTCCACACGCCCACTTCGGCCGCCACATAGAGCAGGAGGAAGGCCGCGAGCACATAGAGTACCGGACGATTCAGGATGCTGCCCATCTCGGAGAGTTTGAACGCCACTTCACCCGCCGGCGGGGCCATCGGCGTAACCGCATTCACGATCCAGGTGACCACCGTCAGAGCGGCAATCACGTAGCAGAGGATGAATGCGCTTCCGCCCAGCATGGAGCCGATGAACGGCGTGAGGATGCCGCCCAATCCGAAGAAGATGTTCAGCAGATTCAGCATGGAGGAACGCTTGGTGTCGCTGATATCGCCCACCAGCGCATTCGCCGCGGTCACCACGATGCCGCCGCCAAGCCCAACCAAGAGAAAGAGAGCGCGGGACATCTCATAGCCGCTCGCGGTCGGCAGCAGGAACAAGGAAATGGCGATCAGGCCTAGGCCGAGCAGAAGGCCCAGTTTCTTGCCCTTAATATCCACCAGCGGACCGACGGCCAACGAAGCAATTACCAGACCAATGCCCTGCCAGAATGCAATGGAGGCGTTCTGCTCCGGGCTCAGCATGAACTTTGCGCCCAACGCGGGCAACAAAGTGCCCAGCATCGCGGCGATCATGCCGTAGACGAGGATGGCCAGAATGGCGGCCGCAATCAGCAGCGTGGAAGCGGTTTTCACCGGTGAAGCTGCTTGCACCGGTTTTGCAGATTTCGACATCGATTCTCCCTGGATACAAAAAAAACGCGAAAGCCAGCAAATGGTCCCGCGGAACTGAATGATATCAGAGCGGGATTGCGAAACATACTGGACGGAACCGGCAATGAGCGGCTTCCGCAAAAAACCGCGACAAATTGCCTTACGGTTGCGACCAATCCAGATCCTCGGCCATCTCAATCGAAACGGCGATGTTTCCGGATACGGGCCAGGATCGGCGAAGTCAGGCGGCCAAGGCGCTCTTTGAGCGGGCCTACGCCCGGCAGATGCAGGGCGAGTTTCCGGAAGCGGTGCTGCTCTATAAGCAGTCGATTGAGACCCTCCCCACCGCGGAGGCGTATACGTTCCTGGGCTGGACTTATCGTTTCATGGGGGACCTCCCCGCCGCGATCGTCGAGTGCAAGAATGCGATTCTGATTGATCCGACTCTGGGAAACCCTTATAACGATATTGGCGCCTATCTGATCGATTTGGGGCAGTTTGACGAAGCCATTGCATGGCTGCGGAAGGCGACGATGAGCCGCCGTTATGAGAGCTACCACTACCCGTGGTTCAACCTTGGCCGCGCGCACGCGGCCCTGGAACAGTGGCCGGAGTCCCTGGTCTGTTTTGAGAAAGCGGCCGAACTGGCGCCGGATTATCGGGCCGCGCGCGAGGCGGCGTCCGAAATTCGGCGAATGATGCAGTAGGATGAGAATTAGGTCTCGGATTTTTCCGTTGTTCCCCTCAGATGTTCGGGCGTCGGCACGCGAATTGTGGCGACACCCGCCAGGGCGCGGAGAGTACCCGTGTGGATCTCGCATTGATTGAGGAAGGACCTTTTTGATATGGCATACGTGATTGCGGAACCCTGCATTGGCACCAAGGATACGGCTTGCGTCGACGCCTGCCCGGTGGATTGCATCCACCCGCGCAAGGACGAGGCAACTTTTGAAGCGGACACGATGCTCTACATCGATCCGGTAGAGTGCATTGACTGTGGCGCCTGCGTTCCCGTCTGCCCGGTTTCCGCGATCTTCGCGCTCGACGACCTGCCAACGCAATGGGAGAACTTCGCCAAGATCAACGCGGACTACTACGGGAAATAGCGTCCAGCGGGCACATCCGCTCCTCGGGCCCATCCGGCATCGGTGATGGGCATTGCCGTTCCCGGCCCACATCCCGATGCCACTTCAAGTTGTACTGATCTCGCCCCGGAATCCGCTGAACATCGGCGCGGCTGCGCGCGCGATGTCGAACTTCGGGTTTACGGATCTTCGGCTGGTGAATCCGTATCGGTCCGCCGTGGAGGAAGCCCGGTCCGGGCTGAACGCCGGCGAGATCCTGCGCCAAGCGCGCGAGTACGCCAGCCTGGCGGAGGCGGTGAGCGATGCCGAGCTGGTTGTAGGCGCCACCGGCACCGCGGCCCGCGCGCTGAAGACGCCGGTCTACCGCCTGGAGCAGAGCGCGGTTCCCATCCGCGAAGCGATGGCTTCGAGCCCCGTTGCGCTCGTCTTCGGATCTGAAAAGCATGGCCTCTCCCGCGAAGAGATCAGCCACTGCAACCATTTGGCGCACATTCCGACCCGCGAAGCGCACGATTCGATGAACCTCGGGCAGGCGGTGGCGGTGTGCCTCTACGAACTGGTTCGCTCGGAAGCCGCCGCGGCGGCACCGATGAAGCGGCCAAGGCGTGCGTCCACCGCCACGCTTGACCGCTTGCACACAGTGCTCTTCCGCCTGCTCAAGGCCAGCGGCTATGTGAAGCCGCGCATCGCCGAATCCACGGGGGAAAAGCTGCGCCAGTTGCTGCTTCGGCTGCATCCGGGCGTGGCCGATGCCAACCTGCTTCTGGGGATGGTCCGGCAGATCGAACTGGCGCTCGCGCGGGACGACGTCCGCCGCAAGGCGCGCCGGAACTGGCCGACTTCGGGCGAGGAGTCCGGGGATTGCCTACCGGATCCCCCGCGAGATTGAGTATCCTGGAAGCAATTCCACCGGGTAAAGCTATGTCAAAAGTCACTCTGCACTACAAAATCCTCGCCCCGTTTGACGATGCGATGGCGGAAGCGATCTCCCAGACGGGGGGAGTCTTTGGATTGGAGCGGGTGCTGCTAAACCGCTCCATGGACGGCTTGCTGGTGGATTACGATGCGTCGCGCCTCACCCTGGAGCAGGTGGAATCGGTGCTCGCCGGGCTGGGCCTGCCACTCGCGCGGGTGGTGGTGGAAAGCTCCGAAGGCGTGCTGGCAGGGTAGTGAATGTTTTTTAATATCACACGCAACTGTACAGATTCATCAACTTAGCGGCTCGGGCTCCTCTTCCTCCCGCGCACGCAAGAAAATCACAATTGATTTGTAACAAAACTCTGCTTCTCTGTTAAGAAGGGTGGCTCCCGCCGCCAACGCTTATCTGGGGAGTTCCTATGTTTCGCCTTCTCTTTCTGGCGGCGTTGCTTGCCGCGTTCGGCCCGTGTGCCCTCCTTGCCCAGTTTGATTCCTCCGCCGTCTTGGGGACGATCACCGATGCCTCGGGTGCCGTGGTTCGGGGCGCCAACGTCTCGCTCACGGCAGCGGGTACGGGGGTTGTGGTGAAAACCGTCTCAAACAACAACGGCGGCTACGAATTCTTCAACGTGCGGATCGGCCGTTACACGGTATCGGCGGAAGCGCCCGGGTTTAAGCGCGCGGTTTCCGGCGAGTTTGCGGTTACGGTTGGCGCGCGCCAGCGGGTGGCGCTCTCGCTAGAGTTGGGCGAAGTATCGGAGGTAATCACCGTTACAGAAGCCGCGGCCATGGTGGAGATGGACACGTCTTCCCGCGGCACGGTGGTGGGCAGCAAGCAGGCCGTGGATTTGCCCCTGAACGGACGTGCCTACGCCGACCTGACGCTGCTGACGCCCGGCACGGTGCAGGCGCTTCGTGGCACTTCGCTCGGCGGTGCGCGGGACGCGAGTTACCACGTGAACGGGCTGCGCAGTTCCTACAACAACTTCAGCCTGGACGGGGTGGAGAACAATTCCTACGGGACGTCGAACCAGGGCTTCTCCAACCAGGTGGTGCAGCTTTCCCCGGACGCGGTGGGCGAGTTTCGCGTGGTGACGAACAATTTCTCCGCCGAATACGGCCGCGCGGGCGGCGCGGTGATCAACGCCGCCTACCGGAGCGGAACGAACCAATACCATTTCACGCTCTGGGAGTTTCTGCGGAACAAGGCGCTTAACGCGACCGGTTTTTTTAAGCCGCGAACCGGAGAGAAGCCCGACATGAAGCAGAATCAGTTCGGCGCTTCCGGCGGCGGGCCGATCATCCGGAACCGGCTCTTCTTTTTCGGCGATTACGAAGGATTCCGGCGCAAGCAGAGCGAACTGCAGTTTGCGGACCTCCCCACGGACACGATGCGCCAGGGCAACTTTCCCGGCGTGAATCTGCGGGACCCCTATAGCGGCGCTCCGTATGCGAACGGACAGGTGCCGGTGGCTTTGCAGACGGCGTTCGCCCGCAAGGTGCTCTCTGAACTTCCCGCGCCCAACCGCGCGGGCGGAGGGCCGCTGGGCGTTGGGCTCAATTTTGAGCGGCTGGCTTCCTACGACACGCCGGACAACAAATGGAACGTCAAGGCGGACCAGTTCTGGAATGAGAAACTGACGTCCTTCCTCCGCTACAGTTGGCGCGAGCAGAATGCCTTTGAGCCGTCCCCCATTCCCGGCCCTTCCGGTGGGAACGCGAACGGGAACGTCTATGTCCGGAACTATGCCATCGCGGTTGGCGCAACGTTCACGATTACACCGACTTCCCTGCTCGAAGCCCGTTTCGGCTACACGCGGACGGAAGCGGGAAAGAACCCGGTGAACTATCTGGAACCGCATATCGAAGAGGCTTACGGCATTAAGGGCATCGATCACGACGACCGGATTGGCGGCGGGCTGAACTCGCAAGGCGTCACCGGCTTCACGCAGTTTGGGAGACAGAATTCGAATCCGCAATTCCAGTGGCCCAAGGTGTGGAATCCGCGGGTCAACTATTCCAAACTGGCCGGCAGCCACACGCTCAAGGCGGGATTTGAATATCAGGCGATCAACACGGAGATCAACGACCTTGCGCCGGTGTACGGGCAATCCAGTTTCAACGGGCGTTTCAGCGCGGCTCCGGGGCTGCCGTCGAGCCTGAACCCCATCGCCAATCTCGCGGATTTCCTGGTGGGGGCGCAGAGCAACTATCAAAAGAGCAATTTCGCGGTGCTCGATTACCGTCAGCGGATGAACTTCTACTATTTGCAGGACGATTGGAAGGTGAACAGCCGCCTGACGCTGAACCTGGGCGTGCGCTACGAATACGCAACCCCGCAGTGGGAAGCGAACAACCGCTTGGGCAATTTCGACCCCGTTTCCGCCCAGCTCTTTTTCGCCAAGGATGGCAGCATCCGGGACCGTTCGACCATTCGCCCGGACCGGAACAACTGGGGCCCGCGCATTGGCCTGGCCTATTCGCTGAACTCGAAGACGGTGATCCGCAGTGCGTACGGGATCAGCTATGTCCACTTTAATCGCATGGGCGGCGAGAACATTCTCGGCTTCACCGGTCCGTTTGTGTTTTCCGTCTCGCGGAACCAGGTTGCACCGGCGGCGGCGACCGGTTCCGCCTTGCAGCCGGTCTGCGCCTCCGGGCAGGCGTTTCTTACCTGCTTCCAGCGCACGCAGGATGGCTACCCCACGGGGTTCAACGATCCCTCGCTCTACAACACCCGCACCACGCGCGTGAACTATATGCCGTCGGATACGCCGTCGCCCTACGTGCAGAACTGGCACTTTACCATCCAGCGGGAGCTGGCCGCGGGCTTTCTGCTGGATGTCGGCTATGTCGGCAACCGGGGGGTGAAGCAGTTGATTCTGGGGGACTACAATCAGGCCCGTCCCAACCTCGCGGGACAGAATACGTCCTTGCAATCGCGGCGGCCCTTCCAGAACTACGACTTCATCCAGGCGGCTTTCGCGGGCGGCAACACCTTCTACCACGGCGTGCAGGTGAAGCTGGAGAAGCGCTACAGCAACGGCCTCTATCTGCTGAACTCGTATACGTTCTCCAAGGCGATCGACAACGCGGCGGGCCACCTTGAGACCTACAACGGCGACAACTCCCGCATCAACTTCTACAACCTTGCCGGGGAACGGGGCCTTTCCAGCTACGACATCACGCACAACAACGTGACGTCGGTTATCTATGAACTGCCGTTCGGCCGCGGCCGGTCCTGGGGCAGCGGCTGGAACCCGGTGGTGAACGGGATCCTCGGCGGATGGCGCACCACGCTCATCAACACCGCCCGCAGCGGCTTCCCCATCAACCTCACTTACAGCCCGACGGCGGCGTTCCAGGTGTGTTCCAGTTGCACACACCGACCGAACGTCAGCGGGCCGGTGCAAGATAACCGGTATGACCCCAAGGCCTGGTTTATCACCGCGAACGTACACATCCCCACCGATGTTACCCAGCCCTTCGGCAACGCCGGGCGCAACATCGGGAGGATGGAGCCCTACTTCCAAAGCGACTTTGGATTGTACAAAGAGTTCCTCCTGCCCAGGGAGGGCTCGCGGATCGAGTTCCGCAGCGAGTATTTCAACCTCTTCAACGTGACGAACTTCGGCTCTCCGAACAGCAACATCAGCTCCAGCAGCTTCGGGCAGGTGACCAGCGCTTACCCCGCCAGGCAGATCCAGTTTGCCCTGAAGCTCTATTTCTGACGGGGATTCACCGGTTGGTATCAAATGACGGCCACCCTGGAAACGGGGTGGCCGTTGCCATTTGCGCTGCATTTTCCGCTTCCGAGTTATTGACACTGATTTGCATAACGGACTAAACTGATCTGGTATTCGGATTGACGATCTATTTGATCGCATATCGTTAACGATCTCATCGATAGCGAAAGCGCCTCTCACATTCTTCGAAATCCGTTTTCACGCCGCAAGAATCAACGGGCAAGCTGGGGATGGCTTTGAACGCCCGATTGCGGCAGACGTCACGATCCACTGGGAGTTGGTATGAGATTGAGGATACGGAAGAAAACAAAGGAGAAGCAGAAGATTCTCCCGCGCGCTTGGCGGTCTTCGGGCAGGTACTGGATGGCCATGGGAACGCTGGTTGCCTATGGGGCGGGCAACGACCTGTTGCTGGCTCAGAACCTGCCAGCCGAGATTGCAAGCGGGCCGCAGACGAGAGGGGCCGCCGCGCAACAGACGCTGCCGCTGCGGCGTTACGATATCCCGGCCGGGCCGCTCGACGGCATCCTGGAGGAGGTTCGGAAGGCTAACGGTTTGCAGTTCCAGCTCGACTCGCCGCAGATTCGCGCGATCCAGTCGCCGGGCGTGAAGGGCCTTCTCACCGTACAACAGGCTCTCGAACAAATGTTGCGAGGCACCGGTCTTGAGTACCGGTTCAGCAGCGCCCGGGAGGTCGAGATCCGGGTGCGCCCGCAGGCGACGAGGGTGGAAGTGGCCGGCGACGTGCCTGCCATGCGGTCTGAGAAATACACGGAACCCCTTCTGGACACGCCGCAAACCATCAATATCATTCCCAGAGAAGTAATTGAGCAGCAGGGCGCCACGACGCTGCGCGACGTGCTGCGCAATGTGCCGGGGATCACGTTATCGGCCGGCGAGGGTGGCGCGACGCCCGGAGACAACATCAATGTGCGCGGATTTAGTTCCCGCAACGATCTCTTCGTGGATGGCGTGCGCGATATCAGCCCTCAGTCGCGGGACCCGTTCAACCTGGAACAGGTGGAAGTGATGAAAGGCCCCGGCTCCGCTTATATGGGGCGCGGTTCGAGCGGGGGGGCCATCAACCTCGTCAGCAAGCAAGCCAACCTTCGGCGAGCGTTGGGCGGGTCGCTGGTGCTGGGCACGGACGCGACACGCCGGCTGACGGGCGACGTGAATACGCCGCTGCCGTTTCTTTCCGAGCGCATGGCGTTTCGCATGAACGCTCTCTATCACCAGTCCGGGATGGCGGGCCGCGATGTGGTGAATTATGAGCGCTGGGGCCTGGCGCCGACGCTCACGGCGGGCCTTGGCACGTCAACGCGCTTCACCCTGGGCTACTTCAAGCTGGACCAGGACAACATCGCCGATTACGGAATTCCGTGGGTCCCCGCTTCAAACAACGCTCTGCCGGAATACCGCGACCGTCCCGCGCCGGTGCCGCGGAACACCTTCTACGGCTTGCGCGACCGGGACCGCGAAAAGAGCTCGAGCGACAGCGTCACCGCGCGCATTGAGCACGACTTCAGCGATTTGGTCCGGTTCCGGAATCAGTTCCGTTACAGCGACAGCGATCAGGACCTGATCGCGTCCCCGCCGCGCTTCGCGAGCACGGAGAGCACAGTGATCCGGCGGGAGCTTCGCTCCTGGCTCACGGACGATACGGTTTACGACAATCAAACCAACCTGACCGCCGAATTTGACACGGGCTTCATCCGTCACGCCGTGGTCACCGGGGCTTCCCTGACGCGGGAAGAGGGGTTGCGCTACCTGCGAAGCGCGCCGACCATGAACACGACGCTGTTCCATCCGGATCCGGACGATGTATTTCCGGGCACGATCACCACCAACCCGGTTCCCGGCGACGTTACCGGCACCACGCTGGGGATCTATGCCTTCGATACGGCCAAACTGGGGCGGCATTGGGAAGCGAGCGGCGGGTTGCGATGGGACCGGTTCGATGTGGACGGGGTGCAGACGAATGCCAACCGCGTCTCCCGCGTCGACCGGATGACCAGTCTGCGCGCCGGCCTGGTGTATAAGCCGAGCGAACAGGGCAGCTTCTACGCCTCTTACGGCACGGCACTCAACCCTTCGCTCGAAGGGCTGAATTACAATGCCGCTTCGCAGGATCTGGAACCCGAGAAAACCTACACCTTCGAGGCCGGGAACAAATGGCAGTTGGCGCAGAACCGGCTGCTGCTGACCGGGGCTTTCTTCAATGTGGAGAAGACGAACGCCCGCACTCCCGGCATCCTTCCGGGCGACCCGCCGGTGGTGCTGGCCGGGCGGCAGCGGGCGCGAGGCATGGAGCTTTCCGCTACGGGAGCCATCCGCCCGGACCTGCAGGTTCTCGCCGCATACACGTTCATGGACGGCCGCATTGTCGAGACGAACACGCCGGGCGAGGATGGCAATTTTATCCAGAATGCGCCACGCAACTCGGGCAGCGTGTGGGCGACCTACTCCCGAAAACGCCTTTTGCTCGGGGGCGGGCCGCGCTTCGTGGGCAAGCGCTATGGCAATAACAGCAACACGCGATCGGTGGATTCGTACTGGACCCTGGAGGCCATGGCGGGCTACGAAGTCACCAGTTGGCTCGGGATTCGCGTGAATCTCTACAACATCAACGACGCGTACTATTTTGACCGGCTGGGCGGCGGGCATGTCGTTCCCGGACCGGCGCGGTCTTTGCAATTCAGCACCAACATCCACTTCTAACTAAAATGCTTATCGAAATACCTCATGTACTCAGCGCGGAGCAGGTGAGAGAATACCGCGCTCATCTCGAAGCCGCGGAATGGGTGGATGGCCGTGTGACCGCGGGGCGGCAGAGCGCTTCGGTGAAGGACAACGCACAAATCCCGGAGAACCATCCGGTGGCGCGGGAAGTAGGGGCGGCCATCGTTTCGGCGCTGGAGCGCCATCCGCTCTTCGTTGCCGCCGCCTTGCCGATGCACATCTTCCCACCGCTGTTTAATCGGTACGCGGGGGGGCAATCCTTCGGCACGCACGTTGACAACGCCATTCGCCAGGTCACCGGGACGAGCCATCGGATCCGCACGGACCTCTCAGCCACGCTCTTCTTCGCCGAACCGGACGAATATGAGGGCGGGGAGTTGGTGGTGGAAGACACCTACGGCGTACAGCAGGTGAAATTTCCGGCGGGCAATATGGTGCTTTACCCGTCCACCAGCCTGCATCATGTGCGTCCGGTCACCAGCGGCTCCCGGCTCTGCGCCTTCTTCTGGATCCAGAGCATGGTCCGCGAGGATTCGCGCCGGACTCTGCTGTTCGATCTCGATATGGCCATCCAGCAACTGAACCAGAGTGTGGCGGACGCAGCCCCCGGGCGGGAATCGCCCGTCTGCGGCGGGGTCGCCGTTCAGCTTACCGGCATCTATCACAATCTCATTCGCCAGTGGGCTGAAGTCTAGCCCGCGGACCGTAACTTCTGAACGCAAACGAGGGTTTCTTGGCAATGGCACTCTTTCGCAAAATCCTTTTCTGGAGCCACCTGATTACCGGCTCCATCACCGGGATCGTCATTCTGATCATGTCGGTCACGGGTGTCCTGCTCACCTATGAAAAGCAGATGATCACCTGGAGCGACCGGGAGTTTCGCGTGGCGGCCCCGGATGCGGGCCAGGGTCCAATGGCCGCGGGAGCGCTGCTTGCGGCGGTGGCCGGACAGCGCGACGGCCGGCCGGATTCCATCACCTGGGAGTCCGACCGTTCGGCTCCAGTGCTGCTTGGCTACGGGCGCGAACAGGTTTACGCGAACCCCTACACCGGAAAACTCCTGGGCGAACCCACCAAGGGCATGCGCGGCTTCATGAGCGATATGCGCGCCTGGCACCGCTGGCTGGCCGGTACGGGCGAGAAACGGGCGATCGGGAAGGCGATTACGGGCGCGTCGAACGTGGTCTTTCTGTTCCTGGTGGCCTCCGGGATTTACCTGTGGATGCCCAGGGGCTGGAGCTGGAACAAACTGCGGCCGATTGTCCTCTTCCGGGGCGGCCTGCGCGGCAAAGCCAGGGACTTCAACTGGCACAATGTCGCTGGATTCTGGATGGCGATCCCGCTATTTATCGTTGTTTTCTCCGCGGTTCCGATATCCTACTCCGGGTTCAGCCAGTTCATGATCGAACTGGCCGACGGCAAGCAGGCTTCGCCGGCGCAGCGCGGGCCTGGGGGACCGGGCGCTCCGGGTGGGCCAGGGGCGCGGGGCGTATCCTCGCGGGACTCTTCGCCGGAGAAGGTCATTCCGTGGAACGAAGCGGATTACGCGGCTCTTGACGCGGCATTCCTGAAAGCGTATGCCGAACCGGAGTGGAAGAGCCTTGCCTTGCGCGTGCCGCCAGCGTCCAGCGCGCCGCTGACCGCATCGGTTTCCAGGGGCGGGGGCGGGCAGCCGCAATTGCGGGAAACGCTTACATTGAAGAGCGAGGCAGGGGCTAGCGGCACGGCGGCGGCCGCGGTGATCAAGAGGGAAGGTTTCGCCGACCAAAGCCTGGGACGTCGTCTGCGCACCTGGACGCGCTTTGCGCATACGGGCGAGTACTACGGGGTTATCGGCCAGACCATCGCGGGCATCGCTTCCGCGGCGGGAGTCCTGCTGGTGTATTCGGGATTTGCGCTGACGATCCGGCGCTATCTCGCCTGGCGGAAACGGCGTCGGGTGGAGCCCGTCGTGGCCAGGGCGAAGGCGGCGTAAAGTGCTTCGCTCCAGAACGAAAACACCCGACGCAAAGGCCGGGTATTTTCTGGAAAGGTGGCGTCCCCAGCGGGATTCGAACCCGCGTTATCGCCGTGAAAGGGCGGTGTCCTAGGCCGGGCTAGACGATGGGGACGAGCCGGACGCGGCGAGGGATTTCAAGCCGCAACTCCCAGTATACAGGCGCGATGCCATCCTTCGCAATCGAAATTGCGCTCGCACTGGACGCCTATATCGTCTTGAGATAGGCGATCAGATTGTCCATTTCCTCGGCGGAGAGCAGGTCCTCGTATCCCGGCATTCCGTTGCCGCCGGCTTTGATTATCGCGCGGACATTCTCTTCGTTAACGGGATGGCCGTTCTTCATCTTTTGCTTGTGGAAGAGGCCTTTCAGCGCCGGGCCCATCTTCTCTTCGTCGGAATCGACGTTGTGGCAAATGGCGCACTGTTCAAACACCGCCTTGCCCTTGGCCGCGTCGCCTTTGGCGCTTTTCGCGTCTTGCGCGGGCGTCGCCCCCTCGGCCGCATGCACAACGGGCGTCGGTTCCGGGGCGGTGGCGGCCGGCGTTTGCGTGGAGGCGACGGCCTGGCCGGAGCCGACTGGCTCGGCCGAAGTCCGCTCCGCGGGAGCCTGGCTCGTGCAAGAGATCATCCAGGCAGCGCAGACAAGCGCCGCCAATGAGAGCAATAGTTTTGTTCGCTTCATGTTCCGCAAGACCCGTATGAAAACTTCTTAGGTGAGAACGGTCTAAGCCCTCGACCGTTTCCGTACAATTGTCGCATGAAGCCTCTGGTGATCGTGCTGGCGAAGGACCCACTGCCGGGCAGGGTGAAGACTCGCCTGGGCGCGTTCATCGGCAATTCCGCGGCGGCGGAAATCTATCGGGCGATGGTGACCGACCTCCTGGAAATGTGGATGCGGCAGGAATGGCCGTGGGATGTTGAAATCCATGTGGACCGGCTAAGCGGCTTCTACGAACGCTTCCCTCTCGCGGTCGCGCTTCAGGTGGGAGCGGACTTGGGCGAGAAGCTGTATCACTGTCTTTCGAACGGTCTGGCACGGGGTGCGAGCGCCGTTACGGTGATTGGCAGCGACTCCCCGGCGCTGTGCCCGGAGTGGGTGGCCCAACTGGGAGAATGTGACGCCGATGTCGCACTGGGGCCCACGGAGGATGGCGGATACTGGGGCATCCAGGCGCGGCGGACCTCGCCATCCATGTTCCGGAATGTGCGCTGGTCCACCGACACCGCCTTGGCGGACACCGTGAACGCGGCGCGCGAGGCGGGGCTGAGCACCGCTTGCGGGCCGATGGGCTGGGATGTCGATACCGAAGCGGATCTGGCCCGCCTGATCCGCTCCGGCTGCGCGGGACCTCACACGGCGGTGGCACTCGCCGCGTATAGAGAGAGCGAGGAACGGCGCCGGCGAAAGTGAGCCTTCTCGCCGACGCCGCCATTGCGCAACCGGCTAGGCCTTCATCTTTTGCAGATATTCATAGCTCTGCTTCAATGCGGCCAGCGGGTCGGCCGCCTGATCCTGCTCCACGAAGCAATAGGCAACGCCGATGCCCTTTGCGGCTTTCAGTACGGACGCAAAATCGATGACGCCCTCGCCGAGCGGCTGAAAACTCTCCGGCGGAACATTCTCCGCCTTCATTTCCGGGGTGTTGGCCCGCATGTCCTTGAGGTGGAGCAGTTTGATGTGCTTGGGATACTTCCGGATGATCGCGGCCGGGTCTCCGCCCGCCACCTTCACCCAGAAGACATCGAGCTCGATGAAGGCTTTCTCCGGATCCATATTTTCGAGCAGAATCTCGAACCCGGTGAAGTTGCCGTATTTCGTGAACTCGAAGGCGTGGTTGTGGTAGCCCACTTTCAAGCCCATCTTTGCCGCTGCTTCCCCGGCCTTGTTCAACTGGTTCGCCAGGCGGATGAACATGTTCATCCCGCCCCGGTCTTTCGGGTTGATGTAGGGAACCGTGAAATATTCGATTCCCGCCTTCTTTGCTTCCGAGAGCGCCGCTTGCAGGTTGTAGCCCGCGCGCGGAGGCTTGCCCCCGTAGTTCTCCCATTGCCCCGTCAGGCAGGCGTATTCGAAATGCGCCGAGGGCGTGGCGAGGTTATACTTCCTGCACAGGGGAATGAGCACCGGCATATCCGCCCGCCCCATCTCAACGGCTTTGTAGCCGATATCGGCGATGGCCTTGACGGTTTCCTCGGCCTTCTCCGGAATCAGGTTGCGCACAGTGTAGAGTTGCGCGCCCAGCACATCGGGCACGGGCGCTTTGGGAACGGCGACCTCGGCCACCTTCGTTTCCGGGGCGCAGCCCGCGAGTGGAATCAGCGCGGCGGCGGAAGTGAGGAGACTTCGTCTGGTAGTCGCGAAGGTCCGCATGGCAAATCCTCCAACGGTATCGTTCACTCTGTACCGGCATTATGCAACAAAGCAAGGGGAAATTCATCCCTATTCGGATAGAAAACTCCGGTTTCGGAAGCGATCGCGCTATTGGCCCGTTCCGTGGGCCGCGGCGGAACCGGAGAAGTAATCGACCAGACGCCGGGCCGCCGCGCGGCCGGCCACCCGCAGCAGGTCGCTTTCCGTGGCGTTGCGCACCCGCTCCACGCTGCCGTAGTGCGTCAGCAGCTTCGTGGCCGTTTTCTCGCCGATGCCCGGGATTTCGCTCAGCTCAGTCGCCAGCCGGGAGTTCTGCCTCCGCGCCCGATGGAAGGTGACGGCGAAGCGGTGCGCTTCATCGCGAATCGTCTGTATGAGGTGCAGCACCGGGTGGAAGCGGTCCAGGCGGACGGGCTCGGATTCCTGCCCGTAGACGTAGATGATTTCCTCCCGCTTGGCGATGGAGGCCAGCGGCTGGTTGATGATGCCGAGCTTTTCGAGGGCGTCGGCGGCCGCATGCAGTTGCCCCAATCCGCCATCGATGAGGATGAGCCCCGGCAGCGGTTTTTCTTCGTCGAGCAGACGGCGGCAGCGCCGCGTCACCACCTCGTGCATGCTGGCGAAGTCGTCGTTGCCGGCCACGGTCTGGATGATGAACTTCCGATAGTCGGCTTTCTTCATCCGGCCATCCTCCCACACCACCATGCTGGCCACTTTGTCCGTGCCCTGGATGTGGGAGATGTCGAAGCACTCGATGCGATGGGGCGCTTCTTCGAGGTTAAGGGTGTCGCGGAGCGATTCCCTCATGGCGGCTTCCGTCGGCTTGCGCACCCGGAAGCGGGCGTCGAAACTGTGCCTGGCATTGGTGGCGGCAAGCGCCACCATGGCGCGTTTCTGCCCCCGCTGCGGGGTGTGGATCTCCACTTTCGCGCCCCGCTTCTCGCTCAGAAGCTGCTCCAGCGCCTCACGGTCTTCAAAGTCCACGGGCACATGGACGATGTTGGGGATGAACTGCTGGTCCAGATAGAACTGTTTCAGCAGCGCGGAAAAGAACTCCGGCTCTTCGAAGGAGTCGCGGTCTTCCCAGAAGTATTCGTGCCGGTCCACGATGCGCCCGTTGCGGAGGTGGAAGAGGTTCACGGCCACCAGGGGCGGCTCCGCGTAAGAGGCGAAAATGTCGATATTCTCGCCGCTGGCCGCGGCCATCTTCTGCTTCTGCTCCATCTCTTCGACGGTGGAAATCACGTCGCGCAGTCTGGCCGCCTCCTCGAATCGCAGCTCATCGGAAGCCGCTTCCATCCGCTGGCGCAGGTCGCGCAGCAGATCCTTCGTCTTCCCTTCGAGGAAATGCCGCACGTCCCGTACGGCGGCGGCATAGGCTTCGTCGCTGACGAGCCCTTCAACGCACGGGCCCAGACAGCGGCCGATGTGATATTGCAGGCAGGGGCTGGTGTGTTTCCGGGTGAGGTCCACCGTGCAGGACGGAATCTTGAAGTAGCGATTGATGAAGTGCACCAGGCGGTACGCGAGGTTCCCAGGGAAGTAGGGTCCAAAATAAGATGCGCCATCCTTGCGCAATCGCCGCGTGACGTAAACCCGCGGGTAGCGTTCGCGCGTCAGTTTGATGTACGGGTAAGTCTTGTCATCGCGGAGCAGGACGTTGAAGCGGGGTTTGAACTGCTTGATGAGGTTGTTCTCAAGGGCAAGCGCTTCCTTCTCATTGTCGACCAGGATGTATTCGACATCGGCCGCCTCGGAAACGAGCGTGCCGGTCTTGGCTTCGGCCAGCTTCTCTTCACTGAGATAGCTGCGCACGCGGTTCCGGAGGTTTTTCGCCTTGCCGACATACAGCACAGTGCCCGCGGCGTCTTTCCATAAGTACACCCCAGGGGAGCCGGGGAAGGTGCCGATCTTATCGGAAAGACCCATGAGAACCGCCAAGCCGCATTCCAGCCCATGCTGGAAAACATGCCGCTACAATCAAATTGTGGCACGCGCGCACCTCTTTCTCCTGATTTCGCTGCTGCTGAGCGCCGGTCTCCTCGCCCAGGAGAATGTGCCCTTGCCGCCCGAGGAAGACCAGACGTTTGCCGCGCCGCGCGAGTATTCCTTCAATCCGCTGCAGGCCCAGAAGGAACTGAAGATCGGCAAATTCTACTTCAAGAAGGGCAGCTTCAAGGCGGCGGCCCTTCGTGCCCAGGAAGCGATCAAGTGGGACGATTCGCTGCTTGACGCTTATTTGATGTTGGGCGAGGCGCGGGAGCGGCTGCGCGATACGGACGGTGCGCGCAAGGCCTATTCGCAATTTCTGGAACTTGCCGGCGATACCGTCAAAGAGCGCAAAGAAATCGAGAAGCGCCTGCAGAAACTCGCCAAGGCGGATGAGCCGGCCAAGGTGGATGAGCCGACTAAGGTGGATGCACCGTCCAAGGGGAACCCTTAGCCTGGATTCTACGCGCAGCCGCTTGCACGACCGCCTACCTCCCGGCCTGTTCCAGAATGCTCAGGAACGTTTTGGATGAGAATACGGCATGGATCGTCCTGGAAACCGGGCCATAGAGCAGCAGCGAAGTTGTGGCAAATGAGAGGAACAGAAACACGAACGAGCCCCAGCGGATGGTTGTCCGGAAGGTATCCAGCGCGCCCTGCATGCCCCTAGTATGAAGAGCGGGGCGCGGATAGTACAAGGTGTCCTGGACCCAGGGCCTCCTAGTACTCGTTGTGTTCCGAAATGAACGGTTAGACCACTTTCCCGGCTTCGACGGGAATCTCCTCAATCACGCCGTAGCGCCTCGCAACATAGTCGTTCAGAATCTCAATGAACTCGGGGACAATCCCATCGCCCTTGAGCGTCTTCAGCAGCTTGCCATCCATGTAGACCGGCGCTTTCGGCTCTTCAAAGGTGCCCGGCAGGGAGATGCCGATATCGGCGTGCTTTGATTCCCCCGGTCCGTTCACGATGCAGCCCATGACCGCGACCTTCAGCTCTTCCACGCCCTTATATTGCTCTCTCCAGGCTGGCATCTGTTCGCGCAGATAGGTCTGGATCTCATCCGCCATTTCCTGGAAGAAGGTGCTGGTGGTGCGTCCGCAACCGGGGCAGGCCGCCACTTGCGGGGTAAAGCTGCGCAGCCCCAGCGATTGCAGAACCTGCTGGCACACCAGGACCTCTTCGGTGCGGTCTCCGTTCGGCATGGGGGTGAGCGAACTGCGGATGGTGTCGCCAATCCCTTCCTGCAGCAGGATGGAGAGCGCGGCCGAGGTGGCGACAATCCCTTTGGCTCCGAGGCCCGCTTCGGTCAGCCCAAGGTGGATGGGGTAGTCGCAGCGTGCGGCCAAGCTCCGGTTCACCTCAATCAGGTCCTGGACGGTGCTCACTTTCGCGGAAAGCACGATGTGGTTGTGCGGCAGGCCATGGCGTTCGGCCGCCTCGGCCGAACGCAGGGCGCTTTGCACCATCGCCTCCATCATCACTTCGCGGGCGTCCATCGGGTCCGGTCGCAGGGCGTTTTGGTCCATGAGCCGGGTGAGCAAATCGGTGTCGAGCGAACCCCAGTTCACGCCAATCCGCACCGGGCGGTCGTATTCGATGGCGGCCTCGATCATCGTGCGGAAGTTGTCGTCGTGCTTCTTGCCGATATTCACGTTCCCGGGGTTGATGCGGTATTTCGCCAAGGCGCGCGCGCACTCGGGATACTTCTTCAGTAGCAGGTGGCCGTTGTAATGGAAATCCCCCACGATGGGGGTGTCGAAGCCAAAGGCGCGGATCGCGTCCACCACCCTGGGCACTGCCCTGGCGGCTTCATCGTTGTTCACGGTGATCCGGACGATTTCCGAACCGGCCCGAGCCAACTCCATGATTTGATTGGCGGTGGCGGACGTATCGGCAGTGTCGGTGTTGGTCATGGATTGCACCACGACGGGGTTCGCTCCCCCCACCAGTACTCCTCCGATATTGCAGGCAACCGATTTTCGACGCGACTTTGCGGCCATTCGACCTCCGAAACCATCTATTCTATCAGTGGGTTGCCATGGGCCCCGCCGCCGCTTCGTTTCGTTCGCAACGGTGCCGGCCCAACTCTTCGAGGCTTCGCAAACCCGTAATTGGACTCCCGCGTATAATAGATGAGGAGCAACTCCCTGGTGATCCGAACCTTTTTCCGTCTATTCACCCACATCCAGCTTTTGCCCGTTCTCGAAAGCGGCGAGGAGACCCTCGTCGGCGGACAGGCCGTGATGGAGGGTGTGATGATGCGCGCACCGCACAGCTACTGCGTGGCCGTGCGCAAACAAAGCGGCGAGATTCTCACGATGGAGACGCCCCTGCCCCGTCTGAGTGAAAAATACCCGATTCTGGGCAAACCGGTTCTGCGCGGCGTTGCCACACTGGGCCATGCGATGTCGCTGGGAATCAAGGCGCTCAAGTTCTCCGCCGATGTCGCCCTGCATGAAGAGGCCGAGAAGGAAGCCGAACGCAAGGGCGAAGTGTTCAAGGATAGCGGAAAGCACCCCGCGGGCACGGTCCCCGGCTGGCTGATGGCCGCCAATCTGGTGTTTTCCCTGGTGTTCTTCCTCTTTCTCTACAAGTTTGTGCCCCTGCTGCTGACGGAGTGGCTGGCCCGCTCCGTGCCCGCCGTGGAGAATCAGATTCTCTTCAATGCGGTCGACGGCGTTATCCGCCTGTTGATCTTCTGCGGATTTCTGTTCGCGATTTCCCGAACGCCGGATATCCGCCGCGTCTTTGAGTTTCACGGCGCGGAGCACAAGGTGGTTTTCAATTTTGAGAGTGGAGACCCGGTGACGGTGGAGAATGCGCGCCGCTTCACCACGTTCCACCCCCGCTGCGGCACCAGCTTCCTGCTGGTGGTGATGCTGGTGTCGATCGTCGTTTACACCCTATTCCCGGTCCACGGTTTTCTTGCGAAATTCCTGCTCCGGCTGGCGACGCTCCCGCTGATCGCCGGTCTCAGCTATGAATTGATCCGCTTCTCCGCCAGACATCAGGAAAGCCTGCTGGCCCTGATGGTGGCTCCGGGCCTTTGGCTCCAACGCATTACCACCCAGCCGCCGTCCGACGACCAGACCGAGGTCGCGATACATGCGCTTGACCGGGCAATGGCTCTCGAAGTAGAGCAGGGCGGCCAGGCGGTGATTGCCTAAGACCCCTGCGTCGTAACAGTACATGCAATACGCACAAAAACTCGCCGAACTCGAAGCGAGCTTCGAGGACCTTTCCGTCCAGATGAGCGACCCCGCCCTGATCGGGGATCAGGCGGAGTACACCAAGGTGGCCAAGCGGCACCGGGACCTCGAAGAGGTCGTCACGAAGTACCGCGAATGGAAGCAGGTCAACGAGAATCTCCAGCAGGCGCGCCAGATGACGCTCGAAGGCGATCCGGATATTCGCGAGATGGCCACGGAAGAAGCGGCGGAACTCGAACCGCGTCTCGGCGAGATCGAAGACGAACTCAAACTGCTGCTGCTGCCGAAAGACCCGAACGACGAACGCAACGTGGTGCTCGAAATCCGCGCGGGCACCGGGGGCGACGAGGCGACGCTTTTCGCGGCCGAGATCTTCCGGATGTACACCCGCTATGCCGAAGAGCGGCGCTGGAAGGTGGAGATCACCGACCTCAGCGAGTCCGCCGTCGGGGGCATGAAGGAAGTGATCGCCCTCATTTCCGGCGACAAGGTCTTCAGCAAACTGAAGTATGAGAGCGGCGTACACCGCGTGCAGCGGGTGCCGGAAACCGAAACGCAAGGCCGCGTGCATACCTCGGCGGTCACGGTGGCGGTGCTGCCCGAAGCCGACGACGTGGAAATCGACATTCAGGAAAAGGACATCCGCGTCGATACGTTTTGCTCCTCCGGCCCCGGCGGACAATCGGTGAATACAACCTATTCCGCGGTGCGCATCACGCATTTACCCACGAATACGGTGGTGAGCTGCCAAGATGAGAAGTCGCAGATCAAGAACCGCGCCAAAGCGATGCGCGTGCTCCGTTCCCGCCTTTATGAGATGGAACTGGAGCGGCAGAACGCCGCCATTGGCGCGGAACGCAAGAGCATGGTGGGCAGCGGCGACCGCAGCGAGAAGATCCGCACCTACAATTTCCCGCAGAATCGCTTCACGGACCATCGCATCGGCTTGACGCTCTATCAGTTGGACCTCATCATGGAAGGGCGTCTCGAATCCATCGTCTCCGCCCTGAACACCCATTTTCAGGCCGAAAAGTTGAAGGCGGAGGCAGCCGGCGGCCAATCCAATGGATCTAAAAGCGGCCCTCCAGCGGGGCTCAAAGCTTCTTGAAGAGGCGGGGGTCTCCCCCGCCCGTCTCACTGCCGAAGTGCTTCTCTGCCACGCCCTTGGCAAAGAAAAGCACTACCTTTACGCCCATTCGGAGGAAGAACTTTCCGAACGGGCGTGGATCCATTACGGCCGCTATCTGCACGAGCGGATGGAAGGCAAACCCACGCAATACATCACGAGCCGCCAGGAATTCTACGGGCGGGATTTCTTCGTCTCAAGCGCGGTTCTGATTCCCCGCCCGGAAACGGAACATCTCGTGGAAACGGCGCTCCGCCTGTCGCCGAAAGCGGAGTGCGCCATCGACATCGGCTGCGGCTCCGGTGCGATCGGCATCAGCTATCACCTCGAGAGCGGTTCACCAACCCACCTTTGCGACCTCTCGGCGGAAGCCCTGGATGTGGCCCGGTACAACGCGACGAAACTGATGGCGCCGGTGAGCCTCCATCGGGCGGACTTTGGGTCCGCCTTGCGCGCCCGCAGTGTGGATCTGATCTTGTGCAATCCGCCCTACGTTCCGCTTCGGGATGGCGCGGTGCTGCAGCGCGAGGTCCGCGAACACGAACCGGCGATCGCGCTCTACGGCGGGGAATCCGGTGTGGAGCCATACCG
Source organism: Bryobacterales bacterium (assembly GCA_039812845.1). Lineage (GTDB taxonomy): Bacteria > Acidobacteriota > Terriglobia > Bryobacterales > Bryobacteraceae > JACTMJ01. The sequence goes on from JBDIBK010000040.1 coordinate 21,348, forward strand.
GCAGGTGGTGGAGCAGGCCCTCTGGACGCTTCGCCCCCGGGGCTGGATTCTTTTCGAACTGGGCTATCAGGGGCTGGACGCCGTCAAGGATATGCTGGACGGGCCGGCCTGGGAGAGCCTCGAAGTGGTGGACGACCTGGCGGGCTGGCCCAGGGTGATCGCGGCTCGCAAGACGCCGTAGACGGCTGCCGCTTCGCCGCGCGGCGCTCGTTCGCTTCGGGCAGCGGGCGCTATCGGGTCTCGGGCGCTAGCGGGCCGCCTTTACCATCTCCGCCACCTTGCCCGTGAGCGCGGATTGCAGCATCAGCGCGGTGGTCAGGTTCATATCGCCGCACTTATCGTCCTTGACGATCCGGCGCTGAAGGCTGTAATTCGTTTCGCGCACGAAGACGATGTTGGCATCGCGGGTGGCGCGGAAGCCCTGCGTCAGGTTCGCGCCGTCAAGCCCGGCCGGGCTCGGCAGAACGCGAAAACCGTCGATGCCGATCTTCTCCACACAGGCGTCCACGGCACTGTGGATCTTCGCGGCGGCATCGGCGGCTCGCTTCTGCATTTCCTCGCGGGAGAGACCCTTCGGTTCCGCTTCCATCGGCTCCGTGCCGAGGACGGAAGCCCCCATCGCGGTCAGCAGATTCCGCTCGCGGATGATCAATGCTTCCACGGCCTCCGAGGGGGATGGCTGATTCTCCCCCGCCGCGGTCTTGAGCTTCTCATCGCTGACGGAGGCGATGGCATCCAGCAAGATCTTTCGCGTGGCGTGCAACTCGCTCATCAGGCGATCGCGTTCTCCGCGGCTGGGCGGTTCCTCCGGGGCCGGTGCGGCCTGTTTCGCACAGGAACTCAGGAGCAGTATCAGCAACGACAGGGTCGCGAACGAGAAGCAGAGCGTGAAAGACTTCATCGGGTTCACCAGTTCCATACTCTATCAATTCCAGACGCCGCACCACCCTGCCCGTGGGGACGCCCCATTTCACAGAGTTCGAATCACGGCCACTCCGTTGCCGCGGCGCTCCGGTACAATGAACGTCAGAACGTTCCCCCGCCGGCTTCCGCGGGCGGGAGGGGTCTGTCGTCTCGTATTCCGGGGCCGGACGCATTCCGAATCCGCGCATGATTCATCTCTCATGAAATTCGTAACCATCCTTGGCAGCACGGGCTCGATCGGCACCAGCACGCTCGATATCATCCGCCGCAACCCCGATAAGTACGGCGTGCATGCGCTGGTGGCGGGCCGCAATGCCGAATTGCTGGCCGGCCAGATTGCCGAGTTCCGGCCCGCCGTGGCGGTGGTGGCGGACGATGCGGTGCGGGACGAAGTGCGGGAGCGGCTGCTGGCGCAGGATGTTCCGCAATCACCCGCGCTGGAGGTGGGCAGGGCCGCCCAGGAAGCGGCCGCGTCCGCCGCGGAGACCGACATCCTGATCTCGGCCATCGTCGGCGTCGCGGGGCTTCCCGCGACGTATGCCGCGATTCAGGCCGGCAAGCGGGTGGGCCTCGCCAACAAGGAAACCATGGTGACCGCCGGGGAACTGGTGACCCGAGCGGTGGAGCGGCATCGCGCTGAGCTGATTCCGGTGGATAGCGAACACAACGGCGCGCATCAGTGCCTGCGCGCGGGAGACCGGAAAGATGTTCGTAAGCTGATCCTTACGGCCTCTGGCGGCCCGTTTCGCGAAACGCCGCTTGCCGCCATGGCGGGCGTTACGCCGGAGCAGGCGCTCAATCACCCGACCTGGAAAATGGGCCCGCGAATCACAATCGATTCCGCAACGCTCATGAATAAGGGCTTCGAGGTGATCGAGGCGTGCTGGCTCTTCGGCTTGCCCCCGTCGATGGTGGAGGTGGTGGTGCATCCGCAATCCAGCGTTCACGCGATGGTCGAGTATTCCGATGGCAGCGTGATCGCGCAGATATGCGCCACCGATATGCGCATGCCGATCCAATACGCCATGACGTGGCCGGAGCGGGATGAGGCCCCGGTGCCGCGCATCGACTGGAGGGAAGCGCGCACCTGGACTTTCTCGCCGCCGGATCTGACGAAATTCCCTCTCCTCCGGCTGGCCTACGAAGCGCAGACGGCCGGGGGCGCGTCTACTTGTATTCTGAACGCCGCCGATGAGATTGCCGTGGAGTCTTTCTTGAAAGAACGGATCTCTTTTCTGGAAATTGCGTCCATAGTAGAGGAGACACTCCATCGCGTGCCGGGCCGGAACTTGGCGAGCGTGGACGATGTGCTTGCGATGGACCGGGAGGCGCGCCGCGTTGCGTCGTCTCTGGTGGCGCGGTCGGCGTCCGCCGCGGTTTGAATTTTCTGGAGTGACCGAATCGCGGGCGCGCGGCCCGGATTTCATGTTTACAGCCTGAAGGCGACGGAGTTATGGAATTTTTCGAGAGTTTCTGGTGGCTGCTGGTGCTGCTCGGGGTGATGATCATCATCCACGAGCTGGGCCATTATTGGGCGGCCGTGCTGTGCGACGTGAAGGTGGATGTCTTCAGCGTGGGTTTCGGCCCGCGGCTGTTCGGCTTCAAGCGCGGTGAGACCGATTTTCGCTTCTCCGCCATCCTCTTTGGCGGCTACGTCAAGATGACCGGTGAGCAACCCGGAGAGGGGCCGTCCGAAGACCCTCGCGCGTTTTCCAACAAACCCCGGTGGCAGCGGCTGATCATCGTCTTCGCGGGGCCGCTCATGAATGTGATTCTGGCGGTGGCACTGCTCACCGGCCTCTACATGGTGCGGTATTACAAGCCGTCGGATTCCTACATGCAAGCGGTGATTGGCTGGGTAGACCAGGGGTCGCCCGCGGCAATTGCGGGGATCCACAAGGGGGACCGCGTCATTGAGATCGAGGGCCGCAAGAACCCCAGTTGGGACGACCTGAAGGAAGCTGAGAGCTTCAACGCGAATCGGGCGATTTCCGTCACCGTGGAACGCGGCGGTGGAACGCTGAAGACCACCGTGACGCCGGGCCTCGACGAGCAGTTGGGCATCGGCACGGCGGGCTGGCGGGAGGATAACGACGTCGAAGTGGGTTCCGTTCGAGAGGGCTCCGCGGCGGAAAAGGCCGGCCTCGAAGCGGGCGACGTCATTGTTTCCGCGAATGGAACGCCGATCCGTTCGAGCTACGGTTTGCCGAAACTGGTGGAAGAGAACAAGGGCAACCCGATCCAGGTGGTTTATGAGCGTGATGGCATCCGGAAGACTACGACGGTGACACCGACGATTGAATCGGTGAACGGGAAAAACCGCTGGATGATGGGAGTGGCGATCTCTCCCAAGCGGGAAAAGACCAGCCTCGGCTTCGCCGCCGCCCTCGGCCTCTCGCTCGAAACCAATGCCCGCTATGCGACCGTCATTCTGCGGTTCTTCCGCGGATTGGTGGAGCGCCGGATGTCGCCGAAATCGCTCGAGGGCCCCATCGGTATCGCCCGGATGTCGCGCAGCGCCGCGCATCAGGGGGTGCTGGAATTTGCTTTGCTGATGGCGATGGTGAGCCTCAATCTCGCCGTAGTCAACCTGCTGCCCATCCCGGTTCTTGACGGCGGTATGATCTTCATGCTGCTGATCGAGATGGCCGTTCGCCGCGATCTCTCCTTGCAAATTAAGGAGATGATGTTCCGCGTCGGCTTCGTCTTTTTGCTTGCCGTGATGGTCTTCGTGCTCTATAACGACATCGCGAAAACGGCCGGGGGTTAGAGCCTCCCGGCGGGGAAATGCGTGACGCGATCCTTCGGCCTCCGTCTCCGGGCGGGGGCCGCTCCGTTTGGCCGGGTATGCCCTATCCGTCACAATGGAAGGTATGTTCCTTCGTTCCGGATTGCGATTCGCTCTGTTTACCGCCATTCTTTCGTTGCCCCTTGCCGCCCAACTGCAGCCGGTTGAGATTGGTTTCAAAGCCGGTGTCCCGCTCAGCGAACTTGTCAATGTGAAAGGCGGCGATGCGCGGGGCGGAGATCATTCGGTACCGTTCACCGCCGGCGGTCTGCTGCAACTGAACCTTCCCATTGGCTTCGCCATTGAGGCCAACGTCCTTTATAAACGGCCGGGCTACGAGTTGGGGTCGCTTCGGGAGCGCAGTTCCCAATTGGAATTCCCGTTTCTCCTCAAGGGATATCCGCTTGGGCGCAATCCGGTGATTCAGCCCTATACCGGGGCCGGCATCTCGTTTCGTCACACCGGCACGAACCTTTCCGGGGGCGGAAGCGGCGAATCGAACCGCGGCTTGGTTCTTGCGGCTGGGATACGCAACGGCCCGGGACGCATCAAGATTTCGCCGGAACTTCGCTTTACCCGCTGGTTCGGCTCGACGCGGCTATTCAACGGCCCTCTCGGCGGACGGGCGGAGACCGGACAGAACCAGCTTGAGATTCTGGTTGGGGTGACTTTCTGAACATTTTCGGCTTAACTTGTTCAATCCAGGGCTTTTTGACCGTATCCGCAAAACTTGAGTACAATGAGAGTTTGTCTTCCCGCGTAATCTGATCGTGGGCAAGCCACGAGATCACATCGGACCCTGGCCAGACCGGCCGGGAACAGCGAGGAAAGAATGCCGAAGCGTACGTTTCAGCCCAATAACCGCAAGCGCGCCAAGACCCACGGATTCCGTGCGCGGATGTCCACCAAGAACGGCCGAGCCGTGTTAGCCCGCCGCCGCGCCCGTGGGCGCTGGAAGCTCACCGTCAGCGATGAGCGCGCCGTGCAGCGGTCTCTCTACTAGCCCGAAGGAATTCTTTACGCGAAACGATTCCCCCGCGGTCCGTTTCCCCTTCGGCCCGGACCGCAGAATCCAAGAGAGCAAAGAATACCGCCTGGTTTACGACACCGGACGCAAGGTGCCGAAATCGAACTTCGTCGCCTTCTGCCTCCGGCGCTCCGACGACGAACCGACGCGGGTGGGGTTTACCACGCCACGCGCTCTGGGCAAGGCGGTCGTTCGTAACCGGGTTCGCCGCCGCATTCGGGAAGCGGTCCGGCTGAATCTTTGGAGACTTCCCGCCGGGTGGAGTCTGGTTTTCAATCCACGCCGGGTGGCGGCGAACCGGCCGTTTTCCGAGATCGTGGCGGAAGTGGAACAGGTGTTGGCACGATGCGCCGCTTCGTCATCCTGATCCTGGTGGGTTACAAACGCTATGTGTCGCCTTTGCTCCCCGCCGCGTGCCGCTTTCATCCGACCTGTTCGGAATACATGAGAGAGGCTGTGGAGACCTGGGGTGTGGGACGCGGGATCTGGCTTGGAGCAAAGCGGTTAGCCCGCTGCCAGCCATTCTGCGCCGGTGGGTTCGATCCGGTGCCGCGGTCTCCGGGTTCCGGCGTGCCGCTCGGCGGGGCAGGGGGAAGCCCAGCGGCTTCCCGAGGGCACGAGGCGCGGGGAAGCGCCCGAGGCTGAACCGAGGGTCCGAGTATTTGAAATGGCAGACGAAATCACACCGCAACCCCCCAAGAAAAACGGGAACAAACCCACCGGAGAAATATCCATCGAACGGCGCATGCTGCTGGCGCTGGTGCTGATGGGCGCGGTCCTGATCGGCAGCCAGTATCTCTTCAAGGCTTTCTCCCCAGCCGAAGCTCCCAAGGAAACGGACGCGACAAGCGTCACCCCCAGCCCGGCCGCGGAGGTGAAAACGCCGCCCTCGCCGGAAACGAAAGCGCCGGATGCGAAGCCCACGGAGAACGCACCCGCTTCGGCTCCCGCCCCGGCGAAAGAGGCGGCCGCGGCACCGGCGGCCGCCCCCGGCGCGGTCAAGGCGGACACGGAGCGGCGCTTTACAATTGAGACCAAGACCTCCACGATCGTCTTCTCCAACCGGGGCGCCGTCGTGGAGCACTGGATTCTGAAGGGATTCCACAGCGCGGATGGCCACCCGCTCGAAATGGTGAACCAGGCGTCGTTCGGCAAGGCCGGCAAGCCGTTCGCTCTCCAGATCCGCGGCCAGAAGCCCCCTGTGACGCCCAACAACGCACTCTATGTGGCGAAGATCGGCGATGACGGGGATTCCATCGATTTTGAGTACGCCGAAAATGGCTGGGTGTTTCGGAAGCGCTTCTCGTTTCCCGAAGACGGCTTTGTGGCTCAGGTGAGCAGCGAGGTCCTGAACGGACAAACGCCCGTGCCCCACCTGCTGATGTGGCGAGGCGGGTTCGGCGACCCCAGCGTGGACAAGCGCTACGATTTCCAGCACGCCGCCTTCTATGACCGGTCTCGGGGCAAGCTGGAACTGAAGTCCGCCGGCGATGCCAAGGACGGCACTCTTTCCTTCTCCGGGACGTACACGTTCGCCGGAATCGAAGACAAATACTTCGCGGCGATGTTTCTGCCCGGCGCGGACAACTCGGACGCCGGCCGGTCAATCGAAGCGGATGTCTACGCGGATTCGGTCCCTTACAACGGCGACACCGAAGAGCAGAGCTACGTCGGTGTAGGCGTTGGCGGTTCGGGGCAGAACGCATTTCGCCTGTTTGTCGGCCCGAAGAACCGCCACATCCTCAAAGCCGTGAACCCGAAAATGGTGGATCTGGTGGATTTCGGCTGGTTCTTCTTCATCGCCGAGCCGCTCTTCCTTGCGCTGAACTGGCTTACCGCCAACTATTTGCACAATTTTGGCTGGTCGATCATCGTCCTTACCATCGCCATCAACTTTGTGACGCTTCCGCTGAAAATCACCAGCATGAAGAGCATGAAGAAGATGCAGCGGCTGCAGCCGGAGATCCAGGCGATCAACGATCGCTACAAGGGCGTCAGCATGCGAGATCCGCGCGCCCAGCAGAAGAACCAGGAAGTGATGGCGCTCTACCAGAAGAACGGGGTCAACCCGGCCGCGGGCTGCGTCCCGATGCTGCTGCAGATCCCCTTCTTCTTCGCGTTCTATCAGATGCTCTCCGTCGCGATCGAACTCCGGGGCGCGTCCTGGCTGTGGGTACACGATCTTTCCCGTCCCGAGACGTTCGCCATCCGCGTCCTGCCGCTGGCGATGGTGGTTTCCCAGATTTTCATGCAGCGGCTGACGCCCACGCCGTCCAGCGACCCCACCCAGAAGATGATGATGACCACCATGCCGCTGGTCTTCGGCGTGATCTTCTGGTGGGCGTCGAGCGGGCTGGTATTATATTGGCTTACCAGCAACCTGATCGGCATCGTCCAGCAGTTGTTCATCAACAAGTTCACGGAAAACAGTGCGCTGGTGCCGGTGGTTGTCGATACCAAATCCAAGCGCAGGAAATGAGCACGCGTGCCCGATATCAAGTACACGGCGGAAAATCACGGAAAGCGGATCTCGGAGTTTCTCTCCAACCTCATTCGGAATGCGGGTTTCGATCTCGAATTTACCGTGGCGCATCCCGCTCACATCGATCCGGAGTTTGAGCATCCCGACCTGAAAGTGGAGTTCAAGGGACGCGACAGCGACCTCCTGCTTGCCAACAAGGCGGAGACGCTGCTGGCTCTTGAACTGCTCACGCTGGAAGTGGTGGGTGTGCCCGGCGACGAGCATTCACGCATCGCGTTCGACTGCGAAAACTACCGCTACCTGCGCATGCAGGAATTGCGGATGACCGCGCAAGCCGCGGCGGATCGCGTGCTGGAAACCGGCAAGCCGTTTACGTTCAACCCGCTGAACAGCCGGGAGCGCCGCATCATCCATCTGGCTCTGCGTAACCGCGAGGAGGTTCGCTCCGAGAGCGCCTCCAGCCTCCACGGGCGCTACGTCGTCATTTATCCGGCCGCGATGCCGACTCCCGCGGAACCGCCGCCACCACCCGGACCATTCCGCCCCGCCGGCGCGGGCCGGGAGGGCGCTCCGCCATCCCGCGGATTTGACCGCCGCAGCGACGGAAGGCGAAGTGAGGGGCGAGGCGGCCCGTCCGACCGACCGCGCGGCAATCGCGGAGACCGTCCCCATGGCGGGCGCGGCCCCCGGCGCTCCAGTTAGCCCGCGTAGTTCCGTGAATTTGCGCGATACCATCGTCGCTCTGGCAACTCCTTCCGGCCGCTCCGGTCTGGGAGTGGTGCGCCTCTCCGGCGCGCGCGCCCTGGAAATCGCCAGCGCGGTTCTGGTGAGAAAGGATGGCGCGCCGATCCGTTGGAAGACCTGGGCGAGTACACTGGCTATCTTGCGCGACCGCGATGGCGGCAAGGTGGATGAGGTCGTCGCCAGCTACTTTGCGGGGCCGCGTTCCTTTACAGCCGAAGACGTCGTGGAAATTTCCTGCCATGGGTCGCCGGTAATCCTCCGGTTCTGCGTGGAAGCGGCGATCGCTTCCGGTGCGCGCATGGCGGAGCCGGGCGAGTTTACGCTGCGGGCGTTTGCCAACGGGCGTGTCGACCTGCCACGCGCGGAGGCGGTACGCGATCTGATTGAAGCCACCACGCTCTATCAAGCCAAGGTGGCCGCCCGGCAGGCCGACGGCTCTCTCGCCAACTCCCTCGCGCCGCTCAAGCAGCAGCTTCTTGACTTGGTTGCCATCCTGGAGGCGGGCATTGACTTCGCGGAGGATGCGACAAGCGAGATTGATGTTCCGGAGACCGACGACATCCTGCCGGTGATCGATGCCGTCCTGGAGGGAGTGCGCCGTTTGGCCGGCAGCTATTCCTATGGCCGCTACGTCCACGAAGGGTTTGCCCTGGCCATCGTCGGGCGGCCGAATGTGGGCAAGAGCAGTTTGTTCAACGCCCTGCTGGAGCGGGATCGCGC
>JBDIBK010000041.1:0-29950 GCA_039812845.1 Bryobacterales bacterium
TAATCCGCCATCCGCGAGACCGGAATCAGGCGCGTATCCTCGCCATACGTTCCGGTGGTAAGCATTCCCTTGTCGCCGATGAACAGGCTGCCGTTGGACGTGGGTTTGCGAGCATCCGGGTTCTTCTGGACGGCCAGGAACTTTTGGTAATCGAAGACATCCCCCACATAGGGGCTGGTTTCGGCGGGGGGCGCGCTTCCGCGCGGGGTGGGCACATACGGCAGGTCGCCAATGATTTCGCCCGGGGGAACGCCCTGGATCTCCGGCTGCTGCTTCATGCCGTCGTACCAGAAAAGCTTCACGGCCGGCATGGAACCGCGCGCGGGGAAGTCGAAGCGGGTGATCGATTGCAGCGGGAATTGGAAGCTGCTCACGCCTTCCCGTTTGATGCATTCGACGCTCGTGGGCGAGCCCAATTGCAGCGCCATGTTGGGCGCGCCCAGAATGTGGCAGGCCATATCGCCCAGCGCGCCGCAGCCGAAATCGAAGAAACCGCGCCAGTTGAACGGAAGATAGAAGCCGAAAGCGCCGGGCTTGCCGGTGTCCGGCCCGGCGGTGAAGGGGCGGTTCTCGGCGAGGCCCAGCCACACGTCCCAATCGAGCGTGGCGGGGATGGCGGTGGGCGCGGGAATCTCGGTGACGCCCTGCGGCCATACCGGGCGGTTCGTCCAGGCATGCACTTCCGTCACGTTGCCGATCTCGCCGTCCCAGATCATTTCCGCGGCCTGCCGGGTGCCCTCATTCGAGTAGCCCTGGTTGCCCATCTGGGTGGCCACGCCGTACTTGTTGGCGGTCTCGCGCAGCAGACGCGCTTCCCAGACGGTGCGGGTGAGGGGCTTTTGCACGTAGACGTGCTTGCCTCTGGTCATGGCCCAGTTGGCCGCCATGGCGTGCATGTGGTCCGGCGTGCTGACGATCACCGCGTCGATGCCGTTGCCTTCCTTATCCAGCATCTTGCGGAAATCGCGGTATTTCGGAGCCTTCTCGTAGCGCTTGTAGGTTTCCGCCGCGCGCGCGTCGTCCGCGTCGCAAAGGGCCACGATATTCTCTTCGCGGCAGCCGTAGATGTCGCTCCTGCCCTTGCCGCCGGAGCCGATCGCCGCGATATTCAATTTCTCGTTCGGGGAACGGTAGCCCAAGCGCTTGAGAGAAGCGGAACTGCCGAATCCGGCGACCGGGACGGCCCCCGCGAAGAGGGATCCGATGAAGAAATGCCGTCTGTTAAACCTGGCTGACACCTGAACCTCCTATGTCCTTCCATATCCTATCGCTTTCAGGCGCCGGCCCGCCGCCCGCGCCGGGCAGCCGTGCAGCGCGCTGTGACCGGAGTCACGGCTTGGCGCACCCGCGAGGTGTAGTCTGGAACCATGAGCGGACTCATCCATTTCGATGGCACAGCGCCTTCCAGTGTTTCGGAAGGCAATGCCGCGGGAATGGGAGGGCAGGGGCACGCCGCCGCTCGTGAAGCTTCGTCGCTCGCCCGGCATCCCGGCCCGCACGGGCATCCCGGAACTAAGAGCAGCCACGGGCACCCCGGAACTAAGGGCGGCCACGGGCACATGACGCCGCGCGATTATGCCCTCACGCCGCTGAATGTCTATTGGGAAATGACGCAGGCCTGCGCGCTTGCCTGCCGCCATTGCCGTGCGGAGGCGATGCCGCTTCCCCATCCCAACGAACTCAGCTATGCGGACGGCATCCGCTTTCTCGATCAGATCAAGGATTTCGGAGACCCGCTGCCGCATTTGATTCTGACGGGCGGCGACCCGCTGAACCGCCCCGATCTGTTTATGATCATCGACGAGGCGCGGGCCAGGGGGATCGGCGTGTCCATCACTCCGGCGGCCACGGCGATGCTGACGAGGACGGTGCTGGAGAAGCTGAAAGCGCACGGGGTGGAGGGCCTGGGGCTGAGCCTCGATGGCTCGAACCCGGCGCACCACGACGCCATCCGGGGTGTGGCTGGCACGTTCGACCGCACCATGCAAGCCATCGCCTGGGGCGAAGAGCTTGAAATGCCCATGCAGATCAACACGCTGGTCTCGGCGGAGACAGCGGCGGATATTCCCGCGGTATTTGAGCTGCTCAAGCAGCACCGCATTTCGCGCTGGAGCCTTTTCTTCCTGATCTCCGTGGGCCGCGGCAAGGTGCTGCAGGCTCTTGAGGCCGAAGAGGCCGAGGAACTGATGCGCTGGATCTACGATACCTCGAAGTCCGCGCCCTTCATCGTCGCCACCACGGAAGCGCCTTCCTACCGCCGGGTCGCGCTGGAGCGGATGCGGGAAGAGGGGATGAACGGCGACCAGATCAAACGCAGCGGTTCCGCGCGCGCGTTCGGTATCCGCGACGGGCATGGCATCATGTTTGTCTCGAATACGGGCGACATCTGCCCGGCGGGCTTTCTGCCGGTGACGGCGGGCAATGTTCGGAGCGATAACGTGGCCGATATCTATCGCAACTCGCCGCTCTTCAAGAAAATGCACGAGCCCCACAATTTTGAGGGCAAGTGCGGATACTGCGAGTACAGCGCCCTCTGCGGCGGCTCCAGGGCGCGGGCATTCGCGGCCACCGGGAACCCTCTGGGGACGGACCCGCTTTGCACCTACCAGCCCGCCGCCAAGTCCCAGGCGCGATAGGGGCTCTCACGGGTCCCCCCCCTCGCGCCCACGCGCTCAATCCACATTCGTGACGCTTGCGCGCACAGGCGCTGCCGCGCGCAAATGAATAAACCCGCCGTTGCGCGAAAAGCATCCTCCACGGGCGGCGATTCTGCTCCACAATAGGGAGTACACCTTTGGTTCAAGGAAGGCTCATGCTGATACTTGCATCGGCGTCTCCACGACGCCGGGAACTGCTGCTCAATGCCGGGATCCCATTCGCGGTTCGCGTGCCGGATGTGGACGAGACCGTGCTGCCCGGTGAGAACGCCCTCGACTACGTGCGCCGCATGGCGGAACGGAAGGCCTGGACGGTTTCGATCGCCCCGGACGAGATCGCTCTGGCCGCCGACACCACCGTCTGCCTCAATGGCGCGATTCTCGGCAAGCCCGCTTCCGTGGGCGAAGCCAAGATGATGCTGAAGGTTCTCAGCGGCAAGACGCACGAGGTCCATTCCGGCATTTGCCTTCGCTACGGCGGCCGCACGCTGACCGACGCGGCCACCACCAAAGTGACCTTCGCCACGATGACGGACGACGAGATCGAGGAGTACGCCCGCAGCGGCGAGCCGCTCGACAAAGCCGGTGCCTACGGCATCCAGGGCCTTGCCTCGCGCTACGTCACCGGCATTGAAGGGGATTACTTCAACGTGGTGGGCCTGCCCGTGTCTCTGGTGTATAAGCGGATGCTGGAGTTGGGCTGGACGCCGAGGGAACTGCAGGAGGAAGACCTGCCTTCGGAAATGGGCGACCGGCTCTAGCGGCGGAATTTCTTCCGGATGGAGGGTCCGAATTCCCGGAGCAGGTTGTTGCAGAACCGGAACCCGATTTGCGTGCTGCTGCGGATGAGGATGCTCTCGGCCGTCTGCCGGCTGTCCGGCATCCATTGAGCGCCCACCACGCCGGTGGTGTAAGCGCCCGCGATCGCGCCCCAGGCTGGCGCCCACGAACCGTTGTCGCGCCGCGTCATCCAGGTTTGCTTCAGCGCGTTTCGCAGCTTTGCGCCGGTGCCCGGCCGCTCCGCCCGAAAGTAGCGCGGATCTTCGTGCAGCAGCACGGAACCCACCAGAAACTCGGTGCTCTTGAAGACGAGGCGCTGGCCCACGCGGTCCGCGAATCTCCAGTTGTAGGTTTCCACCGTGCGCGGCCATTCATTGGGGCTGTCGCGCAACGTGGCCAAGCCCGCCGTGATGCCGATGCGGGCCAGCGTTTCCGGCTGAAAAGTGCTCAGCAATTGGAGCTTCGCTTTTTCCCTGGTGCTGAGCGGGCGGTACGGCATGCCGGCCGGAACGCTGCGGTGAATCCGGCCATCTTCCCCTTGTGCGGCCACCGGCAGAAAAGCTTCGGGTGACGGCTGCGCGGAGGCAACGGAGACGGGAGCGGCGCTTACGCCCGATGTGAGATACGAAGGGAGCGGAGCCTTCGCCGGGGGTTCCGTCGCCCGCGCGTCCGAGCCGCAAGCGACGGCAAGCAGCGCCAGAGACGCGGCCACGCCAAGAGCCGGGGTCGATAAGGTGCGGGCGTAGAGATTCTTCATGCAGTTTCCGCGCTCAGCCAACGGGATCGATTCCATGATCCCCTTCACGTGCTCCAAGTGGGATTATCATACTGCATTTTGCGCCTCGGAGATGTAACGATTCTTGCGCGGCGGCCGGAACACTCGGCGTCACCATCCCCCCAGATAGCTGGCCTTCGCGAAAAGGAAACCCACGCCGATCAGAAACCCGATGGCGGCCTCATACTCCCGATTGTAAAGATACTGCGCGAATGAAAAACGCTGCGTGCCGGGGATGCGTCCCCGGTAGGGAATCAGCAAGGGGACCCGCCGCGCGTAGTCCGGAAATGCGGGGAAAAGATCCCGCAGGTGCTGTTCTTCGAGCGAGATGGCCGGCAGATACACCAGCAGGAACACCGCGCCGAACAGCAGCGCCAGTTGCCACTCCCGCGCCGCGTAGGCCATTCCGGCCGCCACCAGCAATGTGCCCGCATAGAGCGGGTTGCGAATATAGGCGTAGGGTCCGCTGGTGGTGAGGGTGGCGTCCTTGCGCAGGTGGCCCGCCGCCCAGCCGCGCAGGAGCAGGCCCGGCAGGGAGAGCAATGCGCCGAGGACGGTGCTCTCCACGGTGGGCGCGGAGAACCAGGCGAACGCCAGCAGCAAAAGAAAGCCGGCGGGAACGCGCAGCCGGGCCACGAAATCGGCGTATGGCTTGGGGAAAAGAGTGGAGGGCGCGCTTGCGCTCATGGGGCATGCTCCTTGCTGGCTGGATGCGCTTCGCTGGCCTTCATCGCGGAGCGCAGCGCTTCGAAAACCGCTTCGGGAGAGAGACGGCGCATGCACTCGCTCTCCGCATCCACTCGCTTGTAGCTAAGCTGAGCGGTGGGGTCGCGCAGCACGGTGACCGTGCCGGAAAGCGGTCCGTTGCGGGCGGGATCGGTGGGGCCGAAAAGAGCGACGCCGGGCCGGCCGAGTGCCGCCGCCAGATGCAGCGGGCCGCTGTCGACACCCACGACCGCCGTCGCGAGACGCGTGGCGTGAATCAAACCTGGCAGCGACGAAACATGAGCCAGCACGTGCTGCATGTTTCCCAGGCGCGGCCGGTCCGCTTCCGGAATGTTTAGCACCAGCGGGAGGCCTTCCTTCTCCGCGAGCAGCTTGGCCAAACGCTCGTAATGCGGGAGCGGCCATTGCTTGCTCCGCCAGCCGGCAAACGGGTTGGCCAGTACGAAGCTGCCCTCTGGGAGCGTACCCTCCGCTTCCCCGGCGGGCAAAGTGCAATCGAGGCTGGAATCGTTCACGCCCAGAGTGCGCATAAGGTCGAGGTGCATCTCGGCGATATGCCGGGATTTCGGCTGAACGCGGCGGCCGTAGAAGATCGAAGCCAGTGGCTCGCGGCACGCCGCTCGCGCGTATCCAATCGTGCTTTTCGCGCCGGAAAATCTCGATACCAGCGCGCTTTGGATGAGGCCCTGCAGATCGATCGCCAGATGGTATCCGGCCTCGCGAAGCCGCCGTGCCGTCGCCCAGACGCTGCCGCCCTCGCGGTCGAACGCAATCACGCGCCGCAGTGCGGGGTTCCCTGCGAGCAAAGGCGTCCAGCGCGGCTTGACGATCCAATCGATCCCCAGCGCCGGATAGCGCCGCTTCAGATTCTCGACGGCCGGAAGCGCATGCAGGATGTCCCCCATTGCGCCCAGGCGCACAATCAGAACCCGCTCAGAACCCGTGAGCGCATGGAGCCCGTTCAAGGAAAGCGTCTCTTCCATGGGCCGCTATTCCGCCGGATCCGCCAGTTTCTGCTTCGCATGGATGTGCGCGATGAGATCGCGGCGGGCGTTCTCATCCGCCTTGCGGTCGTCGTGCAGTTCGGCCTTCCCGGCCACCATGCTCAGCAGAGACGGAGGCTGTTCGAAAGCGACGACGCAATCGACGGCCCGCAACGCGGCGGCCATCTCGCATCGGGCGGGGAGGGGAAGCAGCGGGTCCTTCCCCGGCAGCACCGCCACCACATGCCAGGCGTCGTCCGTCCGGCGCGCAGCCAATCGCTCGGCGTGGTCCGCCAGCATCGGGTCGTACTCGCCGTAAGAGATCACGAGCCGCTTGCCGCTCTCCTTCGCTTCCATGCCCGCGGCCAGCGCGTCATTGACGGTCTTGATCTTGTTTCTCGTATCCACAGCAGTCTTTCATGTAAGCGCGGGCCGTTTCCGGGGGAAGCCCCAGGGCGCGGCCGGCCAGATAGTAACCCCAGCGCCGCGCCGTCCGCAGAGAGCGCAGCTTCGGGTCGTCCAGGCGCTCCAGCGGCAGAAGATCGTCGAGGCTCGCCACCGCGCACTCCTGCAGAAGAGGGAGCAGCGTGCGTTCCAGCATATCCGCTTTCTCGCCCGCAAGCACCACCAGGTTTGCCGCCGAGGCTCTCCGAAACGCTTCCGTGAGCAGTTCGTCGTCGGATTCCACGAAAACCGCTTCATCGAGAGGCAACGCCGCAATGCGTCTTCTTGCCGCCGCCGTTGCCTGTGCCACCACACGCACCGTGACGCCCGTCCCGGAAAGGGCCGCCAGTTCCTTGACGCCGCCCGCGAAACTGCCCGCGAACAGCACGCGAAATTGCGAAAGTTGGATCGGCGCGGGCGCGGAATCAAGTGCGGCGCTCATGGCAATTGGACGAGTTCGCTAGCCACGCGCGCGACGCGTTCTGGAGAGATTGCGGTCATGCAGCGGTGGTCGATCGGACAATCTTTTAGCATACACGGGCTGCATTCAACGGGCTCGCGCACGATGCGGGTGTGCGTGCCCAGCGGGCCGGTTTCTTCGGGAATCGTGGGGCCGAAAATGGCCACCGTCGGCACGCCCGCCGCGTAAGCCACGTGCATGCCGCCGGAGTCGTTCGTGATGAGCACAGCCGCGTTCGCGATCGCGCTGATGAAATCGCACAGCGAAGTCTTCCCAGCCAGGCTGCGCGCGTGGACGCCTTGCGCGCGCAGCTCGGCTTCGATACTCCCAGCAAGTTCCCGTTCCTGCGGGGTGCCAAAAATTGCCACTTCCGCCCTCAGCGTGGCTGCCGTCTCGCGCGCGGCCGCCACGAAGCGTTCCGGCGCCCATTGCTTGGCGCGGCTGTTGGCGGAGCCCGGCGCGATCGCGACGACCCGCCCGGTCAGGCCCGCACCGGCGAGCACTTCCTTTCCGCGGTTCCGCGTCTCCTCGCTCAATCGCAGGCGCGGCACGGCATCCGTTGGCAGCGCCGGGATGATCGCGAGACGCCGCAGCAGTTCGAGATAGTAGAACACTTCATGCCGCGGAATTTCGCCCTTCCGGGGAGGGTCCGCCGCGCGCCCTAGCAGCATCCGCCGTCCGTCGCGCGCGTAGCCCCAGGCGTCGCGAATCCCAGCCAGGCGGAAGGTCAGCGCGGATTCGAAGGAGTTCGGCAGAAGCAGCCCCGCGTCGAAGCGCCGTTCCCGAAGCGCCCACGCCGCGCCCAGCGTTGCTCTCCAGCCGCCTTCGCTTCTCGGCGATGGGAGCGCGATCACATCGTCGCAGAGCCCGGATAGCCGGTAGAGATCGGCCACGCTTGCGCGCGCAAGCACCGTCAGGCGCGCCTCCGGCGTTGCCTGCCGAAGCGCCTCCAGCGCGGGAAGAGCCATCACGGAATCGCCCAGCCAGTTGGGCGCTCTCACTGCCAGATTCATTCCTGTCTTGAGGGTAGCGCGGAAGCGCCGCCACATTGCGCTCACCAGCCTTCCGGCGTCTTCTGCTTGGGCTTCTCCGGAGTGCCCCAGCCCTGTGGCGTTTGTTGCGGTTTCGGTGACACGGCAGGATCTCCCCAGCCCTCCGGTGCCGCCGGTTCTGGAGTCTTCACCGGCTGCCCCCAGCCGTCGAGCGAAGGCGGCGTTTGACCGCTCGGAGAGGGTGCCGGAGCGGAAGTTCCCCAGCCCTGCGTCGTCTCTGGCGTCGTTGCTGAAGGCACGGCCACATCGCCCTTCACCGGGTTCGATTCCGCCTTTCGCGCGCCCGCCACCGTGCCAATACCGAGATACGGGTTGAACGTGTAGTCCAGCGATACCGGCAGGTCGTCCGGGAAGCGAAGGTTGCGGGTGAAGCTGTAGGCGGGGTCGAGCGCCCATTGGCCTTTCGCGAGAATTCCCTGCTTCAGGGTGCGGTCGTCGAACCAGCCCCAGAAGGGCCGCGCCTTGTTCGCGGCTTTAGCCGTGCCGAGAAACGCGCCGGGAATCATGCTCACCGGAGTCAGCGGGCGATCTCCCAGCGGCGCGTAGGTGTAGTAATCGGCGAACATGCGTTCGGTTCTGCCGGAATCGTCGATGGCGCGCAGCCACCAGTGCTCATAGATGGGCAGCAGCGCATAGCCCACCTTCTCCGCGCCCGCGTGCACCGGTCGCTCCGCCTTGCCCTTGTAGACATACGTGATGCCCGTGGAACCCGGAAGCCAGAGATCCACCACGGGATCGTAGAGGGAGAGCTTGCCGTCCGCCGCCCCCGCCACGCCGTGCCCGCCGGCCTCGATGAAGATCATCGGATGGGACCCTTCGTAAAGCGCCAGCGTGCCGTCGAGGTTCTGCGCCCGTTCCCCAATGCGGTCGTCCGCGGCATAGCTGAACAGCAGGTTGTGCGCCAGCGATTCCATCACTTCGAGCTTCCCGAACGGCGTGCCGTCCTTGCGCACGGCCAGAATCAGACCTTCGTTGTCGTTCTCATGGCAGGTGCCCAGCGCGCAGACGTCGGAGTAATCGCGCGGGTGAAAAAAGTTGTAGTGCAGAAACCAATGCGTGCTCGTCTCCATGACGGCGTAATACACGTACGCCTGCGAGGAGCCCGTGCCCAGGTTGTCCCAATTGTTGTCGCCGTGAAAATCGCCGTCGTAATCGAAGCGGGCCAGGGAGTCCGCCGTCACATTGAACCAGGTCTCCTGCGCAATGAAGGGCGCGTAGTGCTCCACAAGGGGGAAGTAGGGGTCGTTCGAACGGGGTTCGTCGTTAAAGGCATACGTCTCCGGCTTGCGCGTGGAGGGGGCGCTGGCGCTTACCTCGATAGAGGTCTCTCCGAACATGCCGTCCTTGCTGGCCTGCAGGCGGTAGCGGCCCGGCTGCGCGGGCGCGGTGTAGAGATAGCAGCTCTTCAGCGTGAAGTTCTGCACCGTCCCCAGAATGTCCCTCCAGCCGCCCGTGCGCTCCCGAATGTAGTCGCGCTGGTTGAAGTCCGGGCACTGGTAGGCTTTCGAGATCCACCCTGAATTCTTCGCGGCGAAGCTCATATAGGCGGCGTCCAGCGGCAGCAATCCCTTCTGTTCGCTGCCGTCCTTGGAATGCAGCGTGCCATAAATCTCCACTTTGAGGATGGCTTCTTCGAGCGGCCTGACTTTCCCGGATGCCGGTTCCAGCATCCGAATGCGCACCTCATCGATAAACGTCTGCGCCGCCGCCGTGCGTACGGCCCCAAGCGCAATCATCGCGAAGCAGGCGGCGGAAACCCACCGGAGTAAGGGGAACCGAAGGCGCATAGCAATATCCTAACCGCAATACGGGGATGCAGCTTCGCGGCATTCCTTCGAACGCGGCGCAGCCGTCGCCAGGGCGCTGCAGCACCCACGAGGTTAGATGCCGCCCGGCGGCGGCGGATTTCGCTATCCGAGCCCGGTCGCCACGCGCCGCGCGGCAATGGCCTTGCGCAGGCGCGCCGCAAGGTCGCGCTGAATGGCCGTGTTCGCGCCCTCGATGCCGGCGAGGTTCTTCATCTCGCGCGGGTCGTTGCGGTAGTCGTAGAACTCCTCGCCCTCGCGCCCCTCGTCCCACATGGAATAGCGGTAGCGCTCATTGCGGATGGAATAGCCCATGATCGGATCCTCCGCGCGCCGCCGCACCTGCGTAATCGCGGGATGATCCCACGCCGCGTTCGGGTTCCGGAGCAGCGGCAGGAACGAAGTTCCCTGCAGGTGCGCGGGGCGGTTCGCAAGGCCGCAGATCTCGGAGAGCGTCGGGTACAGCCCGAGCAGTTCCACGGTGCGCCCGCATGCTTTGCCGCGCCCTTCCACGCCCGCGCCAGCCATGATGAAAGGCACCCGCGCAACCGTTTCCCACAGAGCCTGTTTCATCCATTGTCCATGCTCTCCCAGCGCGTAGCCGTGATCGCTCCAAAAGACTACCGTGGTATTCCCGTCCAGCCCGAGCTTCTTGAGGCCGGCGAGGAGTTTGCCGACGTTGGAATCGACAAACATGATCGAGGCGAAATACGCCCGCCGGATCTCGCGCACCTGCCGCTCCGTCATGTTCCAGTTGGGCGGGTTAGTAAAGTACGCCCACTTCGGTGCGATCCGCATCTCCGCCGGGGAGAAGGGCACGGCGTCCACGCTGCTCAGCGGAACTTTGTCGAAATACTTCGAGGGCGCAATCAGCGGCACGTGTGGGCGATAAAAACCCGCCGCGAGAAAGAAGGGATCGTCGCGGTGTTTCGCCATCAGATCGAGGGTGGCGTCCACGGTGATGCCGTCGGTGTGCTGCTCGTCGGGCGCGGGAGAGACGTAGTAAGACGCCGACGATCCCAGGCCCCGGTTCGGTGTGAAATTCGTGATCTTTGGTTCTTCGATCTTGTCCACGCCCTTCGGGTTCACCACGTGGTTCCAGGAAGCTTTGTCGTCCAGCCCGTCCGTGCCGATTTCACTGGGAACCCCATAGTGATAAATCTTGCCAACCCGCGCCGCATAGTATCCGTTCCGCTGAAAATGCTGCGGCAGCGTAGTCACGTTCGGCACGGTTTCCCGAAAGCGGAGCTTGAGGTCGTACACTCCAGTGGCGTCGGGAGACAGCCCCGTCATGATGGAAGTGCGTGAAGGGCTGCACAGCGGGAACTGGCAATAGGCGCGGTCGAAGCGCACACCCGTGGCGGCTAGGCGGTCGAGATTGGGCGTCTTCGCCAGCGGGTGCCCGTAGCAGCTCAGGCTGTTGTTCATATCGTCGGTGGCGATGAACAGCACATTGCGCTTCTTCGCGCGCTGCGCCTTAATGTAGGGCGCAACCGCCCCCGCCGCCAACCCCGCCAATCCGCCCAACACCGCGCGCCTGCCGATCGCCGTCATTTCGATAAGAACCTCCGCGTTCGCTTTATATCAGATTGCAGCCGCGAAGATCGCGCTGCAATGAGAGAAACTGAGAACGTATCCAAACTCCGGGGGGCTTGATGGAACAGACGCGGCGCAGCCTGTATTTCGCGGCTGGATATCTTTACTTCGGCGGCGCTGGCTTCCTGCTCGTGCCGTCGGCGATGCTCGATATCCTCTTCGCGGAGGGAATTTACAGCAGTGTCACGTTGCGCCTGCTGGGCGCGCTCATGCTTTCGCTGGGCATTGTCGTCTCCGGGGTGATTGAGAGAAGCGCGGAAGCGTTCTATCCGCGGATGCTGTACGCGCAGATTCCCGCGCTCCTCTGCCTCGGCTACATTTACTGGGATTCGCTCGATCGCATGTGGCTGATCGTTCTTATCGTCACCCTTGCGGGCTGGCTCTACTCGCTGGCGGCGGTTCTATTCGACTGCCGGCGAAAGCGGCCCTGACCGCCGCCCCTACGCCCGCCGCTTGAGGAACCACGCGCCCAGAGCGATCAGCCCGAGCGCCGTCCACTGTGCCGTTGAGAGTGCCGTGCCCGCGGGGTTCGCCACGTCGTGCGCGCGGAAAAACTCCACAATAAAACGGCCCAGCGAGGAGAGCACCAGAAACAGGCCCAGAATGCGGCCCGGCGTGCGCAGCTTGTCGAACACCGCGATCAGCAGGAAGAAGATGGCAAACTCCGTCACGGATTCGTAGATCTGCGTGGGGTGCAGCGGGACGAACAGCGGGACGTTGGAAAACTCGCGCACGCTCGCGTTGGTATACGTCACCGCCCACGGCCGCGTGCAGGATTCGCCGAAACAGCAGCCGCCGAAAAAGCAGCCGATCCTGCCGAACGCATGGCCGATCGCGAGGCCCGGAGCGAGGCAATCGGCGGACTTCGCGAAAGGCAGAGCCTTCTTCCGCATATACCAGACGAAAAACACCAGCCCGACCAGCACGCCGCCATAGAAGATTCCGGCCGATTGCAGCATGTTCATGGAGAAGAGTTCGCCGGGGTTCTGCGAATAGTAGCGGAAGTCCTGGAGGATCAGCGCCAGCTTCGCGCCCGCCAGGCCCACGATCGCCGTGTAAAGCGCGGCGCTTACCAGGAGTTCCGGGTCGAGGCCCCGGCGCTTCGCCAGCCGCTGCGTCACCAGAATTCCGGCCAGAAAGCCCAGGGCGACAAACACGCCGTAAGCGGGAATGAAAAAATTGCCAAACTCAAGCAGTTTCGGATGCATGCGCGGTTCTCTCGCGGGAGGTGCTCTGCCAGAGGTCCAGCAGCAGCAGACCGGTGCCCACCGATATGGCGGTATCCGCGATGTTGAAGGTGTACC
The DNA here is from genome assembly GCA_039812845.1 of Bryobacterales bacterium. Taxonomy (GTDB): domain Bacteria; phylum Acidobacteriota; class Terriglobia; order Bryobacterales; family Bryobacteraceae; genus JACTMJ01. The sequence goes on from JBDIBK010000041.1 coordinate 12,583, forward strand.
AATGCCAGGATCCGGCATAAAAATCGAGGAAATCGACCACGTTTCCGTAAACGATGCGGTCATGGATGTTGCCCGCCGCACCGCCCAGAATCAGCGCCAGCCCCGCGCGCAGTTTCCAGCCGCCGTAGTGGGAATTTCCCGCCGTTTGCCAGACGAAATACGCGAGCGCGAATACCGCCAGCAGCGCCGCGCCCACCAGCACCGTCATCCGCACCCAAGGCTCCGCCTCGCTGAGCATCCCGAATGCCGCGCCCTGGTTGCGGATGTGAATGAGGTTGAAGAAGTTCGGAATCACTACGATTTGGTCGTAATCTCCCAGCGCACCCATCACCCAGATCTTGGATAACCGGTCGAGGAGATAAACCGTGCACGCCGTGAAGTAGAGCCACAGGCGGATGCGCGCGCGATTCTCAGCAGTATGTGTGGCGGATTGTGTCGTATCGGCAGCCAATACTTCATTATCGGCGATTCCCGCCTCTGTGCGCGACAGCGGGGCAAGCTCCTAGCGCAGAGCGGACCGTCCAGCGTCGCTCGCCGGACGTCCGCCAGGCGCTCTCACTTACGGACGAATCGAGGTTTGGCTAACCCGCCACCACGTCCGGAGGCATCACGCTGTTCGTCTTCTGATTCTTGATCTGAATGGTTCCGATCATGCGTGTGTTGAACGCCACCAGACAATCCTCATGCACCCCGAAGCAGCCCACCTCCCCGCCGATATCGGGCTTGTGAATCACGGGCGGTTCCGTATCCCGGTCATAGACCTGCTCCAGGTTGCGCAGAGCGTTCAGCGCGCCGTTCTTCAGCCGCACGTAAAATGCGCGATCCGTATCGGACACGCTCGTTGTGGCGTTGCGGATGCCCAGGTCCAGGAACCACTTGTACTGTTCGAAGGAGACCCCTTGCTTCTGGTAGAAGCCCAGGCGCTGCCGGATGTCGTCCCCCTCCGCCGTGCTGCCGTAGCGCCGCAGGGCGAAGGCCTCGACAACCCCGCCCCCCACCGCTACGCACGCGTTGGAGAAGTTCTGCATCCTGGTCGCGGTCTTCGTCCGCTGATCGGACCAGTATTCCGCGATGTCCGCCAGCGTTTGAGCGCCCCCCGTGGCGCCGGGAATGTTCTTGTTGAGAATTCCAACGTCGAGTGCCTTATCCGGCGGCAGATAGTTTATATTCGCCTTCGCGGCATTCAGTGCGTTCACGACGGCGTCACGGATTCGCTTGCGCCGGTTCGAGTGGCTCACGGCGTCGTCGATATACTCGTTGATCGCCTCAATGACGTAGTCGATATATCCCGTCACATGCCCTTTGGCCAATGGATAGTTGTTGCGCAGGAGGGCGTTCCAATACGTCATGCCGTCCGGGATTGCCACGGTTGCGTTGTTCAGGCGGTTGGCGTTGTTCGCCGCGGTCACATCCTGCGTGATTTGCTGCGCGCCCTGCTGGGCGAGCTGCGTGAATTGCTGGTCAATCCGCTGCACGAGTTGCACCTTCCAGGGGCCCAGAGCCGGGTTGGGAATAAGCGCCCCGCCCGGCCCGGCAACCTGCACCGGCGGCATTGGGTTTGCCCCCGCGTAGCCCTGATAAATGGCATTCGCTCGTGTGTTCGCGGTATGCGGAGGCCGGCAAGTCGCCATCACCTCCGGACTGGATTCCAGGTATTTCTCGACTGCTTCCCTAATTTCCCTAACGTTTGCTGGCCGATAGCCGTTCGCATTACACCATTGTTGAAAAGGCATCGTTTCCCCTCCGTTCGGAATGCTTGAGTCCCAGTAACCTCAAAGCCCGGCACAGCTCACGACGGAGCCGTGCCGCTAACGTGGGAAAGAGTGTATCAGCATGAATCGCCGCGTTCCAGCCCAGGGGGAAGCCGAGGGAAGGCGTATTTCCGAGCCTTGTCGCGGTGCCGGTTCTTCCACCCTCAGGCGCTCACCTGCCGAGCTTCTTTCGCGCGAACGGCTTCGCGAAGGCCGCGGGAGGGTTATGGCCGGTGGTCCGGTACGCTTTCTCGTACTCCTCCGTCGCCTTCTGTTTCTGGCCGAGTTTCTCGTACGTCATGCCGAGCAGGCACTGGATGAACGGATCGTTGGCATTCGCCTGCCCCAGATCCGCGAGCGCCTTCGAGTAGTCTCCGGTGTAATAGGCCACGTAGCCGGTGAGATACGGGAAGAAAGCCCTCTGCTGGCGGCCGAGTTGCGGGTCGGCGGCCTCGATTGCCTTGAGTTGTGCTTCCGCGGCGGCGACATGCTTGGCGGCCGCCGCCTTGTCGCCCTGGCGCGCGGCCACGCGGGCAAGCGCGTGCTCGGTGCGAAATTCCCAGAGAGCCTTGCGGCCGGCCGGGATATTTGGCTCCTCCAGGCCGAGTTCGCGTCCGTCGCGGTACAGCTTTTCCGCGGTCCGGAGGTCGCCCGCTTCGATGCAGACGCGAGCGGCCTCGTTCGCCATTTCGCCCTTCTGGTAAAATGCGTTTCCGGGCTCGGCCGCCTCCCGGGTCTTCCAATAGGCGATCACCTTCTCCTCATACCTCACCGTGTTTGCGCAATCGCTGTCGAATGCGTAAGACATCGCCATCGCGCGTTCGGCATTGGCGCGGGCGCGCGCGTCGGGCGCGTTGGCAATGGCTTTCTCGAAATGCCGCCGGGCCTCCACTCCCTTCCCCATAAGGTCGAGCGCCACGCCCGCCGCGTTGTTCAGTTGCGGTGAATTGGGGGAGCTTTTCAACTGCTCCTGGAATACGGCGAGTGCTTCATCCAACTTGCCTTCACGAAGCAGGGTCTGGGCCTTCCGCTGCCATTCCGGCTGTGAGCCGGACGGCCCGGCCGGTTGCGCGAAAGCCGCTCCCAATACGACCATGCCGATCAGTAACAAACGGGAGAGTGCTGTCAACATGCGACGGATCATACCATAGCGCCGCACCGCGAAAACCCGTATATCGCACGCCATATCGCACGCTGCGGGTCCCCTGGCCGGGAGCCGAAAGCGGAGGCGGTTTGGCAATCCTTTCCCGCCGAAAGCTTCTCCAAAACACGTCGCACCTCTAATGTTTTCAATCGCTATAATTGGGAGTTGCATGGAGATCAACTGGTTCCCGCTTTGGCTCAGCCTGCGGGTGGCCCTGCTCGCTACGGCCTTCTCGCTCGCCGTGGGGGTTTGGATCGCCTATCTGCTGGCCAACCGGCAATTCCGCGGGAAAGAACTGGTGGACGCGGCGGTCACGCTCCCGCTCGTGCTGCCGCCCACGGTGCTGGGCTACTATCTCCTCGTGCTGCTCAGCCGGGAGAGCATGCTGGGCCGTTTGTTTGAATCGCTCACCGGCGGGCCGCTTGTGTTCACGTGGAAGGCCGCCGTTCTGGCCGCCATGGTTCATTCGACGCCGCTGCTTGTGAAACTCGTGCGGGCCGCGCTCGAAACCGTGGACCGGACCTATGAGAAAGCCGCGCGCAATCTGGGCGCAAGCGAATGGCGTGTGTTCTGGCGGGTTTCGCTTCCCCTGGCGCGGCGACCGGTCTTCGCCGCCGCCGTGCTGGCCTTCGCCCGCTCCCTGGGAGATTTCGGCATCACGATCATGCTGGCCGGCAACATCCCCAACCGCACGCAAACCGTCTCCGTGGCCATCTACGACGCCGTGGAGGCGGGCAACGAGACGACGGCGCTGGTCCTGGTGCTGGCCATCTCCGCTATTGCCCTGGCCTCCGTCTACGTGGCGAACCGCTGGAATGAAGGGAAGGCCCTTCGATGATGGAAGCGCGCATCGCCAAGCGTTTTGCCGCCGGGCCGGAATCGGCCGCGTTCGACCTCGAAGTCCACCTGTGCGTTGAGCCGGGAATCACCGTCCTTTTCGGGCCGTCGGGCAGCGGCAAGACGCTCACCCTGGAGTGCATCGCCGGATTCGCCACGCCGGAGAAGGGCCGCATTCTCGTGGACGACCGGATCGTGTTCGACGCGGAGGCGCGCGTCGATCTGCCGCCGCGTGAGCGTCCTTGCGGCTATGTGTTTCAGTCCAACTCGCTCTTTCCGCACAAGACGCTGCGCGCCAATCTGGAGTTTGCCGTCGCCGGGCTCCCCCGCATTGAAGGCGCGCGCCGCGTGGGAGAGATGCTGGAGCGCTTCCAGCTTTCCGAGATGGCCGGGCGTCGTCCGCACGAGTTGTCGGGCGGCCAGCGGCAGCGCGGTTCCATCGCGCGCGCCCTGCTGCGGGAGCCCCGCGCCCTCCTGCTCGACGAGCCCGCGCAGGGCCTCGACGCGCCGCTGCGCGAAGAATTCTATGCCGTCCTCCGGGAGATTCGCGGCTCCCTTCAGTTGCCCATCCTTCTCGTGACCCATGCTCTTGACGAGTGCTTCGAACTGGCCGGCCACATGGTGGTGATTCACAATGGCCGCCTGATCCAGAAGGGCACTCCGCTCTCCGTCTACCGCCAGCCGTCTTCAAGCGAGGTGGCCGCGCTCCTCGGCGATTACTGTCTGGCGTCCGCGGAGATTGCGTTTCTTGACCCCCAGAACAAATCGAGCGTCCTTCGGCTTTTCGGCGCGGAGATCCCAGGGCCATACTTTGCCGGGCATTTCAAGGGTGACCGCGTCCGCTTGTGCTTGCAGCCTTCCGATTTGAGGCTCAGCCTTCGCGGCGGAGAACGGGCGCTGCCCGGCCATATTCCGCTGACGCTCGCGCGCGTGGTGGAGCGGCCGCGAACCGTCCGTCTGCACTTCGCCGAAGGGCTGGCTGGCGACATGAGTGCCGCCGAGTTCGCCGCTCTTCCGCAAAGCAAGCTCTGGCAGGCGGAGATTGCGCCGAACGCGCTGCGCGCCTTATCGTAGTAGCGCGCCCATGCTGCGATGCTACATCACGGACCGCCATCAGGCCGGCGGCCTCGAACCCTTGCTGCAGTTGATCGCCCGCGCGCTGGAGCGGGGCGTGGAGCTGATCCAGATCCGGGAGAAAGACCTCACCGCCAGGGAACTCGCGGCGTTTGCGCGCCGGGTGCTCGACCTGCCCAATCCCCATGGTTCGCTCGTGCTGCTCAATGACCGTGTGGACGTTGCACTGGCGTGCGGCTTGCACGGCGTACACCTGCCCGGCAGCCGTATTTCCCCGGCCGCATTGCGCCCCATCCTGCCCGCGCGCTTCGTCGTCGGCGTCTCCTGTCACAGCCGGGAGGAGTTGTTCCGCGCACAGGCGGAAGACGCGGACTACACATTCATTGGCCCGGTGTTCCGCCCGCTGTCCAAAGCCGACAGCCGGGAACCCCTCGGCCTCGAAGGCTTGCGGGACGCGGCGGCCGGGCTCCAGATTCCCTCCTTTGCCCTGGGAGGCATCACGCCGGAAACGATTCCCTTGTGTGCCGAGGTCGGCGTTCCCAGTGTTGCCGGCATCAGTTTGTTTCAACGGCATTTGCTCCTCGATTGACCTGCCTTTCGTACGTTTGAGCCTCTGGCTGCCCATCCCGCTTAAGTTTCCAGACGATTCGTCCGATATAGTCTAGGGAGAAAGGCAGTTTTGTGCGCTTCCCGCCACCCGACATCCTTGCCACAACGTCGGCCGGCCTGCTCTATGCGGTGCTGGCGATTCGGCTTTGGATGGGCCGGAGCCAGCCTTTCTTTCTGTCGCTCAGTCGCGGCTCCCTGTTCCTCTCGATTTGGGCATTGTGCGCCGTTGCCGAATTCTACACCGGGGACCCAACCGGGAAATACGTGTTCACGGTCGTCAAGGCTGTCGCGATACAGGGCGCGGCGTTTGTCCTGGCCGCCCTCGCCATCGAGCATACCGGTGCCATGCCGCTGCTCTCGAAGCGCGGCCGCTATCTCTTCCCGATCGCGCCCGCGATCTCGATCCTGCTCAGCCTTTATCCGGAATCGCACCGGCTCTATCGCTTCAATTTCCATCTTCGTCCTCACGGCGACCTGCAGGCGCTTACGTGGACGGGCGGCCCCTGGCACTATGTGGTCCTGGCCTATCTCTACTTCCTTGTCTTCCTGGCGCTGTTCCTGTTTTGGAGGAGTGGCTGGCAGGCGGACGACCGGCACAAGCGTGCCACCATGATTGCCGCCTCCGGCTGGTTTGCTCCCGCGGCGGCGGATCTGATCGTGCGTTTTGGACATGTACCGGCCAGTGTGAACCTCTCGGGTTACTCCCTCCTGTTGGCCGGAATGATCAGCGTGTGGGCGCTGCTCTGGGAACGGATGTTTAATGTATCTCCGTTTGCCCGCAATCTGGTTGCGGACTCGATGAAGGACCTCCTCTTCGTATTCGACCGGGCCGGCTGTCTGGCCTATTGCAACGCGAGTGCGCAATCGGCCACTGGCATCGCTCCGGCAGGACGGAATGCGCCGCCGCTGGACGCGATTCCCGAGCCTTGGAGATCGATCCTCTCCGGCTCCGTGGAGATACACAAGACCTGGCCCGCGGGCCTGCCGCGCGAGGATGATGACCTGGATGACGATATCCGGGCAGTCATCAATGGCAGGATACGCAGTTTTGAACGGAGCAACCTTGCGCTGAAAGACCGGCGCGGCCGGCCGATGGGCAGAGCCGTGCTTCTCCACGAGACAACGCGCCAGCGGGCCGTGGAAGATGCGCTGCACGTTCGCAACTTGGAACTTCGTGCCGCGAATGAGCAGTTCGCGAGCGAAGTGGCGCAGCGCAAGGCGATGGAAGAGAAGCTCCGCGCCAAGGCCGCCGACCTGCAGGCTTCGCGGGAAGAGCAGGAGCGTGCGCGCGACAGGCTGGAGGCGCTGGTGGATGAACTGTCGATCGCGCGCGAGAAGGCGGAGGATGCCGCCAAGGCGAAAGCGGATTTCCTGGCCACGATGAGCCACGAGATCCGCACCCCCATGAACGGCGTGCTTGGCATGAACGCCCTTCTGCTCGACACGCCCCTCGCGGCCGAGCAGCGCGGATATGCCACGGCGGTGCAGCAATCGGCGGAAGCGCTGCTGACGATCCTCAATGACATTCTGGACTTTTCCCGCATCGAATCCGGCAGGCTGAACCTGGAGGCCATCCCTTTCGACCTTGAGGAACTGCTTGCCTCCGCGCTCGAAGTCGTCCTGCCCAGCGCCAGAGAGAAGGGAATCGATTTGCTTCTGCGCTATCCACCCGATTTCCCGGTGCAGGTGCTGGGAGATCCCGGCCGGGTGCGACAGATTGTGCTGAATCTGGTTGGAAATGCCGTCAAGTTTGTCGAGCGGGGGCACGTCTGCATCGACGTGGATCGGGGGGATTTCGAGGCCGGGAAGGGGCTGCGCGTTCAGGTCCACGATACCGGCATCGGCATTCCCGCGGACCGGATTCCGGTCCTTTTCGAGCGGTTCACGCAAGCGGATGCTTCCACCACCCGCAGGCACGGAGGGACCGGTTTGGGCCTCGCCATCACCCGCCAGTTGGCGGAACTCATGGGCGGCTCCGTGGACGCGATCAGCGAACCGGGGAAAGGTTCCTCGTTCCGGGTCACCCTGCCGCTTCCCCAAGTGCTACCGCCCGTTCCGGCAGTCGGATTGGCGAATCGAACGGACTTGCGGGAGGAATTCTACTGCCCGGACAGTGGTGCCGGAGTCTCCAGAACCCGCGTGCTTCTTGTTGACAGTTGCACGCTGTCACGCATGATCGCGTCCGAAATGCTGACGGCGATGGGCCTGGCCGTAGAGGCCGTGGGTGACGTCGATGACGCCGCCAAGGCTATCCTGGCGCAAGACAAGGCTGGAAAACCGTTTCACCTGCTGTTGCTGGATTATACACTGCCGACGGAAGCGGCGCGGGAGGCGCTTCGGCTTCTGGCGGCGATTCCCAGGCAGAACCGGCCTTTGGCGGCAGCGATCACCCCCGTGTACTCGGGTTTGGATGCTTGGGGGGATTTGGTGCCGCTCGCCCGATTTACCAAGCCTCTTCGCTACCGGTCGTTGCGAACGGAACTGTCGGAAGTCTTTTCCGTCCGCGAATCGGCCGAGGGCGAATTGACGTCCGCCAAAGGGCGTCGTGCCTTGCTTCGTCCGGCGTTTCCGCCATCCGAGCGGCGTTGCGTCCTGATTGTGGAAGACAATCCGGTGAACCGGAAGGTGGCGGCGAAAACCATGGAGAAACTGGGCTTCTCCGTGGAACTTGCGGCGAACGGCCTGGAAGCCGTGGAGCAATGGAAGCGGCGCCCTTTCGATCTGATTCTGATGGATTGCCAGATGCCCGAAATGGATGGCTTCGAAGCGACTATCTGGATTCGCCAGCGAGAGTGCCCCGCCATGCGCACTCCGATCCTCGCCCTCACTGCCTCCGCGACCGACGCCGATCGCCGCCGCTGCGCGGCCGCCGGCATGGACCGCTTCCTTGCCAAGCCCTTCTCGCTGCAAGCCCTGGAAGCGATGGTGCTTGCCATGCTGCCGCGTGCCGGAGCGGAAGCCCCGCCCCGTCCGGCTGCTGATTTGCTGCGTCTGCCGGGCCCGGTGGAAACAAAAGTGCGAGACAGCGTTTCCATTCTCTGAGTGCGGGGCGGCACCCAGCCTTCGCTTCCCGCACACTTTTCTCTTGCGATTGTCTCGGAAATAGGTGAAACTATTTACAGGAGAAGACGAAGCGAATGTCGAATTCCATCTCCCCGCATGCTCTCGTATTTCCGTCGGACTGGCAGCACCCCGATTGGGTCTCGGCCTTTTACGGGCGGGCCGTCTCCGCCGGAGCGGCGCTCGCGTTCCTCGGCAGCCACTTCGACGCCACGGAACTTCGCTGCACCCACTGGGAGTTTCCTCATCCGGAAATAATGGCCGTGTGGGCACGCAAGGTGTCCGCGAACCCCCGCTTCCGCTTCAACCCGGTTCTGCACCGCCGGTTTACGCATGAGCGCACGCTCTGCCCCGCGGAAGTCAAACGCTTCTGCGAGGGCATTCGTCCGCTCCAGGCCGCCGGCCGGTTGGGCGCGCTCGTGATGCAATTCCCCTGGAGTTTCAAATTCACCGAAGAGAACAAGCAGGCGTTCCTGGCGCTGCGCCGCGCCTTCGGCCAGTTCCCTCTGGTGGCCGAGTTCCGCCACTCCAGTTGGCAATACCCCGAGGCACTGGGCGTGCTGGTGGATTACAAGGTGGGTTATGTAAACCTGGACCTGCCCGAGCACATCCGCGGCGCGGCCCCCGCCTCTGAGCTGACATCGCCCATCGGCTATTTCCGCTTTCACGGCAGGAACCGCAGCCTTTGGGAGCGGGAGTGGAGCCTGCGAGAGGAGCGCTTCGCGGAGGAGCCATACCTCTACACGACAAAGAAGCTGGAGGAGTGGCAATCGCGTATTGAGCGAGTCTCTCCGTACGCGGATGCCTGCTATGTCGCTTTCACCAACGATGCCGACGCCGCCTCGGCCGTGAACGCCCTGATGCTGCGCGCGCTCCTGGGGGAAGAGAACTTGATCGCGCCGGAGGCGCTGGTGGCCGCGCACGGCTATGCGCTCGATCAGTTTGAGACGCGCCGACCCGTACAGCGGGAGCTGATTCCGATGACGAAGCTGCGCCATTTTGCGGCCTCGGCCTGAGAAGGCGATAGCGGAGCTATGCCAATCGAGGGCTATGGCCCGAACCCGGCGCAATGGCGCTACTTCTTCGCCGGCTCCAGGCCGCGGATCGAAACCAGGTAGTCCGCAATCAGTTTCTGGTCGTACGGGCGCACCTGCGCGCCGTAGGCTTCCACCATCTTCTTTACTTCGCTTTCCCAGACGGCGCGAGAGAAGCGGGGCTGCGCGGTGATGTAGCTTGGCGAATGGCAACTCATGCAAGCCATCAGCGTTTCGGCGCGGCCCGGTCCCGGTGGCAATTCCTCCGCGGAGAGCGGCAGCGACGAATAGGCGATTTCCCTGGTCACCACCGCCGACGGACCCTTCTCCTCTTTGCACGAAACCGCCGCCAGGGCGATCAGCATAACCAGCGAGAGCCGGAAGAAGTGGGAATATCGCATCTCAGACCACCTTCACATCGAGCGATTCGATCACCTGGCGCATATAGCCGCTGCGGTTCCAGTAATTCGGCACCTGGGTCTCGCCGTTCTCATTGGTCGCCCTCACCATAAGCCGGTGCAACCCCGCGCTGGCGGGCGTCCAATCGAGCTTCCACCTTCGCCAGGAATAGCGGCCGAGGCTCGGGTCGAGTTTCGCCGTCTGCCATTGCTTGCCCCCGTCGGTGGAGACTTCCACCTGCTTGATCCCGGAGCCGCCGTCCATAGCGAGGCCTTCCAGCGGATAGGCGCTTCCTCTCTTCAGTTCCTCGCCCAGATCGGGGCGGACGAAGATCGAATGCACGGCCATCTTGTTGATGGGCACCCGGTCCGCCACCAGCGCATCGGGGGCTTCCTCGCCGCGTGCGTTGTTCGGAATCAGGTACGACTTCTTCATCCAGAAGCCGTCGAACGGCGCTGCAAGCACCTCGATGTCGCTGAGCGATTTCACCCAGTATGTGGCATACCAGCCGGGGGTCACCAGCCTCAGCGGGAAACCGTTCAGCAGCGGCAGCGGCGCGCCGTTCATCTCATAGGCCACGATCACTTCGCCATCGCGCGCATGCTCCACACCGATCGACTTGACGAACGGCGGCGTTTGCGGCATGGGAGGGTTGTCGAGCCCCCGCATGGTGACGTCCACCGCCCCGGCGCGGAGTTTCGCCGCATCGAGCAGGTCGCGCAGCCGCACGCCGGTCCAGCGGGCATTCCCCATGGCCCCGTGCCCCCACTGGCTCCCTGGTATATGCGGCTCGAAGAGGCCCCTGGAGTTTCCGGAGCACTGGTTCAGCGCGACGTAGCTCACTGGCTCGAATTTCGTGCGGAGTTCGTCCACCGAAAGCGACAGCGGACTTGCAACGTGGCCACCAACGCGCAGCCGGAACTCCTTCAGATCCGGAGCCGCGGCGGGCGGAGGAAGATGCCAGCGCACATAGAACGCGCTGTTCGGCGTCAGATCCTCTTTGAAATACCGGATGGGCGTTTCGAGCTGCGGCGGGCGGTCCGTCAGCAGATACAGCGGGTCCTTGCCCGGAAAACTCACCACCCGCCGGATCGGTTCCGCTTCCGAAACGTCCGGCTCCTTGCGCGCGCAGCCGCTGAGCACCGCGCCCATCGCGCCGAGCGCCACCCGCCGGCTGATCTTGTTCGTTCCGCTGGATTCATTCGATCCCATGTCGCCCCCGTTTCCATCCGCTAAAGCGGGTTCCCGGCGCATCCCGGCACCATCCCGCTTTCTTGCGATTGTATCCCTCTATCGTACAGATTTATTCGCGCACTATGGCCGCTCCCGCGCCGGGCGCGGGCGCATTCCGTGCCCGCTAATGCGTGGCGGGTGCCGGCCCCTGATCGCTGTATTTCGGGCGTATCAGCAGCACCAGCCATAACGAGAGCAGCGACAGCGCGGCGACCACGGTGAACGTCACCACCAGCGGAACCCCCGCATCGCGCGAGATGCCGAATCCCCAGTCGGCGATGCCCCCGAAACTGATGCTGACGAAATTCATGCAGCCGTAGCCTGAAGCCCGCAAGTGCGGGCGCACAATCTGGCAGAGGATCGGCATGTTGTTGATATCGAAAAAGCCGTAGCCGACGCCAAAAACGACCAACGAAGCCACCGCCACGCCGAGCATGCCCGTCTGCGGCGAGAGGCCCACGCCCGCGAGGGAGATCACGATGAGACCCATGCCGATCGCGCTCGTATAGATGCGCCCCCGTTCGTTCGTCTTCATCCAGCGGTCCGCCAGCCAGCCGCCCGCTACCGCCGCCCCCGCGGCGGCCAGCATCCAATACAGCGTGGCGGAGACGCCCGCTTCACCCTGCCCGATCCCGAACTCCGTCTTTAAGATCGCCGGCATCCAATCCCGGATGATCCAGCCCGCCATCGCCGGCAGCGTGAAGTAGACCACCAGCAGTTGGAAGGATCGGTTGGTGGCCAGCTCCTTTACCGCCTTCAAGGGCGAGATTTGGTCCTGTTTGAGCGTTTCCGCTTTCTGGAACGGATCCTTGATCATCAGGAAAAGGGGAATCGCATACAGAACGCCAACAAACCCGCAGATATCGAACATCCAGCGCCAGCCAAGTTCCGGGTGATCGGCCGCATAACCGCTGAAGCCGCCGAGAATCACGCCGGCGTAGATGCCCATCTGGTGCAGGCCGACCGCTCGCGAACGGGTGGCGCCCACGTGGTAGTCGGAAATCAGTGCGAGTGCCGCTGGGATGTAGAATGCCTCGCTAATTCCCATGGCGGTTCGGGTGAGCAGCAACTGTTCGTACGTGGTGACATGCGCGGTCAGCCACGTAATCGCGGACCAAACGATCAGGCTCCCGGCGATCACGTAGCGCCGGTTGGTCCGGTCGGCCACATAGCCGCCGAACGGGCTAAGGAAGGCGTAGGTCCACTTGAAAAAGGCCAGAATCGCACCCCAGTTGGCCTCGGTCCCGATGTCCGGGATATCGTGCATCAGGGAGAACTTCATGGAGGCCAGCATCTGCCGGTCAAGATAGTTCAGCATGGCCACGGGGACGAGCAGCGCCACTACCAGCCATGCGTATCCGGAGACGCTTCTACTCTCTTGCATCGGGGAACTCCTTCATTGCCGTAGCCCAGACCGCGCGGGAGCGGTGAGACGGGCGGTCCTCGCCGCCCGGTATCACCGCCAGGCCACGCCACTCGGTGGCCGTGGTGGCGACCAGGCTGAATGGGGCCTCGCCTGCAGTGTTCCAGGCATTGCGGCTGGGGGAATAAACTTGAATTGCGCGGGGAAAGCCGGGGTGCCGTTCCCGCAAGTCGCCCACGCGCGCGTCGAGGCTGCCATCGCTCCCGCCGAAGACCGCGAAACGATCACCAACGCCCAGCGAAGGAGCGGCGCAGCTTAGCCGCGGGAGTTCGGGCAGTGCCCGCCAGCCCTGGCGCGGTTCGTAGCACCAGGCATCGCGCAGATAGGTTCTTTGCGGTTTGCCGTCCGGCCCCGCCGAGAGCGATGCGCCCCCGGCAACGTAGAGCTTTCCGCCCGCCGAGGCCACTGCCGCGTAGATGCGCCCGGCACCCGGAAACGCGCGCTCGGCCTTCCATTCCGCTCCTCCGTGCTGCAGGTCGAGGGAATAGAGAGCGCTCTCCGCGCGGGTTGCCGTGGGGGAGATCTGTCCGCCAAAGACGTAAGCGGTCTCTTGCACACGGGCCGCCCCGCAATACGCGAGCGGCAAAGGCAGATCCGGGGCCTCAACCACTGAGATGCTCTGGCCATTGCTGCCCAGCCACGCGCAGCGACGCGAGTGTCCTTCGGGGTTACTACCGCCAATCAGCAGCACGCCCCGCCGATGGCTCACTGAGGCGCCGTGGGCGACGGAATGTGGCAAGCCGTGCTCGCGCCAAGTTCCATCCGGCTGGGAGAGCACAAAGGCTTTCTGTACCCATTCCCTCCGTCCGCCGCTCCACGAGGGGGTCCTGAAGTGACTGCCGCCCGCCACGATCAGCCGGCTGCCTTGAGTGCCCACATACTGGCCCGCCACTCCTTCTGGCAGATCGGGCAGGGAAATCCAGCGAGGCTCGCGGCCGACGGCGCCGGCGGCTGCAACCAGGGACGCCATGCATCCCATCGCCTGCCTGCGATTCACTGTGCGCGGCCTCGGCCCAGATCTTCCGGCGCGAATCCCACGGAGGCCACCGCCTGGCGCAGCGCCTCTTCTTCCAGATTGGTCAGCCTCCCGCGCGGGGGAACGGCGTAGCCGCATTCGATGCCGGACCACGAGAGGATTCGCTTCAGCGCCGGCAGCATCGGGAAGTCCAGTACGGCGCGAATGAGGTCGTTTATCCGATCCTGCTTCGTCCGCGCCTCCCGCCAACGGCCTTCGCAGGTATCCGCGTACAGATCGACGAACAGCTCCGGGATCAGATTATAGAAACTGCCAATCCCGCCGTGGGCTCCCATCAGCAAGCCCGCCGCCAGCACTTCGTCGTGTCCGTTGAAGACCGTGTAGCCCGCCCGCTGCAGCAGAGAGAGCTTGTAGAGATCGAAAGACGTGTACTTCAGGCCGATCACGTTGGGGAGTTCGCACAATTTGAGCAGTTCCTCCGTGGTCTGGATGGCCGTTGAATGGCCGGGGAAAAAGTAGACCAGAAGCGGCACGGAAGAGGCGGACGCAATGGCCTGGTAATACCGCAGGGCCTCCGTGAAGCGATACCCCGAGCCGGGAGGGAGGCTGCTGATTGCATGGGCTCCCGCGGCGGAGGCATGGCGCGCCAGCCGGATTGCATCGGCGGTGCTGTGCGCTCCGACGTGTGCGACAACGTTGCCGCCTTCCGGCGTGTTGGCCACGGCCACTTCCACCGCCTGTTCCCGCACGTCCAGGGGCAACTGGAGGCCCTCCCCCGTCTGCCCGCAAACGTACACTCCGTGGCAGCCCGCGCGATACACACGCTCCAGCAGCTGTTCGTAGCTTCTCCGGTTGAGCTTGCCCTGCCCATCGAGGGGTGTCACAAGCGCCGGCAATATCCCGCCAATGTTCGACATGCTTGTTTGGGGACCGCGGCACGGAACCCCGACTGCCGGAGACCGGCGTCTTTCCCGTCGCCGACGTATACGAGATAATACCATCAACCCATAAACGGCGGTGTCAGAAGCCTTTGAATCTCGCGAATCTTGCCGGGCAGTACCGGTCTAGTCTTTTAGAGTCTGTCATTCCCTTCTGGACCCGGCATTCGGTGGACTGGAAGCATGGCGGCTATTTCAGCTGTCTTGACCGCGATGGCACGGTCTACGATCCGCGCAAGTACATCTGGCTGCAGGGCCGTCAGATCTGGATGTACAGCCGCCTCTACAACCAGGTGGAGCGCCGCCAGGAATGGCTCGATATTGCCGCCCTGGGCGTGGAGTTTCTCATCCGCCACGCCAGCGACCCAGAAGGCCGCTACTATTTCCGCCTCTCGCGCGAGGGCGCGCCCTCGTTCTTTCAGCGCAAGCCTTATTCGGCGGTGTTCGCGGTGATGGCCCTTGCGGAGTTTTCAAGAACCGGCGCTGGGAACCAATACCGGAGCGCCGCCATCGACCTCTTCTGGCGGGTGCTCGAATGGATTGCGAACCCCGCTCTGCTTGGCCGCGGCCCCATGCCCGGCCAGCCGCCGTTCCAGAGCCTCGCCGATTCCATCGTCGTTGCGAAGATGGCTCTCGAAGTGAGCGCCATCGACAATGACCCCCGCTACGAACGGCTGATGCGAGAGTGTCTGGAAAAGGCGCTGCGGCACGAGGACGCCTCCCGCCGGATCCTTCTGGAAAACTGGCTGCCGGAGGAGTGCGGCGGCGAAGCGGAGGCGCGGCTATACCCCGAAGGGCGGCTCTTCAACCCTGGGCACTCCATCGAAGCGGCATGGCTTCTGTGGCTGCTTGCGGAGCGCCTTGGAGAGCGGGCGCAGATCCCGCGGATCGCGGAGATTCTCGAAGGCAGCCTGATCGCCGGATGGGACCGGGAGTTTGGCGGTCTCTACTACTTCATGGATATCGAAGGCCGGCCGGCGCTCCAGCTCGAAGCTTCGATGAAGCTTTGGTGGCCCCACGCCGAGGCGCTTTTCGCGGTCGTCCTTGCTTGCACGCGGACGGGCGAGAGCCGCTGGCCGCCTTGGCTGGAGCGCATCCACGCGTATTGCTTCCAGCATTTCGCCGACGACCCCAGGCGCGGCGAGTGGTTCGCCTACTGCGACCGCCAAGGCAATCTCACCCACTCCCTCAAGGGCAATCATTACAAGGGCTGTTTCCACGTCCCTCGCGCCCTGCTGTATTGTGCCCAGACAATCGAAGAGCATTTTGCCCGGCAAGGACCCGCGACGCAGCGCGGGGCTTGGCATTGTCAGCCTCCTGTCGGATAGGATAACTACCAGCCGGCACACTGCCGCGCGCTCTTCGAGGAATTCAACACAGTAACCATGCGCAGTCAAACCATCTCGCACCTTGGAAAGGCCCTCCTCATCCTGAACCTGGCGACCGGCGCGTGCCTTGCGCAGACCGGCGTTACGGCAAACGACGAGCGCCAGACCCATTCCATCCGCAACGTGATGGTTGCGGCCCGCGATGGCGTCCGGCTTGCCACTGATGTCTATCTCCCGGAGCGGCCGGGGGCCGGAAGCGGACGCTATCCCACGATTGTCGAGCGCACACCCTACAACAAGGACGGGAATGCCGCTGGACTGGTGGCATTCTTCGTGCCGCGCGGTTACGCCGTCGTCGTCCAGGATGTGCGCGGCCGCTACAACTCCGAAGGGACATGGCGGCCCCTGCGCGACGACGGCCCGGATGGTGCGGATCTGCTCAAATGGATCGCCGCGCAGCCGTGGTCGAACGGCAAGGTGGGCACGGTCGGCATGTCTTACGGGGGCGCCACGCAGCATGCCCTCGCCATTGCCAACGCCCCGGCTCTCGCGGCGATGGTGCCCGTCGACGCGATGAGCAATGCCGGGCGGTATGGCGTTCGGCACAACGGAGCGTTTGAGCTGCGCTGGCTGAACTGGATTCTGACGCTTGGCATCGCCACCGGAAAGACCGCCTCGCCCACCGGCCTGGAGAAGGGCCGGAACGGAGAAGCGGCCGCGGCGCGAGCGGCGCATCCGAAGGAAGCCGCCCCGGCCTTGATCGCGATGGGCGACCATATCCGCGAGTATGTCCGCGCTTTGCCGCTCCGGCCCGGCACAACCCCACTCCAGTTCGCACCCGAGTATGAACAATGGCTTGTCGAAGCAATGGGCCATGGAGACAACGACGCCTTCTGGACCGACATGGGCGCGGACGTTGTGGACCACGTGGAGACCTATCAGGATGTGCCCGCTCTGCACGTGACCGGCTGGTACGATTCCTGGGGCTCTCAAGTCGCGAATCTAAACTATGTGACGCTTTCCAAGCACAAGAAGAGCCCGCAGCGCCTGCTGATCGGTCCATGGACGCACGGAGGCCAAGCGCAGACCTTCTCCGGCATCGCGGAGTTCGGCAAAGAGTCCGCGGTCGATTTGAATGCCCTGCGCCTGCAGTGGTTCGATCGCTGGCTGCTGGGGCGCGAGAATGGCGTTGACGGCGACCCGCCGGTGCGCATTTTTGTGATGGGCAGCGGGGACCCTCACAAGACGCCCGAGGGGCGGCTCTTCGTTGGCGGCACATGGCGCGATGAGCGCGAATGGCCGCTTGCGCGCACGGTCTACACGCCCTACTACCTTCATGCGAACGGCACGCTCTCGCCGCGGAAGCCCACTGAGGCGCGGGCCTTCACGCGCTATGCCTTTGACCCGCGAAATCCGGTTCCAACCATTGGCGGCAATGTCTCCTCGGAGGGCGATCTGATGCCGCGCGGCGCGATGGACCAGCGATGCTACCCGGAACACTGGCTGTGCAAGGATACCTTGCCCCTGTCCGCGCGCAAGGACGTGCTGGTTTTCGAGACCCC
>JBDIBK010000042.1:0-29816 GCA_039812845.1 Bryobacterales bacterium
AGCGCGGCGCTGTGGAGTCCATTCTAACCGGAGTTTCCGTTTCCGTAACCAAGGATACTTGCGGTTGCGTGCCCATTTTCGGCTAAATGGTGGAAGGCCATGCGGTTTGGCAAGCCATCATGGCGCGCTGTGCAAAATGGTTACGAACTCAAGTGCAAAATAAAGAGGACCCTATGCGAATGGTTGCTATCGCCAGAGTGCTGCTATCGGCTCTTCTGGTTGCAGTGATTGGATCAGTCTCCGGTAAGGCGCAAAATAACGTGATTAACGCGATCCCGATTCGCGCGTATTCTTCGGCGACAGTGACCCCCATCGTGAATCTGAATCCGAATCTCGTGGAGGGCCGGGAATTCTTCCAGCCGATGGGCATTGCGGTGGATCCCGCTTCGGGCGCGGTCTATGTGGCAGACACGCTAAACCACCGCGTTCTCGGTTTCGCCAACTACCTGTCGTTTCAGAACGGCGCGGCCGCATCCCTGGTGCTGGGGCAATCGGATTTCATCAGCACCGCCGCGGGCGGGCCTTCCGTGGGCCGCGACGATGCCTTTGTCCATCCCACCGGCCTCGCCGTCGACGCTTCCGGCAATCTCTACGTGGCGGATACGGCCAACAACCGGATTCTGCGCTTCGCCAAGCCGACGATGAACTGGCCCGGCGTGGGCTCCCGGCAGCAGCCGGATCTGGTGATCGGCCAGACCGCGCTGAACAAGGTGAGCGCGAACCAGGGCGCCACCGCGTCGGCCTCCACGCTGAGTTTCCCCTCCGCCGGCAGCGTCCAGAACGCGAGCAATCCCGCGCGAGTGGGAATGGCATTCGATGCCGCGGGCAACCTATGGGTGACCGATTACGGGAACCATCGCGTGCTGCGCTACCCGGCGTCCGCCCTAGGCAGCGGGGCAAGCAACGCGCCGGCGGCCGATCTGGTGCTGGGGCAGCCGGATTTCACCACCGTCGCGGCGCCCTCCAACTCCGGCCTGGCCGCGCGCCAGAACAAATCGGGCGTGCGTTTCCCCGCCAGCATCGCGTTCATCCCCACCGGGAACCTTCTCTGCGTGGGGGACAGTATGGGCCGCGTATTGGTTTATGTGAATCCGGCGGCCACCGCGCAGGCGGCGGCCCGCATCCTGGGCATTCCCACGCAGGCGCAGGCGAACCAGGGAGTGGCCGTGGCCCAGAACGTGCTTGGGCTCGGCGTCAATGGAGTATTTGCGGCCGATTCGGAAACCGTGGGCGTCTTGGATTCCGCCAATCATCGCATCCTGCTTTACCCGCCCTTCAGCGGCTGGGGCGAGGAAACGCCGCAGTTCTCGCCCAATGCCGCGGTGGTCGTCGGGCAGGATAATTTCACGGGCAACGGGGCGAATCGCGGCACCGGCATTCCCGGCGACGCCCGTTTCAACCGTCCGCTGGATGCAATCGCCGCGGGTGGCAAAATCTGGGTGGTGGATTCTTTCAACCACCGCGTGCTGCGCCACAATCTGGGCGCCGGGCAGGTCGTAAGCAATGCCGAAGCCGTGCTGGGCCAGGTGGCGATGGATGCCGGCGCGCCCAACCTTACCGAGGGCCGAGAAGTGAACTATCCAGGCGGCATCACCGTGGATTATTCGAGCAATCCTCCTCGCGTCTACGTGGCCGACACCGGCAACAACCGCGTGCTGGGTTTCCGCGATATCCGGCGGCTGCGCACGGGAGAGAAAGCGGATCTCGTTCTGGGCCAGCCGGACCTCAGTTCGACCGTCGCCAATTACCCCGGCGGCCAGCTCGAAACGCCCACGCAGAAAGGCCTGCTGAACCCGCTTGGCGTGGCGGTGGACCGGGACGGGCGCGTCTATGTGACGGACGCGGGCAATTCGCGGATGGTGCGCTTCCCGAAGCCGAATTTCGACAGTCCGGCGATTGCGCCCGATGCGGATCTGGTGCTGGGGCAGGCGAATTTTGAGAGCAAGAATACGTCGGCTACGCAGGCTACCCTGAACCAGCCGCATGGCGTGACGCTGTCGCGGGCGGGCGCGGTGCTGGTGTCGGACCGCGTCCAGAACCGGGTGCTCTATTTCGCGCCTCCTTTCTCCAACGGCATGGCGGCCACGAAAGTGATCGGCCAGGCGAGCTTTGTCACTGCAGAGACCGGAACCTTGGGCAACCGTCTGAACTCTCCCAGGGGCATGGTCACGGACGGCGACAACCGGCTGTATCTGGCGGATTACAACAACAACCGGGTGCAGATCTTTAACGATGTCGATACGCTGCCGGCCATGGATGCGGCGGCGGGATCGAGCGTGACGCGGAGCTTCGGCAATGACAATCTGATCCGTCCCGAAGATGTGGCGTGGAACCGCGATACCGGCCAGTTCTGGATCACCGAATTGGCGCGCAATCGCGTGCTGCGTTACCCGGATTTCTTCTCCTTTTCCCTCGGGGATGGAACCGCCAACGCCTTCATCAACACCGTAACCGCGCCCGGCAATGGAGCGATTTCGGTGGCGCTTGACGGGCTTGGATATCCTCTCGTGGGCGAGGCGCGCAACCGGATCTCGCTCTACTTCCCCAAACTGGCCACCACCAACGCGGCCACCTTCTTTATTGGCGCGCCGTCAAGCAATGGGGTGGGGCATCTCGCGCCGAACACCATCGCCAGCGCCTTCGCCTTCAACGGAAATTTCGACCCGACGGCGGATATTCCGCAAGCGGCCGCAACCTCCGTGCCCCTGCCGACGGAGCTTTCCGATATTCAGGTGACGCTCGACGGGCGGCCGCTTCCCTTGTTCTTCGTCGCCAAGCACCAGATCAATTTCTACCTGCCGAATAACGTGCCGGAGACTGGGACGGTGCTGATCGAGGTCCGGCGGAAATCCACCAACGATGTGCTGGCCGGGGATTTCTTCGGGATGGCCGTGGCCGCACCCGGATTCTTCACCAAGAACGCCCAGGGCACGGGCCAGGTGGCGGCCGTGAACTACCAGGGCTCAACGCCCAGCGGAGAGAACAGCGGTGCGAACGCCGTGAAGCGGGGTGATGTGATTGCGCTCTTTGGCACCGGAATGGGCCGCGTGCCCGGCGCGCCGGACGACGGCAGTGCGGCGGGTTCCGCGCTCCCCACGCCCGAGAAGCCGACGGTCGCGCTGGGGAGCGGTTTCGCCAGCGTGGAGTATTCCGGATTCTCCGCGGAGTTTGTCGGCCTTTGGCAGATCAACGTCCGCGTGCCGGATAACACGTTGGTAGGCGCTGCCGTGCCTGCCGGGTTCGTCTATAAGTCGATCCTCAGCACGGTGGGCGTGGTGAATGCGAACAACCCGCAGGGGACCCGGCTCGCCACCACCATCGCCGTCAAGCAGCCATAGCGGCCTTCGGGCTGTCGATGGTGGCGGAGTGCGTTTGTTCTGCGTTCTGCGTCGGCGGGAGGGCTTGCGCGCGCTCTCCACCGCTTCCTTCCGCCGGAGTTGCGCGTCAAGGGGCGGTGGAGTCCGGACCCAGCCGGTTGAGGACGAAGCAGAGCGGGCGGTGGTCGCTGCTGGACGGCGCGAAGCGCTGGGCCTTTACGGTGCTCTCGCATTCGAGGGTCACCAGCGCCGGGTAGGCTTGCGGTGCGGGCAGAACGATCCGGTTCATTCCGGGGCGAAGCCGTGCTTTCACAGCGCCCGCATCGTCGATTCGCGCGGTGATCTCGCCCTCGTATTGCGCCCAGGCGTCCGGGATGTACGCTTGAAGCACGAGCGGTCCCGCTCCCTTGCCAACCCAGAACGTGGCGCTCTTGCCCACCCAGCCGTCCGGGCTCACGCCTTTCACGAAACGCGACTGCGCTGAATCCGCGCCGTATTCCGGTTGTGCTTCGGATTGCTCGGCCAGCCGCCGGTTGAGAGCAACAATATCGGCCGCGAACTCCTTGGGATGGCCATCGACGGTGAACATCCCGTTCTCTTGCCGGGAATTGAAAAGCAGAAATCCGTCGACCGTCACCGGCTCTCCCAAATTGGCGATGCGCAGCGTCTCGCGGCCTCCGAAGTGGGGCAATCCATCGAGTTGGACCACGCCCGTGGAGCGGTCCGGCGTGACGCCGGCTTGCAAGAATGTGCTGTTGCCTTGCGGGTCGAGCACTTCCACGCGGAAGCGGGGCGAAGCGGCATTGCGCGTGCGGAAGCGCAGCGTGAACGGCAGATCGCCGCGAATCGGCACGCCGGCGCGGCCCCCTTCGCGGACAAAATAGGAGAGCGTGCCGCCGGCAGCGAGATGCACGTCGTTGCCGCTCGCCGGGGAGTGCATCACGGTGGCCGCGATTGTCTTCCACCCATCCAGGCCGCGCTCGAACTCGCCGTTCGCCGCGATGTTGGCCGTCACATCCCACATCGTCCAGAGAGCGTAACCCGCCGTTTGCGCGGCGATCGTCTCGCCAGCCCGCCGGAGGAAATCGCCCACCTGTGCCGGGTCGATGCGCGTATTCCGCTCAAAGCCCGGCGTGTTGTCGACAAAATTGAACTGGTCAATGAAGATGGGGTTCTCCGTGCGCCTGCGAACCTGTTCGAGCATGTACCGAAAGCGGGCCATGGCCTCGTCGGCGCTCGCAAGATCCCCGTTGTTCTCCGCGCCCCAGGCCGGCGTGTAGTAGACGATGGTGGTGGCACCGGGCGCGCCGCCCAGGTCAAACGTGCGTTCGTGGCAGACGAAGCGCTCGGGCGTCGGCACCGGGTCGCAATCGACGCGCACTTCCATGTTCAGATTGGGCATCACGGTGCGGGATTCCGCGAAAACCTGGAGCAGCCACTCGTCCCAAAATCGCGAGAAGGCTGCGATGGGGCGTGTGTTATATGCCGGGATCGGGTGAGCGCGGTCCGGCTTCCGCTCGTCGCCATAGAAGGCGTTGTACTCCGATTCCGGCAGTTGCTTCAGGAACTCGGGATAGCCGAGGCGCTTCGAAGCGGCAAGGCGGGCGTCTTCGGGCGCATAGGTGTAGTCGAAGAAGAAAAAGTCTTCCCAGGTGAGAAACGCGTAGCGGAAGCTTGGATGCGCGGAGGCCACCTGCCGCACGTCCGCGAGGTAGGCGAGCCACGCCCGGCGCGCGGCCGGGTCTCGCAACAGGTCCGGCGCGCGGTCATGATGAAGACGGTCGGGGGTATTCGAGATATCGTGCGCGTACCCCACGCGCAGCAGGACGTCGAGCTGTTCGCGATCCGCGGCCGCAAGCAGCCCGTCGAGCAGCCGGTAGTTTTCTTCATTGCGGGAGTCCGGGCCCAGGCGAGGCTGAAATCCCGTCCAGGAAACGATCAGGATCACGGTATTGAATCCGGCTTTGCGGATCTCCCGGAAGTCTTTCGAAGCCTGCGCGAGGTTGACGCGGCTCCAGAAGTCGGGAGCGGAGACGTCGGCGGTATAGTGCGTCGCGCGGATGAGATGCGCCGAACGCGGAAGGCGGACGGGAGCGGGCCATCGCTCACCCGCCAAGTGGGCGGCGGCCATCGCCAGAACACCCGCGGCGGTGGCCAGACAGAGCGAACGGAAAGACTGCATGGGCTTCCGCTTCCCATTGTACAGGCTCGAAACTGCACGGGCTTGGCTGCAAGCGAACGCCCCCGCCGGAGCGGGGGCGGTTCAACGGAGGGAAACGGTGTGAAAATTCAGGAACGGCAGAATTCCTGTGGCGCTCGCCTACACCGCCCGTGGGCCAGCCCTGCGCGCATTCCGGCGGCGGAGGCCAACGAGAGCGCCCAGCGCCGGGAGGACCAGCAGCAGGGAAGAAGGTTCGGGAGTGGACGTGCCAATCTCCACGTCATCCAGAATCGCCCCCGCATATCCGGCACTGCCGCCGAGATCGCGAAAAGTCAGCTTCACACTCTGCTCGGCATCGGCGTAGAACTCGATTCTCTCGCGATCATACGGTCCGTGGGTCCGGCTCCGAGCAAAAATCTGGTCCACCAGTCCCGGCAGGATCACCTGGATATTGGCACTCGCGGTGAGGTTGTTAAAATCCTTCCAGCCTTGCAGACTGAAACTCAAGTAATAATAGCCAGGCAGGAAATGGATCTCCACGGTGCTTCGGATTTCTCCCCGTCCTCCCGAGCCCGTCGTGTCGATGCAGGACCCTCCCGCGCCGCACATGACTGCATAGGGGTTGGCAGGGCTCGCATCGTCTTTGATATGGTCCACATTGCCGGAGACGACTTCGAACGCGGTGCCATCGATCAGGCCGGTGGAAATTACATTCCGGCCCAAGCCCCCCTCAAAGTCCTCCGAGAAGATCACACCCGCCGATGCCGTGCTCGCCATCAGCATCAACAAGAGCGCAAAAACATAGCGCTTCATAGTTCCTCGCAATCTCGCACTTGGCGCCATTCTCCGTACAATCGAACTCCTCGCCGTTTCATCCCGATGCGGCCTAAGTAGTCTTGACTTGCGCCAATTTCCCCTTTGGAGCCTGGATCGTCGGAATTGATCTTCGGCTCTAGATCGCACTTGTAGGTTAGATTTGAACTATTGGAACTGCAATACGAGGATCACCTGAGAAAGTTCTAGGGAGTAGGGTGCCCCTTGCAGCCCGCTCGCCCGAATGCCTCTCTCTGAGGCAGCGATATAACGGTGTCAATCTCTGCAAGTATCTGAAGATAAAGATGTCGGCAGAGGCTGGATCCATGCGCTGGATCCATGGCGTCCGGTACGAACGTACTAGAACAGAAATGCCATGAAGAATCCCGAAACGGGGCGACACGGGAGGGGTTGATTAGTACTATCAGTTTCAGTTCGACGGCGTCCCTCGGTGCTTTCCATTACCTCTGAAGCTCGCAGCCAGCGGAATGTTCGAAACGCCGCGGCCTTGGCGCTCAGAACCAGGGTGGTGGAAATGCACCAGTTCCAGGGTGGCCTGCACTCTGGGGAAACCTCATGGAATGCATAGGTTAGCGTTTGGCACATCGATTGCTGTGGTCAGGGTGTATTTGTACCAGCGGAGGTGCATCATGAAGCGCGCGAATCAACTTTGCAGAGTTCTCACGGGCCTGGCCCTGCTGGCGCTAGGCGCCTGGGCGCAAACCGACGCCGGTAACGGCGTGGCGCGGGTGAGTTTTCTTCGCGGAGACGTCACCATTGAACGCGGGGATTCGGGAGACCTGACGGAGGCGGCCATCAACGCGCCGCTCGTCACCGGAGACCGGATCCTGACCGGCCCCGGCTCGCGGGCGGAAGTGCAGTTTGATTACGCCCACTTCGTCCGCCTGGCGCCCAACGCCGAAGTGCGCATGCAGGAATTGAAGCCGGAGCGGTATCTGATCGCCGTGGCGGCGGGCACGGTCAGCTTCAGCCGGGTGGAGGACTATGACTCCGAAGTGGAAGTGAATACGCCGAGCATTTCCGTGCGGCCGGCGCGCAAGGGCAACTATCGCGTCTCTGTCTTCCCGGATGGCACAACGGAGATTACGGTGCGCGATGGCCAGGCGGAGATCTATTCCCCGAATGGCGTGCAGCGCCTGGGGAAGAATCAGACCATGCTGGTGCGCGGCGATGCCGCGAGCCCGGAGTTCCAGACCGTGGCCGAACTTCGCAAGGACGATTTCGATGAGTGGAATCGCGACCGCGACCGCATGATTCGCAGGAGCGAAGCCTATCAATACGTTGACCGCAGCATCCCCGGCGCGTACGATCTCGACGCCTACGGCGGCTGGGTGAATGTCGCGCCTTACGGATACGTCTGGCGGCCGCGAGTGGCCGTCGGCTGGGCACCTTACCGTGCCGGCCGCTGGGCCTGGGCCGATTACTACGGCTGGACCTGGGTGAGTTCGGACCCCTGGGGCTGGGCACCATATCACTACGGACGCTGGTTCAACAGCCCCGGTGTTGGCTGGTGCTGGTGGCCGGGCGGCCGCATGCGCCACTATTACTCCCCCGCCGTTGTGGGCTTCGTGGGCTTCAATATCGGGAGCGTGGGCATCGGGTTCGGCTTCGGCAACGTCGGCTGGGTGCCGCTGGCCCCCTATGAGCCGTTCCACCACTGGTGGGGCGGAGGCTGGAACCGATGGTATGGCGGAGGCTGGCGCAATAACCGCACCTATATCGACAACAGCGTCAACATCGTCAACAACGTGAATATCACGAACGTGTACCGCAACGCCCGCGTCAACAACGGGGTCACCGTGGTGACGGGAGAGTCGTTCCGCCGCGGTTCCAGCGTGAACCCGGTCCAGATGAGCGCGGCATCGCTGCGCAGCGGCAGCGTCGTGCGGGGCAATCTCCCGGTGGCTCCGGACCGAGGCAGCCTGCAATACAGCGGCCGCGCCGTCAACCGCGGGCAGGTGGCCAGCCGGCTGCAGCAGACCGAGGGCAGGCAGTTCTACTCCCGAACTCCGGTGAGCCGGGGAGACCGGCCGAGCTTTGAGGCGCAGCGCGGCGCGATGGAATCGATGCGGCAGCAGACCTTTTCGCGCGGTGAAAGCGCAAGCGGCGCCACCGGCCGAACGGGCGGTGCAGCGCGGGGAGAGGCGGCTTCGGGCGGCTTCGGGCGCGCTGAAACGGCTGGACGCGGGGAGGCAAGCGGGCGCGGGGAAGCGACGGGCCGGGCCGGCAGTGTCGAGCGCGGCGCGGCGGAGGCAACGCGGGGCGGCATTGGCCGCGGAGCCTCGGATGCGGGACGAGCAGCGGAGAGCGGGCGTGGCACGTCCACCGTACCGCAGCGCGGTTCCGCCGTGGCCCAGGAGCCGGGTGCGGACCGCGGAGGCTGGCGTCGGTTCGGGGAGCCGGTGAACCGGGATGCGAGCGGCCTGTCGGGGAGCGGGCGTGGCGCGTCCAGTTCCTCTAGCGGCAGCGGGGCGGCATCGAGAGGTGGCAGTTCCGCCGAGAGTTCCGGATGGCGGCGTTTTGGCGAACCGGCCAGCCGCGGCCAAGCCACTTCGCGCTCCAGCGATGCCGCTTCCAGTCCGCGTACCGGAGCGGCAAGTTCTTACGGAAACGATACCCGCGGGTCGCGGGGGTCCGCCGACAGCGGCCGAACTGAGAACAACAGCGGCTGGAGAAGCTTCGGACGAGGGAGCGGATCTCAGGATACCGGTTCCTCCCGCCAAAGCGGCGTTACTTCGTCGAGGGGCAGCGACCGCGCGGAAAGCGGCAGCTTTTCTCGCGGCGGCTCCCAAGGCCGTACGCAGGATGCGTACTCTCGCGGGTCGCAAAGCGCGGACAGAGAGTCCCGCCGGGATTCCTGGTATGGAGGAGGGGCTTCCGGTTCCAACCAGGAGCGGGTTCGGGTGAGCCCGTCGATCGTCCGGGAGCGCAGTGGCGGCTCCTCCGGCGGGAGATCGTCGGAGTCCGATAGCGGACGCGGTGCCGCCTCTGGCCGGGGCGGCAACAACCGGAGCAGTGTAGACGGATCAAGCTGGCGGCGCTTCGACGGAGGCGCCGCCTCCGGCTTTGAAGCCTATGGGGAACCGAGCATTCGATCCAGCGGCAGAGCCAGCACGTCTTCGGCTCGGAGTTCCCAGGATCGCGATGCCTTCTCCGGGCGGGGAAGCGGTTCCGATTCCGGCCGTTCGGCGGGCTACCGCGGTTCGGTGAGTTCGGGCGGGCAAGATGCTTACCGCAGTTCGAGAAGCAGTTCCTCGGCTGAGCGAAACTACGGAAGCTTCGGCATGGGGTCGCGTTCGCGTTCGTCTTCGGAAGGCTATTCCGCGCCACGGTCTTCCTCGCGGGAATCCTCCCGCGGTTCCTGGTCGGCCCCATCGCGCAGCGTCTATTCGGGCGCTTCTCGCTCCAGCGCGCCTTCGTACAGCATTCCTTCGCGGAGTTCGGGTTCGTATGGAGGGTCCATGGGCGGGTCTTCGCGCGGGGCGTCGTCGGGCGGCTCGTACTCCCGTGGCGGAGGCGCGAGTATCTCTCGCGGCAGCGGCGGGGGATCTTCGAGAGGCGGCGGTGGCGGCAGCGTTTCCAGGGGCGGGGGCCGCGGTGGACGAAACTAGATTTTTTGCGGATCGGTGGCCCTGTTTTCCCGTGAATCACGCCTTATCTGGTAGGTGGCTTTTCAACTGATTCAGGGTTGATACTGGTCTCCCTATCAGAAATCAACCTTGCGGCCCAGGCGGCAACGCCTGGGCGTTTTTTTGTTGCGGCCATCGAACGGGCTCTTCATTCCGGGCATCGTGTCCTTGGAATTGGAGCCCGTCCCAGTTCTTCACAAAGCGAGACCGCGGCTCTAGAGGATGCGAGGACGCAGCGTATAGCTCTGCAGCACCTTCATGTAGTTAGCCCGCACAAACGCGCCGGGGTCGGCCACGGAGCGCTGGCTCATCGAACCCTGCATCTCCTCAATGGAGGTGTACTCCCGTTCCGTCATCCACTCTCGAACGCCATCGAGCACGCGCGGAAGATAACCGATGCCATGCCGCAGCAGGGCGCTCGTCATGCAGGCCACTTTCGCGCCGGCCATCATGCTCTTGATCACGTCGTGCGACGTATGCACCCCGCCGGTCACGGCGATGTCCGCTTTGATCCGTCCACACAGCAGCGCGGTCCAGTGCAAGCGCAGGCGCAATTCCTCGGGGGTGCTGAGGTTGAGGCTGGGCACCACTTCGAGCGCTTCCAGATCGAAATCCGGCTGATAGAAGCGATTGAACAGCACCAGCGCGTTTGCGCCCGCCTCGTCCAAACGCCGCGCCAGATTGCCCATGGAACTGAAGTACGGCGCGAGTTTCACGGCCAGCGGAATGCGGATCGTCTTCCGCACTTCGCGGACGATCTCAATGTAGGTCTTCTCCACCGCCTCCGCGCAGCAGTCGAGGCTGGTGGGAACCAGGAAGATGTTCAGCTCCAGCGCGTCGGCGCCCGCCTCTTCCATCAGCCGGGCATAGCTCACCCAGCCGCCCGGCGAGATGCCGTTCAGGCTGGCGATCACCGGAATCTCCACCGCCGCTTTCGCCGCCGCGATGTGCTCCAGGTAGCCGTCCGGACCGCGGTTGTAGCTCTCCATCTCCGGGAAGTAGGAATTCGCTTCCGCGTTGAACCCCTCCGTCAGAGACATGAAATCGTCGAGGCTCTCATTCTCCGCCGTGATCTGTTCCTCGAACAGCGAGTAGAACACCACCGCCGCCGCCCCCTCGTCCTCCATGTGGCGGATATGGTCGAGGTCTCTCGATAGGGGCGATGCGGATGCCACCAGAGGATTCTTCAAACGCAGACCAACGTAAGTGGTTTCGGTATTCATGGCGTTACTCGGCTCCCTTCTGTGCGGCTACTTCCGCGGGTGTGGAGGGCGTCGGCTCGGGCGGCGCCTCTTCCACGGGCAAACCATATTCCATCGATGCCAGGTGTTTATAGAGCTTCCAGCGGGTTTCGATATCCTGCTGCGAGGTCTTCAGGAAGGCCTCGGCGGCCTCCGGGTTTGAGCGCATCAGCATCGTGTAGCGCGCCTCGTTCTGGATGTACTGCCGCAGCGGGATCTTCGGATCTCTCGAATCCAGTTGCAGCGGATTCTTCCCTTGCTCAACCAGCAGCGGATTGTAGCGGTACAGGGGCCAGTAGCCTGAATCCACCGCGTACTTCTGCTGATCGAGCCCGTGCGCCAGATCGTAGCCGTGCGCGATACAGTGCGAATAGGCGATGATGATCGACGGCCCGTCGTAGGCCTCCGCCTCGAGGAACGCTTTCACGGTCTGCGAATCGTTCGATCCCATGGCCACGGACGCGACGTAAACGGAGCCGTAATCCATCGCCATCAAACCCAGATCCTTTTTCCCCGTCACCTTGCCGCCCGAGGCGAACTTCGCCACCGCGCCTCTGGGCGTGGCCTTTGAGCTTTGGCCGCCGGTGTTCGAATACACCTCGGTATCGAGGATCAGGATGTTCACGTTGCGCCCGGTGGAGATCACGTGATCGAGCCCGCCAAAGCCGATGTCGTAGGCCCAGCCGTCGCCCCCCACGATCCATACGGAGCGCTTTACCAGGTTGTCGGCGAGCGCTTTCAGGTCCTTCGCCGCCGGTGTTTGCACGCCCTGCAGCCGTTCGCGGATCTTCTCCACCCGCGCGCGCTGCTCGAAGATGCTTGCCTCATCGCCCTGCGAAGCTTCCAGCGTTTCCCGCGCCAGATCCTCCCCGACCACTCCCCGCAGTTGATGCAGCAGTTCCCGCGCGTACTCGGTCTGCTTGTCCACCGCCAGCCGCAGCCCCAGGCCGAATTCCGCGTTGTCTTCAAACAGGGAGTTTGACCACGTGGGGCCGCGCCCCTCGCTGTTGACCGTGTAGGGCGTGGTGGGGAGGTTACCGCCGTAGATGGAGGAGCAGCCCGTGGCATTGGCGATCAGCGCCCGGTCCCCGAATAGCTGCGTCAGCAGTTTCACATAAGGCGTTTCACCGCACCCGGTGCAAGCGCCCGAGAACTCAAACAGCGGCTGAAGGATCTGAATATCCTTGACGAGCTTCGTATTGAGCTTGTCGCGGGAGAACTCCGGCAGAGTGAGGAAGAAATCCCAGTTTTGGCTCTCTTGCGCTCGAATCGGGGGCTGCGGAGCCATGTTGATGGCCTTGTGCTTCACGTCCGTCTTGCTCTTCACCGGGCAGACTTCCACGCACAGCGTGCAGCCCGTGCAGTCTTCCGGCGCCACTTGCAGCGAATAGCGCAGATGCTTATAATCCTTCCACTTCGCCTCAAAGGTCTTGAACGTGGGCGGCGCATCGGCCAGCGCTTCGGGCTCCACCAGCTTGCTGCGGATCACCGCGTGCGGGCACACCAGCACGCACTTGCCGCACTGGATGCAAATCTCCTCATCCCACACCGGGATCTCCAGCGAGATGTTGCGCTTCTCCCATTGCGCCGTGGCGAGCGGAAAGGTGCCGTCGCCGGGCATGGCGCTCACGGGCAGCGAATCGCCCTTGCCTTCGATCATGCGCGCGGTTACGTCTTTCACGAAGTCCGGTGCCGCTTCGGGCACGGTTGGCCGCATGCCAAAGCCGCTCGTCACCTCCGCCGGAACTTCCATCTCATAGAGGTGCGCCAGCGTGGCATCCACCGCCGCGAAGTTCTTCTCCACCACGCCGCGGCCGCGTTTTCCGTAGGTCTTCTCGATGGCGGTCTTGATGGCGGCGATCGCCTCTTCGCGCGGCAGCACGCCGCTGATGGCGAAGAAGCACGTCTGCATGATCGTGTTGATGCGCACGCCCATGCCCGCCTCCCGGGCCACGTCGTAGGCGTCGATCACGTAGAACTTCACCTTCTTGTCGATGAGCTGGCGCTGCACTTCGCGCGGCAGGTTGTTCCAAACGTCCGCTTTCGGCAGCGGGCAGTTCAGCAGAAAGGTGCCGCCCTCCCGCAGCGAACTCAGCATGTCGATCTTCTCGACGAACGGGAACTGGTGGCAGGCGAGGAAATCCGCTTCCCTCACCAGGTAAGTCGAGTGAATCGGCTTCGGCCCGAAGCGCAGGTGAGAGATGGTCATCGCACCCGATTTCTTCGAATCGTAGACAAAGTATCCCTGCGCGTAGTTCGGCGTATCTTCCCCGATGATCTTGATGGAATTCTTGTTCGCGCCCACCGTGCCGTCCGCGCCCAGGCCGTAGAACATGGCGCGGTGCGTGGCGGGGTGCTCGGTGGAGAACGTGGGGTCGAAATCGAGGCTCTTGAACGTGACATCGTCGAGGATCCCCACCGTGAAATGGTTCTTTGGGGACGCCGCGCCCAGGTTGTCGAAGACGGACTTCACCATCGCCGGCGTGAACTCTTTGCTCGACAGCCCGTAGCGGCCGCCCACTACTTTGGGCAGCGCCGGCAGCGGCAGCGTGCCCGCCATGTAGGCTTCCGTCAGTGCCGTCATCACGTCCGTATAGAGCGGCTCGCCGGCCGCGCCCGGCTCCTTCGTGCGGTCGAGCACGGCAATGCGCTTCACCGTCGCCGGCAGCGCGGCCACAAAATGCTCCACGGAGAAGGGCCGGAACAGGCGCACCTTCAGGAGGCCGAGCTTCGCCCCTCGCTCGTTGGCGTGCTCCACGTATTCCTGAGCCGCTTCCGCGCCCGAGCCCATCATGATCAGCACCTCGGCGGCATCGGGTGCGCCCACATACTCATACAGCCTGTATTGCCGCCCGACGATCGCGGCAAACCGGTCCATCTGCTTCTGCACAATGCCGGGGCACTGGTCGTAGAAGGGGTTGGAACGCTCCCGCGCCTGGAAGAACACGTCCGGGTTCTGCGCCGTGCCCCGCAGCACCGGCTTGTCCGGCGTCATCGCCCGCCCGCGCAGCGCATGCACCAGTTCCTGCGGCAGCATGGCGCGCATATCGTCAAGCGACAGTTGCTCCACCTTGGTCACCTCGTGAGAGGTGCGGAAGCCGTCGAAGAAGTGGATGAAGGGCACCCGGGCTTCGAGCGTCGCCGCCTGGGAGATCAGCGCCATATCCATCACTTCCTGCACGCTGTTCGACGAAAGCATCGCCCAGCCGGTCGTGCGGCAGCTCATCACGTCGCTGTGGTCGCCAAAGATGCTCAGGGCATGGGTAGCCACGGTCCGGGCGGAAACGTGCATCACGGTTGAGGTCAGTTCCCCCGCGATCTTGAACATGTTGGGGATCATCAGCAGCAAGCCCTGCGACGCCGTGAAGGTCGTCCCCAGCGCTCCCGCCTGAAGCGCTCCGTGCAGCGCGCCCGCCGCGCCGCCCTCGCTCTGCATCGCCATCACGTGCGGCACGCTTCCCCAGATATTGGGGATTCCCTTCGCGGACCATTCGTCGGACCACTCGCCCATGTTCGAAGAGGGCGTGATCGGGTAGATCGCGATTACCTCGTTCGTCCGGTGCGCGACGTATGCCGCCGCTTCATTCCCATCGATCGTCACCATTGGCCTGGTCATCGTCAGTTCCCTTTTCAAAAATCGGCGTCCGGTTCCGCCGCAAACGCCAAATCCGGCCCGCGGCCGCATTTTTCCGCCCGGCGTCCGGGATGAGGCATCGAACGCGCTGTTTCGCGTCCGGCGCATCAAACCTCAGTATAAGACCCTTTACTCTGCAATACTACACTAATCTGAACAGAAAGCGGCGCGGGGGATACCCCGACAACGGCTGTATCGCGGCGAGCGCTTCTCGTGGAGCAGCGAATGGCCGAGACGGTTGTTCGTCGAGGCGGAGTGTCGTGCGAGGGGGCCCCGGGGATGGATGATCCCCGATGGGCCATTGTCCGGAAATGCGAGAATCCACGGCGATTTGGAATGCAGTTGGACTCTTGTAAATAGTTGTTGTGCAAGCGGTTGCGGCTGCCATGAGATGCGTGGATTATCCGGATTGCCCGGCTCCCATCCGGATAATTCGGACAATCCAGACCTCACCAAAACGCCCTCAACTTACTGCCCATCCATCACTTGGGGAATCGACGGCCTCCCGCTCACACCGCACTTCTCGGTGCAACCGGACAGACGCCCGGCACCGGCAGTCGATCCCCCGAACCCATCGCGCAGCGCTCAAATCCCCTTAAGACTGCCCCGTCAACGACGGCGGGACGGCTCTCCGCGGCGGCAGGCAGAATCTCCAGGCAAGCCCTAAAGCTTCGCCGGGTTACGGACGATAGAGCAGGTTGCAGGACGATCCCGACTCTCGGTCAGCGGGAAATACCGTCGGATCACATCCAATCTGGCAAGCAAGCCACGCGCCATGAAACTGAATGAGAGCGGCAAACCCTGGGCCGATGTCCCCACACTGGATCGGAGCGTGCTCGAAGAACTGCGCGAGTATTCAAGTGAGGAGCAAGACCTTGCCGAGGAGCTGATCGATCTGTTCCTCGAGGACTCCCCGAAGCAGTTGATAGCCCTGCAGCGCGCCCTTCGGGAGACCGACCGGGGGGAAGTGGAGAAGCGGTCCCACCGGCTGAAAGGAAGCGCCGGCAGTATCGGTGCGGCCAGGCTCCGAAGCATCTGCGAAGCCCTGGAGTCTGCCGCAAGGGAAGGGGCTGAACCCATCGCCGCTGCCACCGATGCCGATGTGGCGACGGAGTTGGATGCCCTTCGGGAAGCGCTATCCTCTTTCTCCAAGCGGACATCTTAGCTGGACCGTTCTCCCCGCCCGGCGGCAGCGCCGCCCACCAAAACCGCCATTCTCCCCTTACAAATCCTCGTCGGCATCCGCGTCCGTTTGCAATGCGCTCCGTCGGGGCGAATTGCGGCTTTTCCCGAAACCCCATCCCTTCCTATACTGGATACTGGAGTTGATCATCCTTAACGAAGTTGGACAATGTGGCCGACCTCACAACAATTCTTGACCGGGTCCGGTCCGGCGACGCCGCCGCGGAAGCCGAACTGTGGCCTCTCGTCTTCGACGAATTGCACCGCATGGCCGCCGCCCAGTTGCGCAGTGAGCGCACAGATCACTCCCTGCAGCCCACCGCCCTCGTGAACGAAGTCTTTCTGAAACTGAGCGGCGGCCATGCCGTGAATTGGAAGAACCGCGCACACTTTTACGCCCTGGCATCGAAGGCGATGCGCCGGATTCTGGTGGACCACGCCCGCGCCCATGGCCGTTTGAAGCGGGGCGGTGAATGGCAGCGCGTGGAGTTCGACGATGGAATCCTGTACCAGCCGGAGAGAGCCTGGCGGATCGTCGCCCTGGATGTGGCGCTGGACAAATTGGCCGAGTGGGATCCTCGCCAAAGCGATATTGTAGAAATGCGATTCTTTGGCGGTCTCACCGAGGATGAGGTCGCCGAGGCGCTGGGCATTTCCAGCCGCACCGTTACCAGGGAGTGGCTGTTCGCGAAAGCGTGGTTATGGGACCAGATCTCGGGATGACTCCGGAGCGATGGCAGCGCATCAAACGTTTGTTCGACGAAGCGCTGCCCTTGAGCGCCGCCGATCGCCTTGCCTTGCTCGAAGTCGCCGCGGAAACCGATGGGGATACCGCCCAGGAAGTGAAGCGGCTTCTGGCGCGGTCGGAAAGCGCCGGCAGTTTCCTGGAGCAGCCGGTCGGCGACGCGCGCAAGATCCTGACCGATGCCGCGCGGGACGCCGAGCCCTCCCTCTCCGTGAATCAGCGGCTGGCGGGCCGCTTCGTGATTGAGCGCTTCATCGCCCACGGTGGCATGGGGGAGGTGTACCGCGCCTTCGACACCGAACTCGCCATCCCCGTAGCCATTAAGACCCTGCGCCGCGAATATGCGCGCGACGCGGCCTTCCTGGACCGGTTCCGCCGCGAAGTGCAAACCGCCCGCTCGATCCACGGCGATCACCTCTGCCGCATCTTCGATATCGGCCGGGACGGAGAAGGCGAGAGCGCCATCGTCTATATCTCGATGGAGTTCCTCGATGGCCCCACGCTGCGGGACGTGATCAAACAGGAATCGCCTCTGCCGCTCGATACCGTTCTGCCCGTGCTTCGCGATATCGCGAGCGGCCTTGAATCCCTGCGGCGCGTGGATATGGTTCACCGGGACCTCAAGCCGGGGAATATCGTTCTTGTGGGATGGCAAACCCCCGCGCAACGTGCCGTCATCACCGATTTCGGGCTGGCCCGCTACGGATTCCGCGACAGCCAGGGAGCCGCGGACTCCGCGGAAACCCGGACCAGCCATTCCGGACGCATCGCCGGCACGCCCGACTACATGGCGCCCGAGCAGTTGAACGGCAAGCCCGTGAGCGTGGCGACCGACGTCTATGCGTTCGGCGTGGTCGCCTACGAGATGGTGACGGGAAAGCGCCCCTTCACCGGCGACGGCTGGGAAAGCGCGTTCCTTCGCTTAACGGAGAACCCGGAGCCTCCCCGATCGCACTCCGCCGCGCTGCCCCTCGTCTGGGAACGCGCCATCCTCCGCTGCCTTGCGCGCGAACCGGAGGACCGGCCGGAATCGGCACGGCTCGTGGTGGACGTATTGGCCGGAGAGCAGCCCGTAGCCGCGCTGCGCAAAGGGGCGGTGCGGCGCGCAATCCGGACGATTTCGCTTTGGAAGCTATCGGCAGCCGTACTGTTGCTGGCGGCAGCCATGGGCCTTGGCTGGGGTGTCGCGTCAAGAAACTGGTTCGGCTTCGCCCCCCCTTCCGTCGCGCAGGGCCCGGGAAAGCATATCACGGTGCTTCCCTTTTCATACTCTGAGTTGGACCCGACCCTGAGCGCTTACGCCGATGGCTTGATGGATACCATCACGAGCCGGCTCACCCAGTTCGAGCAGGAGGATTCGCAGCTCCTGGTGGTGCCCGCCACCGAGGTTCGCAGCCTTCACGTAAACACTCCCACGGATGCGCTCCGCCGCTTCCAGGCCGATTATGCCATCGAAGGGCGTGTGGATGCGCAGGAAGAGCGCGTGCGCCTCACGCTCACCGTGGTGGATACCGCCACCATGCGGCAGTTGGAAACCGCCGTCATCGACGAGCCGCGTCACCGCTTGCTGAACCTGCAGGATGGCGCGATCGCCCGGCTGAGCAACGCCCTCAACCTGCGGGCGACGGGGGCGCGCGGCGGCGATCCCGCGGCGGCGCTCCGCATCTCCCCGGCAGCGTACGACTTCTATTTGCAAGGCCGCGGTTACCTGCAGCGCAACGACCGCGCGGAGGATGTCCGCCTGGCGGCCACGCTCTTCGAACGCGCGTTGTCGATCGATCCCGATTATGCGCCGGCGCTGGCAGGCCTCGCGGATGCGCAGTGGTATCTCTTTGAGCTGAGCCGCGATACCAAGTGGGTGGGCCTGGCGCGGCGCTCGGCCGACGCCGCCCTCAAGGCGAATCCGCAACTGGCGAGCGCCCACATCACCAGAGGCCACATCCAGAATGGGACGGGTGACTACGAAGGGGCCGTGGAGAGCTACCAGCAGGCTCTCCAGTTGGACAGCCGGAACCCCGAAGCGCTTTACGGCCTGGGTGCCGCCTACGCGAGCCTGGGTCAAGTGGCCACCGCCGAAAGCACCTACCTTCGGGCAGTCAGTTACCGGCCCGGCGATTGGCGCGCCCACAAGAAGCTCGGCGTCTTCTATCTGACAAACGGGCTGTTTGAGAAAGCGCTCAAGCCGCTCCAATTCGTGGTGGATTTAACCCCGGATAACGCGCAGGGCTACAACAACCTGGGCGTCGCGTACATGCGGCTGGGCCGCTACGAAGAGGCCCGGAAGAACTATCAGCGAACTATCGATCTCGACCCCAGGGTGAGCGCGATCACGAACATGTCGAACCTCGAATTCGTAGCAGGCAACTTCGCGGCTTCCCTCGCCTGGAATCGCAAGGCGCTCCAGATGAACGGGAGAAGCTTTCGCGTCTGGGGAAATATGGCCGCGGCGTACGAGCGCCTGGGCGAGCGGAAGGAGATGGAAGCGGGCTACCGCAAGGCGATCGGGCTGATCGAAGCCGAACTGCGCGTGAACCCCCACGCCGGGGAACTGTTCAGTTATCTTGCCCACTATCAGGCGCCGCTCGGGGAAAAAGACAAAGCCATCGCGAACATGAAGAAGGCGCTGGAAACCGACGCGTCGGACCCCGAACTGTGGTACCGGAACGCGGAGACCTGGATCAGCCTTGGCAACAAAGAGGAAGCGATTCAGGCTCTTCGCTCCGCTGTCCACTACGGATTTAGGGTGAGCACACTCTCTCCCAGTTCCCGCCTCTACGCGCTGCGAGACCGCATTTAGGCCCCGCACCGGCATCGAAGCCGGGAGCCAGTTCCAAGCGCCCGTTCCCGCGGAAAATTTCCCCTTGCCAGAAATTTCGATGAGTGTAACGCTAAGGAACCATGGCTATCCGTAAAAAAACTGGAAACACCTGCATCCTCACGGTGCGCAAGCGTAAGGGCTTTGATCTGCCTTGCCTCGAAATGACCCCGAATCCGCTGCAAGTCGTGAAGGGCAAGGATTGCGCCTCCCGGGAGATTCGTTTCGTTGCCGACAAGCAAAACCCCGTTCCCGTGGAGTTGCATCTCGAGAACGGCCCCCTGGATTTCTACTTCGGCAACGCCGACCAGGACACCAGCGTAATCAAGCTCACTCCGGGTGAGGAGATCTCGTACAGTATCAAGGCGCGCCTGGGTCTGGTGCAGAGGAAGAACCTCAGCAACCGGTTTACAACCCGCGATTCGCCGTATGCGCTGGTGCTGAAGTTCGAGCATCCCGGTCTTGCCGATTGCGGGCACGGCTCTCACACCGATACGCACATCGAATGTTGAAGGTTGCCGATTCCGCGAGTTCGACGCCGTGGGTTTGCGTGCGTCTTGGAGACAAGTCCCACCCAGCGGTGGATCTCCACGCGCCCGCTTCCTTGAATGAACTGGCGGCGGAATGGTCCACTGGAGCATTTCAGGAAGGCGACGAAACCGGCGAGTTGCTGGTGTTCCGCCCCGGCCGGCGCATGTTCCGCACGACGCTCCAGGTGGTGACGCGGGCCTGCCGCAAGGGGCGCGTGCCGCTGCCGGAGGAGGGCGTGCTCGAACTGCACGCCCGGCCCTGGATCTGCGGCGGTCTCGCGCCCAAACCCGAGGCAATCCGCGAACTGGAGTTCCAGGTGGAGGCCGCAAACCGATGCCTCGCACGCGGAGCGATGCCCGCCGACACCGGCATTCGCCTGCGGCTGCTCGAACCGCGCCTCCTTCCCGCACGGCCCTTCGACCGGCCGGAAGATATGGATTGCCTCTCACCGATCGCGGACTCTTCGCGGGAAAGCGGCGTCGTCGATGTCTATTTGCACCCGCACGCCTGGGCCGCGCGGGCCTGTCCCCTGCATCGCCGCATCTTTCTCGGATACCCGCGCCTCCACCGCTTCACGCTCGCCCATGAACTGGCTCACCTGCTTGGCATGCCGCAGCGCGCGCACGTGGACGACAACCGCTACCTCGAAAGGGGCAATGTCATGGACACGACTCCGGCCGGCGGAACCGGCGCGCTCACGCTCGGGCAGGCGTGCATCTTCAACCTCGACGTGAACTCACTGGCAGCGCGCATCCGGGCGCGCCACGACCGGCGTTTTCCCCTCCGGCGAATGATTGACGCTCGGGGAGACGCCGTGCGCGGCCCTTCGCTGGGCTTCGATTTCTCGCCATCCCCCATGGGGCGCCCAAAGGCTGCTCCCCAGGCTACGCCCCCGCCGCAACGCGAACCCGCGCGCGGCGAATCCAATCCACGATCAGGTTGAGCGTCTCGCGGTTCGATTCCTTCGGATCGCGGGCAGGCATCCAAGGCTCCATCGTTGCGCCGCGGGCCAGCATGTAGTCAATGCGCGGCGCGAGGTCGGCGGGTGTCAGATTGGCGGAGGGCAGCCAGTCAATCGCCTCGTGGCGCTTCACCCAAGCATCGTCGATCGGGTTATAACCCCATGAGATCGCCATGCCCGGCACGCCCAGGCGAAGCAGCTCCATCGCCGACTTGCGGTTGGACTTGGTGACCGCTCCGTCGCAGGCCACCATCCAGGCGTCGATCTCTTCCTCGTACTCCCGTATCAGGAAGCGCGGCTTCATCGCGAAGTGCGAGCGCAGCGCCTCCGCATCGTCGCCCGCCATCCACAGAACATAGACATCCCGCGCTTCGAGCAACGGCAGAGCGGCTTCGAGCAAGTCCGCCAGCGGCGTGATGGCTTCCTTCCAGCTTCCAGGGAACACGCCCAGCAGCGTGGCGTGCGACGGCAGCTGAAACTGCTCGCGCACCTTCCAGCGGTCCCCGCGGGTATGCTGAAACTCGCGAAAGTACGGGCCGCAGTAGGTGACGCGGCCTGCGAGGAGCGGCGGCTCGTCATAGATCCCCGCATCGTCCAGGAACAGCACCCGGTCGGCCAGGCGCAGCGCCGCCATCGTCAGCTTGTCCGCGCTCGTAAACCAATCGGTAAGGAACAGTGTGGGCTTGTCGAAAATCTTCGCCGAGGGCATCGCCGCGAACTCTTCATGAGCGATGACGAGATCGGGCTGAAGCCATCCGATCAGCCTCCCGGCGAGGACGGAGGTTTCCACGTAGGAGTTCTGCGCGGGCAGCCCCAAATCGATGATCGGCCTTCCCGCGTCGCCAATCGCCCGCGCCCCTTCGGCGTAGGAGACAAGGCGCGTCTCCAGTTGCGGGATCTCCCGCTGCAGCGCCGCGACAATCTCCAGATCGAGCATGGCGTGCCCGCGTCCCCGCCCTCGCGAGAAATAGAGCAGCTTCGTGGAATCCGGTCGAAACTCGGGAAACGGCACGGTAATAGCGTAACGCAACATGTGTGACGCCGTTGCGCGAAGATCGCTCCATTTGGCGATCAAAGGTACTATGGAATTCAATACCTTCCCGTGGGGCGCTCGCTTGCGGAACGCAAACACCGATTCTGATGGCCAGGAACGCTTCGGTTCCGCCGATTGGCCCAGCAATTACTTCAACTATTTCACTGAGATTGAGGAGCATTTTCAGCAGGCTCGCGGAACCGCGCTCTTCCTGCTCTCGCCCCTCGACTGGGCGCTCATTGAAGCCTGGAAGAGTTCTGGGATTCCGCTGGAGGCGGTGCTGCGCGGGATCGACACCGCGTTCGAGAAGTGGCGCTCCGGAAAGCGGAAGCTTCAGCAGGTGAACTCGCTGGCCTATTGCTCCCAGGCCGTGCTCACGGAAGCGCAGCGGATGCTGGATGGGACAACCGGAGTCCGGGATGCCGCTCCAAAACCGGACCGCGCGCCGTTCACGCGAGAGGCGCTGGCAAGCTATCTCCAAGCGAACGCGGCCGCCCTCTCCGCCTCCGGGCATGAGAGCATCCGGGCGCTCGGTGCGACGCTCGAATCGCTGGCGGAACGGGCATCCGCGCTTCCGGAAGACCTTGCCGGGTTCGATGCGGAAGACCTCGAACGCCAACTTACGCTGCTTGAAGAGAAGATGCTGGCGCAGCTTCGTCTTGTCCAAAGCGACGAAAGTCTGCTGGCGGCGCGGCGCGAACTCGACGCGCAACTGAAGCCCTATCGAGGGAAGATGTCGGCGGAACAACTGCGTCAGTTGGAAGACCAGTACCTTTCCCGCAAGCTCCTGGATATGGCGAAGCTGCCCCGGCTGAGCCTGTTCTATATGACCGATTACGGCGTTTAGGCAGCGAATCCCGCTGTGCGCGCACAGGCCGGGAACGGGCGGCGGCCGATCTGACGCACAATAGAAACTAGCCGTGAAATTGAAACCCACATTCTTGGCGGTCGCGGTTCCGTGCCTGGCCCTCGGCTTGATCGCGGGAGTTGCCGCGGGTCTTTTTCTGCCACGATTGCAGCAGTCTCTGTTTCCCGGCGGAAGCGTTGCCCGCGCGTTCGACCCGCCTTCGGTCGTCAGGGAGATTCGCGGCCTCAGCCAGTTGGTGACGGTGAAGTACACCATCCAGAAGGCCATCGCGCTTGAAGAGCAAAAAGTGCCCTTTGGCACGGAGCGGCTTCTGCTTTTCGTGCAGGCGGAGGTTTCGGCCGGCCTCGACCTGAGCCATCTCCGCGACGACGACATCCGTTTGCAGCCGGACGGCGTCGTTCTGGTATCCCTGCCCCCGGCCGAGATCACAGGTGTGGAGATCGACGATAAGCTGACACGGGTTTGGGATCGCTCCATCACCTGGTGGACGCCCTGGGTGCCCTACAACCAGGACCTTGAGCGCCAGGCGCGCCTGGAAGCACGCGCGGAAGCGGAGAAAGCGGCACGGGACATGGGCATACTCAACCAATCCCGCAAGAACGCCGAGGCGATCCTCCGCGGCCTGCTGATGAGCGCCGGTGCGGTGGACGTGAAGTTTCTGGATCGTACCTGAAAGCCGCGGCGTTGCCTGCTGAATTCGGCGCCGGAGATGGGAGCACAGAGTGGCAAAATACCTGGTGGTAATGGCGGGCAGCGGGTTGGGAGGTTTGTTGCGCTTCGCGGCGGGAAACTGGGTGCTCTCGCGCCTGGACTGGCGCTATCCCGCGGGCACGTTTCTGATTAACGTCACCGGATCTTTCTTCATCGGGCTCTTGATGGCGCTGCTCACCGAGCGCTGGGAAGTGCATCCCTATTGGCGGCTCTTCCTGGTGGTTGGCCTGTTGGGCGGCTTCACGACGTTCTCGACCTTTGAGTTCGAAACCCTGCATGCGATGCGGAGCGGCCACAGGAGCATCGCGGCGCTCTACGTGATGAGCAGTGTGGGGTTCGGCTATCTCGCGGTATGGCTGGGCTCGTTTCTGGGGGCGCGAAGCTAATCCGCTGGCGGACCGCACTAAGCACCGGGCGAAAATGCTGCCGGAACCCGCCCGTGCGGTTGAGATATGCTTCGAGAAGCTTCGCCGCGATAGGCGGCGCTATTCCGAAGGAGATCGTTGATTCATGAGCAACAAGATTGAAGACATTGAGGGAATTGGCCCTGTATTTGCGGAGAAGCTGGGAGCCGCGGGCGTCAAGACGACGGCCGACCTGCTCACCAAGGCCGGAGCGAAGAAGGGGCGCGCCGAACTGGAAACGGCCACGGGCATCGCCGGCGCGCTGATCCTCAAGTGGGTGAACCACGCGGATCTGATGCGCATCAATGGCGTCGGCGGCCAGTACGCCGAGTTGCTTGAGGAGGCGGGCGTGGACACGGTGAAGGAACTTCGCACCCGCAACGCCGCGAACCTCGCCGCCAAGCTGAGCGAAGCCAACGACAAGCGAAAGCTGACCGGCAACGTGCCGAGCGAATCCATGGTGACGACATGGATCGACGAGGCCAAGGGCATGGAACCGGGCGTCAGCTATTGAGTGCGGAGCAAGGGCTCCCCGGCATGAGCACCGCACCCGCCGGGGAGCCGGCCCAACCCCTTCCCCACCGTTGCACGACACACCGTTGCGCGACACACCGTTGGGCGACACCACCGGGGCGCGAGCCTGCCTCTGCTCATGAAACAATAGTTCTTGAACCAATCCCTCATGGAAATCTTCAAGGACTTCTCCATTGAATCCGCCCATCGTCTGCCCAATGTGCCGGAGGGGCACAAGTGCGCGCGGCTGCACGGGCATTCGTTCCAGGTCCGCGTTTCCGTCGCCGGACCTCTGCACCCGGAGCTTGGCTGGGTGATGGACTTCGCCGATATCAAGGCTGCCTGCGCGCCCGTCGTGGAGGAACTCGACCACCGCTACCTGAATGAAATCCCGGGCCTCGAAAACCCCACCAGCGAGAACCTGGCGCGATGGATCTGGCGGCGGCTGAAGCCGCAACTGCCCGGCCTGAGCCGGGTGCGGATCATGGAAACCTGCACGAGCGGGTGCGAATACACGGGAGACTGACGATGGCTCTATACCTGGGTGTGGATGGCGGCCAATCCAGCACAACGGCACTGATCGCGGATGAGAACGGGCGCCTGCTTGGCCGTGGCGTGGGCGGGCCGTGCAACCACGTCGGCAAGGCCGAGGGCCGGGCGCGCTTCCAGAGCGCAATGGAACAGTGCCTGAGCGCGGCCGCAGCCCAGGCGGGAATCGAACGGCAGGCGCTTGCCTTCCGCGGAGTCTGCATGGGCTTCAGCGGCGGCGCGGAGGATAAAGAAACCTACCTCCGTGAGACCGTAAAGGCGGAACAGTACCTGCTCACCACCGACGCCTGGATCGCTCTCACCGGCGCCACCGGCGGCGCTCCGGGCCTGATGACGATTTCCGGCACGGGTTCTATCGCCTTGGGGCGCAACGCCGCCGGCCGAACCCAGCGGGTGGGCGGCTGGGGCTATATCTTCGGCGACGAAGGCGGCGGCTTCGATATTGCGCGTCAGGCCATCCGCGCCGCGCTCCGGCAGGAGGAAGGGTGGGGGCCCGAGACCGCGCTTCGCGCCAAGCTGCTCGAAGCTTGTTATGCGCCGGACGCCAACACGCTGCTGCACTGGTTCTACACGGACGCGTGGCCGCGCGCCCGCGTGGCGTCTCTCGCGCGGCTGGTGGATGAGGCCGCGCGCGAAGGCGACGCCTGCTCCATGGAGATCCTGCACAATGCCGCTCAGCAACTGGCCACCATGGCGGCCGTGGTGAGGGAATCGCTGTTCACGCCGGGCGAACCGGCCGCGGCCTCTTACGTGGGGGGAGTCTTCCGCAGCGAGATTCTGCGGAACCGTTACCGCATGCTGGTGGAGCTTGAAGAGGGAAACCGCTTCGCCGCTCCCGTGTACGGCCCGGCCGAGGGAGCGGTGATCGAGGCTCTGCGCGCGGACGGGATTTCCGTGAATTTGACCTCTTTCTCCGAAAGCCTCCCGTAAGCGCGCATGCTACGATCAGAAGTTAGCCTACCCAGGAGACCATTTTCATGCCGAAATTATCCATCCGCGATCTTGATCTGAAGAACAAGGTTTTGTTCATGCGCGTTGACTTCAACGTGCCGCTCAGCGAAGACGGGCAAACCATTACGTCCGACAAGCGCATCAAGGCTTCCCTGCCCTCGATCGAGTACGCTCTGGAGCACGGGGCCGCGCTGATCCTCGCGAGTCACCTGGGCCGCCCCAAGGGCAAGGTGAATCCGGCGATGAGCCTGAAGCCGGTGGCCGCGCGCCTCTCGGAATTGATCCAGCGCCCGGTAAAGATGGCTCCGGATTGCATCGGCCCGGAAGTGGCTGCGATGAAGCCCGCGCCGGGCGAAGTGCTGCTGCTTGAGAATCTGCGCTTCCACGCGGAAGAGGAGAAGAACGATCCTGAGTTCGCGCGGCAGCTTGCCTCGCTGTGCGACGTCTATGTGAACGACGCCTTCGGGTCGGCGCATCGCGCGCATGCCTCCACGGAGGGCATCACGAAGTTCGTGGAGAAGTGCGCGTCCGGACTGCTGATGCAGAAGGAACTCGAGTACCTGGAGATGGCCACCAGCAATCCCCCGCGCCCGGCGCTGGCGATTCTGGGCGGGGCCAAGGTGTCCGACAAGATCGAGGTGATCCAGAACCTCGCGAAGATCGTCGACAAGCTGATTATCGGCGGCGCGATGGCGTACACCTTCGCGAAGGCACTGGGCCAGCCGACAGGCAAGAGCCTGGTGGAAGACGACAAGGTGGATCTCGCGAAGAGCCTGCTGGCGGAGTTCGGCGGCAAGCTGCTGCTGCCAATCGATCACGTGGTTTCGGCTGAGTTCCGGGAAGGCGCGCCCTTTGAGGTGGTGGATCAGATTCCCGAGGGCACGATGGGGCTCGATATCGGGCCGAAGACCGTGGCCCTCTTCGAAGCCGCAATTGCCGAGGCTAAGCTGATCATCTGGAATGGCCCGATGGGTGTGTTTGAGAAGCCCCCGTTCGACAAGGGCACCATGGCCCTGGCCAAGGCCGTGGCCGATTCGAGTGC
This sequence comes from Bryobacterales bacterium, assembly GCA_039812845.1. Lineage (GTDB taxonomy): Bacteria > Acidobacteriota > Terriglobia > Bryobacterales > Bryobacteraceae > JACTMJ01. The sequence goes on from JBDIBK010000042.1 coordinate 27,122, forward strand.
CGTTTCGATTGTCGGCGGCGGGGACTCCGAAAAGGCCATCAAGGCCTCCGGCCTCGCCTCAAAGATCAGCCACATCTCCACCGGCGGCGGCGCGACCCTCGAATACCTGAGCGGAATCGTACTTCCCGGCGTGGCGGCGTTGGACGAAGCCTAATCGGGAAGCGCGAACCGCTTCCGCCACGGGAAGGCTGCCTTCTGTCCGGTTTGTCCGGATTTTTTCCGGACAAACCGGACCCTCTCCGAGAGGGTCCTCTCAGTCCTGTATTGCAATCTGTTCCGTTGCAAAGACCCAGCCCGGAAGCCCCATTCCCCGCTCCATAGGACACGCCCCAGGAAACGCAATTCTCCCGCGCGTCGAATTGTCCATTTTGCTGTCGGCAATTCGAAATTCTGCTTTCGCCCGCCTCACACGATATACTTTCGCTCACGATGATTAGCCGAAGGACACTTCTTCAGGGAGCGGTTGCGGGACGGACAGTGCGCCCGAATGTGGTGTTTGTGTTCGCGGACCAGTGGCGGGCGCAGGCTTTTGGCCACCGGGGCGATCCGAACGCGCACACGCCGGAGATCGACAAACTCGCTTCGGAATCCTTTCAGTTTGTGAACGCAGTTTCGGGATTGCCGGTCTGCAGCCCCTATCGCGCGTCGCTCATGACGGGGCAATACGCGGTGAGGCATGGGCTGGTTGTGAACGATGTGGAGCTTCGGCCCAACGGACCCACTCTCGGCCAATGCTTTCGCGATGCCGGCTACGACACGGCATACATCGGCAAATGGCATATTTACGGAAGTCCCGATGGGCGATTTGGGAGGCGACTGGCGCCCATTCCGGCGGCATCGCGCTTCGGCTTTGAATACTGGCGCACGTGTGAGTGCACGCATGACTACAACCACTCCCTCTATTACGCCGGAGACGACACAACGCCGCGCTACTGGGATGGATACGATGCGATTGCTCAAACGGAGGAGGCCTGCGCGTTCCTCCGCCGCCGCGCATCCTCGCGTGATCCATACTTCCTGGTCCTCTCCCTCGGCCCTCCGCACAATCCGTACGGAACGGCGCCGGAGGAGTTCGCCGCGCTGTATCGGGATCGCGAGATTCGCCTGCGCCCCAATGTGCCCAAAGCGGCGGCGGAACAGGCCACGAAAGACCTTCGCGGCTACTACGCGCACATGGCGGCGCTGGACCGCTGCGTGGGCCGCCTTCGCGACACCGTGGATTCCAGCGGGCAGGCCGAGGACACGATTTTTGTCTTCGCCTCCGACCACGGCGATATGCTTCACAGCCAGGGCATGACGATGAAGCAGCAGCCCTGGGAGGAGTCCTTGCGCGTGCCGTTTCTTGTCCGCTGTCCGCGTTTGCTTGGGCGGCGGAGCCGCAAGAGCGTGACGCCGATCGATGCGCCGGACATCATGCCCACGCTGCTGGGCCTCGCGGGATTGCCGATCCCGGAATCCGTGCAAGGCACGAATTTTGCCCCGCTGGTGAAAGGCTCCGTGAAGGATGCGGACGAACCCGCCGCTTTGCTGAACCTCCCGGCGTCGTTCTCCGTGATGCGGCGCTTCGGCATCGCGGAATACCGGGGACTTCGAACGCCGCGCCACACCTACGTGCGTTCCATCCATGGCCCCTGGCTGCTCTACGACAATCAGCGAGACCCCTACCAGATGCGGAACCTCGTCGAGAACCAGCCGGCGCTCCGCTCAAGACTGGATCGCAAGCTGGACGATTTGTTGAAGAAGGCCCAGGACGATTTCCTGCCCGGTGCCCGATACATCGAACGCGCGAACGCAACCCACTATCGCGAGACGAACAATGAAGTGGGAACGTGCGAGAGCCCGTGGGGAGACTGGCGCTCCACCTGGAAGTGATGCACTAAGGCGACGGTGGCGACACGGCGCGCTTCGATCCAGGGCCATCCATGAGTTATATTGAGATATAACTAGACGGGAGCGGACATGCACACAACAAATCTGCGCAAAGTGGGCGGCTCGGTGATGCTGGCTGTTCCGCCGGCGCTTCTCGACCTCCTGCGCCTGAGACCGGGTGCCCAGGTGGATATTGCAATCGAAAGCGGCCGGCTGGTTGTCGAACCGCGCCAGCGGCCCCGCTACACGCTGGATGAACTGCTCGCTCAATGCGATCCCAGGGCGGCGCGCAGCAAGAAGGACCGCGAATGGACCCGAGACAAACCGGCGGGCAGCGAGCTCATTTGATGAAGCGCGGAGACATCTGGCTGGTCGCGCTCGATCCCGCCGCGGGGCACGAGCAAACGGGACGCCGCCCGGTGCTGATTGTCTCGCCGGAGGCGTTCAACCGTGTCACCAAAGTGCCCGTGGTTCTCCCCATCACCAGCGGCGGCAATTTCGCGCGGGCAGCCGGCTTCGCCGTTTCATTGTCCGGCGCTGGAACTCAAACCGCCGGCGTGGTGCGCTGCGATCAGCCCCGCGCCCTCGATCTCGCCGCGCGCGGCGGCAAGAAGCTGGAAAGCGTGCCCACGCGCGTCATGGACGAAGTGCTCGCAAGACTTGCGCCGATATTCGAATGATTTCCTGGAGACTGGGGATCAGACGCCAAGCAGTTGGGCGGCTCTTGATCGCGCTGCTTCGGGCAGAGCACGATTCTTGCGCGTGTCACTACGGCTTGGGATGCGGGCTTAGTGAGCGCCTCTTGCCACGTCAACTTCACCGGCCG
>JBDIBK010000043.1:0-29632 GCA_039812845.1 Bryobacterales bacterium
TTGGGCGAAACGCGGGACCGCGGATTGCGTTTCCACTTCCGAGCGAAGGCTTTCCTTTCGCCGCGGCACCCGCGACGATCGCTCCAGCTCTCAGTGAATGGCGACCGTCTGCTGACCTTGCCGGTCGAAACCTGGGAGGCGCTGGACCGCGAAGTGACGATTCCGGCCGCGCGGCTCTCACCGGGAAGCGTACTGCGCATCGAATTCGAGATTGACCCGGTGATCTCACCGAGAGCGGATGGAGTGAGCGACGACGACCGGGAGTTGGGGATACAGCTTCAACGGGTCTGGTTCACCGTGGACTCCGCTCCATAGGCCCGCCGCAGGCGCGAGCGATTCTCAGAACCCGAAGGGCTTCAAGGCGTGGATCGGCCCATCGGCGTAAAACGGCTCCGCGAACTGCACCCCGGCGCCAAAGCCGTTAGCGACGGCGATACCGGCAACGCAATCTCGAATCCGGGCTTCGGTGGGGAACTCCAACGGGTCGTCGAAGCCTTCGCGGATGCTTTCCGTTTCGAACTGGGAACGGTAGGCGAGCAGCGCCGCAATTTTGGCTTCGATGTGATCCGCATTGAGCGGCATGACGAGCGAAGGCACGGCGGGCACATCGGGCGCGCCACGGAGGATACGGGCGGGGCGATGCGGGGGAAGGTCGTCGTCGAGTTTGGGCCAGCCGGCCGCATAACAGGCGTCGCGCAGCATCTCCCACGCATAGCGATGGTCCGGGTGCCGCCGATCCGGGTGCGGGCCGAGAACCAGGCGCGGCTGGAGGCTCCGCAGAATGCCCGCAAGCGTCATGCGCGCCATGATGTTGTTTTCGAGACGCCCATCCGGGAGCCCAAGATTTCCGCGCCAGGCAACGCGCAAAATTCCCGCGGCTTCCGCAGCCTCTTCGACGCGCTGCTGGGGGATGCCGCGAGCGCTCATGTCTCCGGTGCTGAGGTCGAGGATTCCGGTGCGCTTGCCCCCCTCCGCGAACGCGAGCAGCGTTCCTCCGCAGAACCATTCGGCGTCTTTCGGGTGGGCGGCAACGGCCAGCACGTCCAGGGCGGCCACTTCAGAAACATCCAAGGTTGGGTAGAACATTATCGGGTCCAGTCAATCTCAAGGTGGGCGGGCCGGGGCTGCGTTTTGAACAACCGGATGAGCAGGTAGCCCGCGATAAAGCCGCCAATATGGGCAAACCAGGCGGTACCGCTGGCAATGGCGGATTGGCCGGCGGCGAAGGTGCCGCTTACCACCTGAATCAGCAACCAATAAGCGAGCAAAAAGGGCGCGGGAATCTCAATCGTGGTAATGAAGATGAAGATCGGCACCAAAGTCAGGATGCGGCTGTGCGGGAACTTCGCCATATACGCGCCCATCACGCCGGCGATTGCGCCACTCGCGCCGAGCGTGGGCACGGGGGAACCGGCGCTCATCACGAAATGCGCCAATGCGGAAAGCACGCCACAGAGCAGGTAGAAGCCCAGAAACCGCCTGTGGCCGAGGATGTCTTCCACGTTATCGCCGAAGATCCAGAGGAACCACATGTTGCCGATGATGTGAAGCCAGCCGCCATGCAGAAACATGGAGGTGGCAAGGGAGTGCAGGGCGAGGCGGTCCGGCACCAGAGCCCAGGTGAGAACGAAGCGTTCGAGGGCCTGGGGCGGCAAGATCAACTGATAGAGAAAGACAACGGCGTTGATGGCGACCAGAGCCATTACGACGTATGGCCTGGAATAGCTGCGCTCGGTGTCTCGAAGAGGGATCATGCTGAAGGTGCGCTATGCGTTGGACTCGCGGGCTCGCAATGCGATCTCTTTGTTGCTTCGACGTTCTCCGCGCGCGATCAGGTTGCGTGCGGCCGCCTCCGTGGAGATGCCGCCGCGCGCGCCAATGGCGGTGCAGTTGAGCGCGGCCAGGGCGTTCGAGAATTCGAGTGCCTCCGCGATGGGCATCCCCTTGAGCAGCGCATAACAGAAGCCCCCGTGGAAGATGTCGCCGGCTCCGGTGGTGTCTTCGCAGTTCACTACAAACGCGGGGGAGTAGTGGAATTTGCCTTCAAACAGGGCGAGCGCTCCGTAAGCACCCAGCGTCATCGCCGCCATCCGCATTCCGTACGTTTTCTGCATCAGGCTCAGCGCGGTGAACGGGTCTTTTTCGTTCGTCCAGGCGGTGGGGAACTCCGAACTGGTTATGAGGTAATCGACGTTCGGGAGCACCTCCTCAAAGCCGTGATAGATGGTATCGACGTCCACGGTAACGGGAATCCGATGCTTGCGGGCGATCGCGGCCGCCTTTGCCACGGCGGCGGTATCGTGACCGTCGATGTGCAGCAGGCGGGTGCCCGTGATCATCTCTTCCGTGATATCGGACGCCTCTAGCCTCAAACAATCGCCGCGCTGCCAGAGAACGGTGCGTTCGCCGGTGGATTTGTCGATGAGGATGTACGCCGTCTGGTTGGGGCAGTTGGATACGACTTTCACATCGCTAATGTCGATGCCGGAAGCCTCCAGGCTCTCCATCTGGATCTTGCCCCGAAGATCGTCGCCCACCGTGCCGATATACTTCGTGCGCAGATCCAGCCGGGCGCACTGCACCATGGCGCTGGCCACCTGCCCGCCGGGGCTATACATCTCCTCGTCGAACGCGATCTTGCCCGCGTAGGCGGGGAATTTCGGCAGCAGGATGAGGGTGTCGGTGGCGTTCAGCCCAATACCGGTTACGTCGAACTGGGGCATAAGCTGAGAGGGTAACACAAGGAATCAGCGAATACCCTGGGCGCTAAAGGCTGCGCAGATGGAATCCGCCGTCGACGTTCAGCACCTGGCCGGTGGAATAATCGAGCAGGCCGTCGGCGATCGCGCGCACGGCTTTGGCGATATCGGAAGCCTCCCCCATCCGGCGCTGCGGGAGCAATCCGTTGGCAATTTTCTCCTCGTAGACCCGCTCCACTTTCGCGATCATGTCGGTGCGAATCACACCGGGCTGAATCTCGAACACGGGCACCCCGTGCGCCGCGAGACGATTGGCCCAAAGCGCCACCGCCATGCTGAGACCCGCCTTCGAAATGCAGTATTCTCCGCGGTTCACCGAGGCCGTAAAAGAGGAGATGGAGGTCACGAAGACAATGCGCCCGCGGCCGGACTCCTTCATCCAGCGGGCGGCGAGCTGCGTCAGAAAGTACGGGCCTTTCAAATTGGTTTCGATCACTTCGTCGAAGATCTCCGGCTTCGCATCGAGAATGTCGGCGCGTTCCCGCGGGGCGATACCGGCATTGTTCACGAGCAAATCAAGGTGCTCCGCGCGCGTGCGGGCCAATTCGATGAGAGCGGCGCGGTCTTGCGGCGACGAGATATCGGATTGGACAATTTCGCAGCCGGTTTCCGCCCGCAGGCTTTCCGCCGCTTCGCGGTTGCCGCGATAGGTGGCGATCACGTGGTGGGTTCGGGACAGCTCGACGACGATACCGCGGCCGATGCCGCGGCCGCCTCCGGTGACGATAGCGGTTGGTTTCGAAATGGGACCGGTCCTCCTGAGACGGCGGGTGTTCGCCACACGCCCTCCTCTCGATCATACATTGGCGAGGAGGCCATCCTAAATCCAGAGGCCTGGAGCCCAATGCGGGAGCGTCGGTGAAGGAGCCCTAGCGCTTGTTTGGCGGACGGATCGCCCGCAGGCTCACCAGGCCGTCCGCCGGGATCCGGATGGCTTCGGCACCATGAAACACCTCCATGCCCGCCGCGGCGGAACCGTTCCTGAGCGCGTCGCCGGGCTGCGTCATCAACTCGGCAGAGAATGGCAGGTTCCGGTTGTCCACGCGGAGCGAAATGGCTTCCAGGGAAAACAACGGGACCCCGGCTGTTCGCGCCGAGGGCAGGCTCACGAGCCGGAGCATGACATCCGACCCCTTCGGAACCTGGATGCCGCCGGTGACGAGCGGAGTTTCGAGGCTGGCCCGGAACACTTCGCCGACGCGATGAATGCCGGTATTGATTGCCTCCACCATCCGCACCCGGATCAGGACACCAGAGGGGACGGCTGCGCTCTCCGGCTGCACGCGTTCCGGCGCTGACGCGCTTGCCGACGCCGGCTGCCGCGATGCAGTGGGCGCGGGGGAGGGTGGTGGGAATGAGGGTGGAGTGGATACGAGGGGTGCGCTTGCGGGCGACGCGTTGGCTTGCGGTGCGGACGCGGTGGCGGGAGCGGCCGAGTCGGATGGCGTGGGGCCTGGCTGTGGCGTTGCCGATGAACGAGAGGCCACGCTGGCGGGAGCGGAGTTCGCGACGCTTCGGCCGGCGGCTGCACGTGCGGAATCGGCCGTGCCTGTCGCGCTTCGAGCCACGCTCTGAGCCGCTTCCATCGTCGATTCCACCGCTTGGGCATTTGAGACGATTGGGGCGGCTGCGCCCGTTGCCTGCGAAGCCGCACCCATTGCCGCCTGTTGCGCAACGCCAGAGGCGGCGGCGGCAGGGTCAGCCGCAACGCTGGCGGCCTGATTGGCTGCCCCAACCGCTTGATTCGCGGCGCTCGATACCTTCTGGGCGGTTTGCGCCGCACCGCTCACTGGAGCCGGCGTGGCCTTCGCCGCGTTGGCCGCATTGCTTGCCTGACCGATGGCCGCCGGCTTGCCGAAACGGCCCATTTTCGGCGCTTGGACCGGCGCTTTTGCCGCTGACGTAGCACCCTTCGCCTTCGCTGCCGCCTCCTCCGCTTTGGCCGCCGCTTTCTCGGCCTCCTTCTTGGCCTTCTCGGCCTCCTTGGCCATCTTCGCCGCTTGCTCTTCGGCCTTCTTGCGCGCTTTCTCTTCTTCCTTGGCCTTCTTGGGATCGATCTTCTCTGGGGGAACCGCGCCCGCCAGGCCGCCGCCAAAACTCAGCGAATCCACTTCGGAGATCGGGAACATCTCAATCTTGTTGTTCACCTCCATCCGGATGGTGCGCGCATCCCCGCCGAGGAAGGTGCCCGTGATCACCTTGCCGTCAAGCAACTTGAGGGTGTCCGCGAATGCGCCGCATTGAAGGGCAAGCGCGAACCCAAGCAGGACCAGACAGCGTCTCATTCTCCGAGTCTCCTCTGGAAGGGTGCATTTTCCGCGCAAACGGTCCGCACCCCTTCATCCATTACGTCTATTGTGCGGCGAAACACGGCCCGATGCGCACATCCTTTCGTGGAGCGAGCGGACGGAATGCGGGCACGACGCATAGCCACGAGCACTCCGCTATTGAATTATTCGTATTCGGACGCCGGGGCGGCTCGCCGGCGTTTAGTCGGCTTGCTTAATCACAACCTGGCGGGCAAGCTCCTCATCGGCGTGATGAGGGCTGGCGGACTGCTCACGATGCCGCTGAAGCAGCGCGCTCAGAATGCATTTCCCGCGCTCAAAGGCCTCCTTGAAGGCCGATTTCCGTTCGCTTTCCGTGTATCCATATCCCATGCGGTAAAAGCGTTCGAAACTCTTGCCGATGACCCAGGTGCCGGCGTAGGCGATGGCCGCCTTCGGGATGACGCCCCCGCCAAAGGGGATCTTTCCCACGGCCTCCCGCGCAATGGCGCGCCAGCCGAAGGCCGCGGCGATGATCGAGGCGATCTGTGATCGCTGCTCCTGAAATCCTACCGGGTGCCCGCTTGCCGCCGCGATAAGAAACGCCATGCGGATCTGGTTCGCCGTGAGGACCGCGCTATCGGAGGCAAACTCTCCCACCGCCCAGGGAACCAGCAACGGGCTGGGGATGATGTTCGGCAGAGCCGTCACCACACTGAACCAGCCGTTCGCCGTTGACACTTTGCCGATGGTATCGGCCACCACGGGGGCACGGAACGGCGCGAAGGTTCTGGCCAGGGCCAGATCGAGTTCCGGCCGGGCCGTGAGAATTTCGCGCACGGTACCGGCGGGGTCATAGGAGTAAAACGTGAATCCCGTCGGGGCGTGAATAATGCCCTGCTCATACACTTCGATTTCGGCGGAGACGGGCGCACGCGGATCGGTGGCGCGGTAGAGACTGGCGAAGATCTTCTCGCGACGCCGCTCGGACAGGGAATCGGGAACGAAGAACGCTTCCATCTCCCGGTAACTCTGCTCCGAGTTCGCGTGAAGCACTATTCTGGCCGGACGGTCCGCGATCTCGCGAACCTCCGCCGGATTCAGCGTTGAGAGCGCTTTGCGGATCTGACTGAGTATGTTGCCTGCCACTCGCGATTTCCCCCCGGACCGTGCGGGCCGCGCGGATGGCAAAACACCACGCGCAGATTCTTACGCCATTCTATCGCGACGCCGATTTGGCGCACGCAAATAGAGGATTCGAGGTAGCGCAGAACGGTTTCGTTCGTCGAATGGAAGTGAAGAGCGGGGGCGATCAGCAAGAGGCGCGGGGGCGAATTCAGCACGGCGCGATTGGGGAACAGAGCGCTGGACTGAATTTCTCCGCGTGCGAGTTGGTGGCTGAGCCGGTTGTAGTAATCGAGCGCCTGAACGGGCAGCGCAATGTCTTCGGAGGCCTTGATCTCCAGCACCACCAGATTCCCATTCCTATCGAGCGCGAGCAGGTCGGTTCGGGTGTGCTGCGCGCCCAGGAAGCCGCTTACCTGGCGGCGAACGGTGGCGGCGTCGATCAGCGGGTCAATCTCGGAGAGATTTCGCCGCACCATAGCCTCCAGCCAGCGTTCGGGATAGCGGCAATAGAGCGGGTGCCGCCGTTCCACGGATTCTTCGCAGCGGATTCGAGCGACGCGTTCGGCGAGCAGCCGCAGTTGCGCCACGGTGACTTTTCGGCGCGCTTCGCGCAGGCTGAGACCCACTCGCAGGCGGTCTCCGTTGCAGATTGCCAAGGGCAGGCCGCGCAGTTCGAGATGCAAGCCGCCTTGCAGATCCTCCACGACTTCGGCTTCCGAACAGGCGGCCGCTTCTTCAAACAGCGCGCGCAGCCTGGAATCGGCGGGCGTATAGGGGAGCGCGGATATGGCTGAATCGAGATTTCCCCAGCTTTCGGCCGGCCGCTCCACGGGGAACCCATCGGACGCCGTCGCGAAGAGCCGCGCGGTCACGAGTTCTTGATTCAGGGAGCGCAGACGCAAGCCCATCGCCACGGCAGCCTCGGGCGGCACAAACAGGGCGAGCGTCTTCACATTGAAAGCCGGCCAACGCAGTTGCGCATGCCGGAACCAAATGAGGCCGAACGCGAGGGCGTCGTCGGCGCTTTCGCAATCCGGCGCGGCCAGGACGGCCATAGCATGAGAGCCCATGCGAAGCAGCGCACGCGGAAAGCGCGGCGACAGGGAGTTCTCGAGATCCGCGCCGCAACTGCTCAGCTCCATCCGCCACATCGGAAACAAGCGCTCACACCAGCGGCAAAGCGCCGCCAGATCCACCGCGCGGGCGGAATCTCGCTCCACCACGGCGGCGACGCTCGACTCCGCATCGAGCAGGGTGAGCGTGCCTGACTTGCGGCCAAACTTCTCGACGGCCAGATCGAGCCTACCCGCCGCCGCCCGGCGAATGGCCGTAATCCGGCGACGCAGAACCTTCGACTCTCCCCAGGCTTCGAGCAGCGCTCCCTTGGCTACCGGTTCCAGCGAGTATTCGCCTTCGCGCAGGAACAGCATCGGTTCGCCCGGTTCGACCACCGCGGGCATCCGGCATGCGGAGAGAAATTGACGAAGAATCTCATGGAGTGCCGGCGGTTGCCCGACGGCCTCGTTTCGCTCAGCTGCGGATTGAATATCTGTCACATGGATATCAGTGGCAAAAGCGGGCAAATCTTCTGCACGAATTGAGCAATTGGTTCAATTCGGAACTCCTCCGCGCGAGGGCGGCTCATAGAGAAGCCGGAAAACCACGGCAATCTCCCGCAATACTCGCGATACTGAGAAGGTGGAAAGTATTCGGGAGAACCTGGCGGAGGTGGAGGAGCGCATTGCATCCGCCCTCGCGCGAAGCCGCCGAAAACGTGAGGAGATTGTCTTGATCGCGGTCACCAAGACCTTTCCCGCAGCCGCCATCGAATCGGCCTGGCAAGCCGGATTGCGCGACTTCGGCGAGAACTATGTGCAGGAGTTTGAAACGAAGGCACCGCAATTGGCCCATCTCGATGGCGCGCGATACCATCTGATCGGCCATCTGCAGAGCAACAAAGTCAATAAGGCTTCTCCGCTCTTCCATTGTGTGCAGACGGTGGATTCCGCCCGCCTGGCCAGACGACTGAACCAATCGCGCGCCGACGCCGGCTCTCCGGCTCTCGATGTGATGGTGGAAGTGAAGCTCTCCACGGAGGAGAGCAAGCATGGCTGCGACCCTAAGGATCTGCCCAAGCTGCTTGATGAGATCCGCGTGCTGCCCCGTCTGCGCCTGCAGGGACTAATGACGATTCCTCCGTTCTTCGAGGATCCGGAGCACAGCCGGCCGGCCTTCGCGAGACTTCGAGAACTTGCGAGCGGGCACGGCTTGCAAGCGCTTTCCATGGGCATGAGCAACGATTTCGAGGTGGCCATCGAGGAAGGCGCCACTCATATCCGGGTGGGGACCGCGCTCTTTGGCCGCAGGACGAAGTCGGCGGGGTGACGGAGCGCGATGCGCACGGGCAGGCCGTCATGAATCTGGGTTACTTCGCGCCGCTGCCTCCGCAGCCGTCTGGAGTGGCCGATTATGCGGCCGCAATGCTCCACGGCCTCCTCCGGCACGGCGACGTCCGCGTGAACGCTTCGGGAAATTGCAATCTCTACCATATTGGGAATAATCGCCTGCACGCCGAGATTTATGCCCGCGCGATTGCCGTGCCGGGGGTAGTGCTGCTGCATGACGCCATGCTCCACCATCTGCTGATCGGGAGCCTGGACGAGACGCAGTATCTCGAAGAATTTGTATACAACTATGGCGTCTGGACGGAGGACCTTGCACGCACTCTGTGGCGGCAGCGGGCTCGCGCGATGAGCGAACCGCGCTACTTTCGATACCCACTTCTGAAGCGAATCTCCGAGCGCGCGCTCGCCTTGGTGGTGCATTCGGAGGAGGCGCGGCGGGCCGTGACCGCGCACCACCCCAACGCCGCGGTTCGGGTGCTGCCGCATCTGGACCTCGAACAGCCGGACGCCGCGCCGGACGCATCCGCGCGGGAGCGATTTCGGCGGGAATCGCTTGGCCTCCGCGCCACGGAGATTCTTCTGGGCGTCTATGGACACCTGCGCGAAACGAAGCGCATCGGCAGCGTGCTGGCCGCGCTCGACGCCCTTCGCGCCCGAGGAATTCCAGCAAAGTTGCTGGTGGCCGGCGCGTTCGCCTCCGACGATTTCGCCCGCACCATGCTTCCCCGTCTGGAAGCGCATTCCGGCGTCATCTTGCGAGGCAGCACGTCTGAAGAAGAGTTCCGTGCGCTGCTCCGCGCCGCCGATGTGTGCGTCAACCTGAAATATCCGGGGGCGGGCGAATGCTCTGGCATCGCGGTCCGCGCGATGTCGCTGGGAGTGCCCTTGGTGGTGAGCGAGAGTGGCGGCGGGGACGACTATTCCCCCGGCACGGTCGCGCCCATTCCGACGGGACCCGCGGAAGCGCCCGCGCTGGCGGAAACGCTCACCTGGCTGGCGCGCGACGCGAAGGCACGCGGCGCCCTCGCCCGCGCGGCGCAACAGGACTGCCGCGTGCGGCGCGACCCGGACCGAATCTGCGCGGAACTCTGGCAATGGATCGAAGACGTCCACCGGGGATCGGCCGCCCGATGAGCCCGGTGGCGGGATATGCGCCGTTCGTGAGGCGGAAAGCGGACGGACGGCATTCGGCATAATCGAATATTGGAGGGTTCTTTTGTCTACGATGGTTTCCCGGGATCCCGAAGCGTTGAAAGACCGCGAACTGGCGCTGCAACGGACGCTGACGGTTTGGATCGTAACGGGGCTGACGTTCATGCTGCTGCCGGGCACGTTTCTGGGTGTGTGGAACCTGATCAGCATCACTGGCGAGCGAACCGCGGCGCTAGTCGACCCGGCCTGGATACAGGCTCACGGGCACGCGCAGCTTTTTGGGTGGATCGGGAGCTTCATCATCGGTATCGGCTTCTACTCGCTGTCAAAGATGGGGCGGCTTCCGGAGTTCGCGATTACACGCTCCTGGACAAGCTGGGCATTGTGGACTTCCGGCGTTACGCTGCGCTGGGCAACGAACCTCTGGCTGTGGGAGTGGCGCTGGCTGCTGCCGGTATCCGCCGCGCTTGAACTGGCCGCGTTCCTGCTGTTCTTCGTGACTGTGAGCGGCCACCGGGCGGAGCCGAAGCCGGGGAAGCAGAAATCGGGCGGACCGCCGGTGTGGATGATTGCCGTGATCGCCGGGAGTCTTGGTTTTCTGGCTTCGCTGGCCGCGAATCTGGCGGTGTCGATACAAGCCGGCATCACTGGAATCGGGCCGGCGATTCCCCACGGCGCGAATGAGCGGCTGCTGGTGCTTTTCACGTGGGCCTTCCCGGTAGTGACGATCTGGGGCTTCAGCGCGCGGTGGCTCCCGGTATTCCTTGGCCTGACGGACCCCACGGCGAGGCTGCTCTTTCTGGCTCTGGCCGTCAACATCGTGGGGGTGACCGCAGCCATGCTGGGATGGTTTGCACCGGCGACGATTCTGATTTTAGCGGCGTCCGCCGTGGCCGCGAGCGCGCTTGGCGTGTTCCGGCCTTCGGTGAAGGCTCCGAAGACAACCGGGATACACCCGACGTTTCCGCTTTTCGTGCGCATCGCGTATGTCTGGATGCTCGTGGCAGCCGTGCTGAGCGTATGCGCGGTTTTCTGGGACCAGGGAGGCGGCCTGTGGGGTTCCTCGCGGCATGCGCTGACGGTGGGATTCATGTCCAGCATGGTGTTCGCGATCGGTCAGCGCGTGCTGCCGGCGTTCTGCGGAATGCGCGTGCTCTATAGCCCGAAGCTGATGTTCTGGTCACTCGCGCTGCTGAACGTGGGGTGCTTTCTGCGGGTGAGTTCCGAGATTGGCGCCTACGAATCGTACGTGCCCGCGATGTGGCCGTTGCTGCCGGTTTCGGCGATTATCGAGATGACAGCCGTAACCCTGTTCGCGGCGAGCCTGCTGCTCACCTTCCGGCAGCCCCCGGCGCACCTCGCGAACGCCGCGCAAGCATAGGGGCCTTGGCGTGGCGCATTCGAGCGAAAGCGGGAGCGGACCGCAGGGAATGCGAAGGAATTAGCGGCGACCGCGCGCCACGACGAGGACCTCGCCGCACTGCGACTTGAGCGGGGGGATGAGACCGATCAGTGCGGCGTCCGTGAGCTGAAGAGCGCGGACCATCGCGCGGGCCGCGGCGAGATGGAAGCGGCCGCGAAGGGCGCGCTTGGCCATAGAGAAGATCCCGATCGGCTGCAGGGAGACTTCGGTGAAATGTTTGCGGAGAATGGCGACATGCTCGTCGTTGAAGATGACGCCCTCCCCTTGATCGTAGGACAACTTTTCCCGCTTCCAGTTCCAGCGCCGAAGCGTGTTCAGCAAGAGGTTGTTGCCATAGGTTTCGGTGAGCACCAGATCGCCGCCGGGTTTCAGCACGCGCATGATCTCATTCACGGCTCCGTCGTACTTGAGGGTGTGATGCAGCGAGGAGCAGCCATAGACGAGATCGAAAGCGCCATCCTCGAAGCAAGCGAGATCGCTGGCATCCCTGGCGACGGTCTCGCAGCGGGCAGCCACCCCGCTATATTCCGCGCGCTTCCGGCACACCTCCATGGCATTCTCCGCCAGGTCGAGGAAAGTAACATGGGCGCGCTCCGCGGTGGCCATCCAGAGGCCAAAATCGCCGGTGCCGCAGCCGTAGTCGAGGACCCGCTTTCCCGAGAGGTTCAGGCGCGAAAGTGCGTTCAAGGTGGCGCGATAGAGTTCCTTCCGCTCGTAGATCTCTTTGCGGGGATTCTCCAGATCGGCGAGGAACGCGGCGGGGGTGAAGCGCAGGTCGTCCGGACGCAGTTCGAGGAAGGGCGCATAACGCGCCTCATAAAACGCCTTCTCCGGATCGGCCTGGGTGGACATCTGTGGTGGCAGCCGCCGCGACGACTCCGCGGGGCTAGTCAACCGCTCCATCCATGAAGGAATAGGCGATCATGTGCAGCATCATCATGTGCGCATCTTCAATGCGGCCCATGTGCTGAAGGCCGACGTGAAGATTGAGATCGCCGAGCGGCGCGAGCTTTCCGCCGTCGCGACCCGTGAATGCGATGGTTCTGCAGGGAACGGTGCGCGCGTACTCCAGGGCCTTCACCACATTGGGCGAATTGCCGCTGCCGCTCACCGCGACGACCAGGTCTTTGGGGGTTGCGAAGTTGCGGAGCTGCTCGACGAAGACTTCTCCGTAACCCACGTCGTTCGCATAGGCGGTGATGGTGGCGAGATTGTCGGTAAGGGCCATCACGCGGAACTTCTTGTCGCGGAGATAGCTGCAACCCTTCACGATGTCGCAAGTAATGTGGGAGACACTGGCGGCGCTTCCGCCGTTGCCGCAAAGAAAAATGGTTCCCCCGGCGTCGCGCGTCTCGCGAAACCAGTCAATCGCCCGATCCACCTTGGCGAGGTCCAGGGACGCGAGGGTCGCCTGCAATTCATTCACGTAAGACTGTGTAAAACTCATCACTTTCCCAATTCATCCACGAGGGCGAGCGCCCCATAAAGCACACTGTCGTCGGCGAGACAGGCCGGCACTACGTCGATGCGCGCCTCGCTCCAGTTCGTGATCTGCTTGCGGAGTTCGGCCTTGAGAGGATCGAACAGCTTCTTGCCGGCCTTGCTGATTCCTCCGCCGATCACGACGCGGGCGGGGTTGATCAAGAGAATGCACGTCTTCAGCCCCTGGGCGAGATCGACGACATACTTCTGAACGAAGCGATGGTCGTCGAGCAATTCCTTGGGCGTTTTGCCGTAATCCTTTTCGAGCCAAAGGCCGGAGCAGAGCCGCTCCAAACACCCGAAAGACCCGCATAAGCATTGCGGCCCGTCCGGACGGATCGTGATGTGGCCGATCTCGCCGGCAAAAGAATCCGCTCCACGGAACAAGGCGCCGTTCACGATGATGCCGCCGCCGATTCCCGTGGAAAGCGTCATGTAGAACATGGGATCCGAATGCGCGCCGGCGCCGAAAGTGTACTCCCCGAGCGCACCAACGTTGGCGTCGTTATCGATGATAGCCGGGATCCCCAGTTCGGACTTGACCACGGCGGGGAAATCAAAATCGTCCCATCCGCTCACGTGCGTGGATTTATCCACGCGCTGGCGGGCATAGTTCACCGGCCCGCCGAAGCCGATGCCGCAACGGTCAAAGCGCAAGCGCGAGGACCAGGAACGGGCAACCGCCATCGTCTTATCCACCATCCACTCTTTGCCGCCTTCGCGGTCCGTTACATGGGTTTCGCGGAGAATCATCTGGCCGTCTTCAAAAACCGCCAGCGTCACCTTGGAACCGCCCACGTCAATGGCAAGGACGTTCATCGCCTACTCAGCTCCGCCTGATCGAGGATTTCATCTGGCGATGCCGTGCCAGTTCCTCTCTTCATGATCGTAATGGAAGCCACCAGATTCCCGAACCGGGCGGCAAGAACCGGATCTCCCGTAGCGGCGAGGGCCATCGCCGCACCGGCTGAGAAGCTATCGCCCGCGCCGCAGATATCGACCGGATCTTCCACGCGTTGAGTGGAAACGGAACTTGCGCCAGAGGCGGAATATATATCCACGCCGTCGCCGCCGTGGGTAACCAGAAACAAGGGCGAGTGGGTCTGAGCGCGCAGGAGGGAGAAATCCCGCTGGATCTGAAGGCGGTCACACGCCATTTCCGCCTCTTCCCGGTTGACCTTCACAATGACGCCGCGGAAGTGCTCCGGGCGCATGCGGGAATCCACCCAGACGGTCTTGCGAGGCGCATCGCGGCCGATTTCCGCAAGCGTTTTCCGCACCGCGGCCGTGACGACCCCACCAACCTCCGTCTCCGCCTGGTCAGAAACCAGGATCACGTCCGCTTCGGCCGCCGCCACGCGCAATTGGGAAACCAGAGCGGCCTCTACGTCCGCCGACCAGGGGTTCACATTGACAAAGTCCGTGCGCGGCAGGTCTTCCTCGCCGGTGCTGACGTTCAAGTATTTCGTGTAGGTGAAGGTTTGGGCATCCGGGCTGGCGACCAGGTAGCCGGTATCGACATTCTGGCTCTCCAGGGCGCGCCGCAATTCAAATGCGGGTCCGTCGTCGCCGAGCACGCCAAGAACGCCGACATCGCGCACACCCATCGCGACCAGATTGTTCGAAACGGTGCCACCGGCACCGGGCGTGACTTCGTAGCTCATCACGGCGATCCGCGGAATCCCGGTCTCGCGGGAAGGCTCGGCGAGCGAAGGATCGTAGATGCACCAGCGATCAAGGCAAATATCCCCAACGACGAGCGCCCGCAGATTTGCGATTCGAGACAGGACATCGCGAACCTGAGCGCCGGAAAGGAATGCCTGGCCTATCTGATTCATTGCGATACAACCTCCACCCCGGAGCGCGGAACCCGCCCGTTTCCCAGGATGATCCGATCAAACGTTCGATACCATGCGCACATTGGCAATGGTCCCCGGTTTCCGATTTCCGCTAGCCGAACAGCGCATCGAAGAGCGCGTCATGTTCCCGGTAGTGAGGAACGATGTAATCGGCCCCCACTTTCACCAGCCGGTCGCGCTTCCACTCATCTATTTTGGTGCAATCGGGCTCGTCCGTGGCTACACCCACGGTGACGCCGCCCACCTGGTGCACATTCTCGATCTCCACGTAACCGTCGCCAAAACCGAGGAACTGCTCGCCCTTGAACTCGGCGTTCGCGATGAGCCTTTCGATGAGAATCTTCTTTGAAAAGCTCTTGTAATCGTCGAGCGCGCCGAACACGCCGCCGTCGAAGTATTGGCTGAAGCGCAGCAGATCCGCTTCATGACGCATGTAATCCTGGTCAGTCCCGCTGGCCAGGTACATCTTGTAGCCGCGCTCCTTCAATCCGTCGAGAAGCGCCCGAGAGCCGGGGACGGCGAAGGCATCGGGATCCGTGTTTCCCGATTCGAGAGCTTCGAGCCGATCCTTGATCTCTTCCTGCAGAAGATCGAGGTAGCGCTTCTTGTAGACAAGGGGATCTTTCGCGGCACCGCCACGCTTCTCAATTTCGTCGACCAAAGCGATCATCTGGTAGATGGTTTGCTTCCCCGTCAACCGGCCGACGAATTCGCGCACGACGCCGGTGATCGCCTCATCGCTCTCCCCGGACTTGCAGGCGACGAGTTCCTCCACCATCATCGGAACCATCACTTCCATCCAACCCGCGCGGATCAGGGAAAGGGTTCCATCAAAATCAAAAAGGGCAACGCGTGTATGTGTTGCTTTTCTGGGAGTTATGATTTCAAGCACTACAGGCTATTGTCGCACGCGGTGCGGAGAAAGGCAGGTTCATGCAATTGGGGAAAGCGGGACCGGATGGAGGGAACCGGAAAACGACGCGCGAGGGTTCCAGACGCCGCGGAGGGGCGCGCTGGCGGGGAAAGCGGCAGGAAGCGACGTTACCGATCGGCCTTCCCGCCGCAATCGCGGAAACAGGACGGCCTAGTACGCAGCGGGCATGCGAAGATCCGAGGCGGCCAAGGAACGGTCAAGCAAATCGACGGCCTTCGCCTCGTCCAGGTTCTTCGCCACACTGACTTCGGCCACGAGCATCTGCCGGGCCTTTTCGAGCATCTTCTTCTCGCGGAAGGAGAGCGGCTTGTCGGCCTGGAGCCTCACCAGACCTTTGAACACTTCGGTAATATCGCTGAGGCTTCCCGTGCGCATCTTCGCCGAATTTTCCTTGAAGCGATTCTTCCAATCGCTGTTACTCGAGCAATCGCCACATGCCAGGTATTCGAGAACACGATCCACTTCCTGCAACTTCGTGATCGGGCGCAGGCCCACGTTTCCCACGTGGCTGAACGGAACCATCACCGTCATCGTGCTGTACATCAGCCGAAGGAGATAGAAGCGTTCAAACTGCGATCCGAAAGAGCGGGAACTGATGTTCTCCACAGTGGCCACCCCATGGTTGGGATACACCACTTTTTCACCAACTCGAAAAATCATCATTGGTTCTTACCGCCTCGTGTGATCAAGGTTTTGGATTACCTATATTCAAATTATTGTTTCGGCAGGGCTATGTCAACCGTTGCCAGAGGGCCCGCGTTCGATGGATTGACGCGAATGCAATCCAGAGAGGAGGCAGGCCTAGTGTTTTCAACCGTTTCCGACGATGAAGTGAAAGTGAAGATCGAGGCTACGATTCTCGGATCTTCGTTGCCTTCATAAGGGAAATTAATCAAGCACCACGGCTTGGTGGTTACTTTACCATTCAGGGTGCATTTCCCCGACAGCCAAGGCTGCGTCCGCGCGGAAGATTCACGGCGCAAGGGAGCGCTTAGATAGGCTGAGGAGGCACGGACCACGGATTCTGAGATGAACGGCGCGGAACTGGTTGAGGCAGGAAGGGGAGCGGCCGTCATCGGGCGCTCACGAGCGCTGCGTTCAATACGACCTGATCCCCTTCCTGTAGTCCACCCGATACGGCGGCCAGGGTTGCGTTGGTGAGATCCACGGTCACCGGCACTTTCTGCAGCTTGCCGCCAATCGAACGCATGACGAAGACCTTCTGCCCCTCATAGTTCAACGCGGCGCGGGGAACGAGCAGGCCGTTCTCCTTGCTTCGGACTTCTACATCGGCGAAGGCGGAAAGATCCGGGATGACCCTGGAATCGAACTTGTTGATGCTGACACGAATGGGGATATTCCGGATGTAATAATTCTCCCGCCATCCTCCGGTTGCCAAGGCACCCAACCCGGCCACCTCACCGGTCAGCTTGAGATCCGGAAACGCGTCCAATCCGATGGTTGCTTCCTGCCCGAAAGAGAAGTTCTCGCTCTCGGTCTGGTTCACGGTCGCTTCCACTACCATGCGAGTGGGATCAACGATTTTCATGAACGCGCGGCCCGGCCGCACCTGCTCCCCTTCGGAAACCTGCCGCATCTCGCCGCCGTTGAAGTTCGATTGCAACACAACCAAGCCGGGGCGCGGCGCATGGATCGTGAACCGATTCAGATCGTTCTGCAGGTCAACCAGGTTCTGCTGCTGATCCCTTACTTCCAACTGGAGAAGCTCGATATCCGCCTGCTGGGATTGACGCCTGACGGGGGAATCCTTCTGCAACTGCTGGTACCTGGCCTCGGCTTCTTCCGCCGCCAGCTTGAGGATTTCCGCTTCAATGTCGCTCTTCACTTCCGCAGTTTTCAGGTCAAGATTCGCCTTGTCGCGAGTGGCTTTGGCTACAAGGAGGGTCTGCTGGAAGGTCTCCCATTCCACCTTGAGGTCAGCGATCTTCTTGGCGAGGTTGGACTCCGCCGTTTCCACCAGAGCGCGCTGATCGTCCAGGTTGTCCTGGAGGACGGTGGCGTCGAACTCGGCGATGACATCCCCCTTCTTGACGGTTGCGCCGGCCGGTGCGAGTTTGATGATCGTCAATGAGCGATCAAGGCCGCGCGCATGCACTTCCGGAGCGCTGATGTTGGCGAAATCGACGGCAGCGGTCTGTCCGCCGGCCCGGATACTCTTCACGAGTTTGCCGACCTTGACCGAAGCCAACTGCGCGGCGGGGATCACCGGCGCCTTTTCCCGCGCGGCGGGGCGGAGGGTCATCCACGCCGCGCCGGCCCCCGCGACAACCACCAGGACGAGGAGCCAGATCCATCCGCGGGACGGTTCCTTGACCGGCGGCTGCGGCGCCACCGGGACGGGCTGCATTCCCGGTGTTCGCTCCGGCTGCGAGGAAGGCTGAGTGAGTGCGGACATGGTTCCCTCTCCAAACGGTTTTCGGGCGTAGTCTGGTACAAAGGATTAGGCGACGCCACTGCCACTTCGGTTACCGGGCTTGCCAACGGCGGAACGGATAACCGGTTCTACAAAATCCGGCGGACCGGACGGCACCCAACCCATGCGCATTGTCCTCTTCTATTATGGGAAAGTTCGCGATCGCCATGCGCAGGCGATTTGCGAGGAATACCGCAAGCGCAGCCAGCGCTACGCCCGTTTCGAGCTGCAGGAATTGAAACCGCGCCAGGAGAACTGGGACCAGGCAGGGGCCATCAAACTGCTATTGAGCCCCGACGGAGAGCCCTGTTCCACGGCACAATTCGCCCAGATCCTCGAATCCGCCCAACTCGCGGCGCGGGATTTCCATCTGGTGATCGGCCCCACCGAGGGGCATCCAGCGGAATGGAAACAGCGGGCAGACCGTCTGCTCAGCCTCTCGCCGATGACCTTCCCGCACGAACTCGCGCGCGCGATGCTTTGCGAACAGGTTTACCGCGCGCTGACTCTTCTGGCGGGACACCCTTACCCGCGCTAGCGGACGGGGAATTCCCCGCGCGATCCAGATCGATCCGATAGTCGACGAACAGGTCGCCCGGCTCCCCGCCGTTGACCGAGCGGGCAAACCGTTTCCATGCGGCCTCGGAAAGCAGGCTTGCTTCCGGCTCCGTGATGGCGGCAACGGTGGGAGTGGCGTCAAAAACCCGTCCACGCGCCCGCGCGTGGAGTTCGGGGCGAAGCTTCGCGGCGGGCATCGCCCATCCCTTTTTGTCGCGGGCAAAGGCTTCGTCCGTGGGAATCGCCGCCACCAGATCGGGGCTGGTCATTTGTTCGAAAGCCGCCCGCAGGGTAGCGTTGCCGCTTCCGTGATGGCCCACCTTGTAGAACACCGTGCGGCCCAGCAATTGGGGCACAGTGACCTTGCCGGAGGCGCCACCCGGTTCCGCGATATCGAATTCGAGCCCCTGCCAAGACTTCCAATTCTCCAGCTCGGCGTCCCCCACGAACAGAAGCACTTTCCCGGATTCGATCAATTCGAAGGCGAGCACGAGGCTGGTGTTGTTGATGGAGCCATCCAGTTGGAGCGCGAGGGATGCGGCGGACTGCAGCCAATCCGTATCGATGCGCCGCCAATCCTCCTGCGCATATTGGGTGAAGAGGGCCATTTTCGAGGTCCAATTGGCAACACTCGATTTCACCCCTTTTAGTTCCGACTCGGGGGCGGCTTTGCGTTCGATCTCGCGAAACACATCCGCTTCGGGCAGGGCGCGCGCGGAGTCAAAGGGCCGCAACCGCTCTGAAGACTCCGCATCCCCGGCGACGCCGGTGCCGGCCGCGCCAAAGACGCCCGCCATCCAGGCGGCGGAAGAGCCTTCGCCACTGTCTTTCCCGTAGCCTTCCGCAGCGGGAGCCCTGCCCTGGATGAGCGCCTTGCGATCCATGGGCGGGCCGAGCACGTAGACACGCAACCCGCCCGGCACCCAGTCAAGATCCATAACGTCACCCGGCTTCAGATAGGACGGCGCAACGCCGAGACCCTCGGTGACAAACTCCATCCCTTGATTGCTGCGCTCCGAGAATCCGAGGTTCGGAATCGACGCCGCCGGGCCGCCAAACCCCATCACCGCCGCGATGGCGGAGCCGCATTCCCGGTCGTACACAGCGGGGCTGGCCGCCAGGCGCTCGACTGCCCGTTCGACGGCCGCAGCCATTTGCCGGTGGCTTGCCTTGCGCTCCTGGGCGATGGTCTGGTCAGGATCTTCGGTCCAGGCCACCCATACCCGCTCCGGAGGCAGTTCCTGAAAAATGTCCGCGGCGTGGAAGAAACCAGCCACGTGATCCCAGTGCTCGTGAGTAGCCACGACGGCCGCCATGACGCCCGGCTGTCCGGAGACGCCCGCGGCGGTTCGGACGACATCGGCCGCGATTTCCCGCAGCCGGTCCTTCTCCCCGCTAGTGCCGACGAAGACACCACAATCGATCAGCACGCTCCGCGCCTGCACTCCGTCCCCGAAGCTTAGGAGGAAGCAATCGCCCAATCCCGGCCGATACATTCGAATGCGCACGCCGGGGCCAACCCAGGCAGCTTCGGCCGGGACGCGCGAGGTCTTCGGCGAAGCCGACTTGCCAGCAGGGCTCTTCCGGGCAACTGTCTTGCGGCTAGGCATGGGAATCCTCCTCGCGGATCTCTCGCTCGTGAATCATGGCAAAGCGGGAACCGGGCCCGACAAAGGGGGACTGGCCAAAGTAGGTGAACCCAGGTCCGAAGCCAGCGGCCTGCCCAACAGCATGAAACTCCGCTTCCGCGGCGGCGCGGCGGGCGCTCGACAGGCTCTTACGAACAACGTAGCGAATGATACCGGTGTCGCAATTGCCGATAATGGTGGCACCTCCCTCGAAGTCCGATTTATCCCGGCGCTTCACCCAGAGGAGAAACTCGCGCTCCATGCGGCCTTCGGCGTTCTCCCGGTCCGCGAAGTTGAGCGCATGCACTTCGATGCCACGGTTGCTGCCGTCCGAGGGCAGCAATCCCGCTTCGGCTAGCGCATGATCGCGGAAGCCGGTTGTGTCTTCGGCAAGGCCGGCATCCAGCATGTGTTTGGTTTGAATGCGCTCCAGCTTGAGGAGTTGATAAATCGCCTCCCGCACGGGAATGCCGCCATTGCCGAAGCGGTCCATTGGCGCTTCCCGACGGATGGCGCGAGCGCGGGCAAGGATGCCGATCTGCCCTGGCAAGTCCCAATAGCCGAGCGTCTCCAGATTGGGAATCGGCCAAGGCACATGCCCTTTCGCGTTGGCGAGGCGGCGGACAAGGTCGCCGGTGGCGCCAAGCCTTGCCAGCAGCTTTCGCATGACGGGGCTCTCGTTCAAGAGCGTGACGGTTCCATTCGACGGGCGACGCCAGCGGAGCGAATCTTCCGACAGGGTACGCACGTCGCGCGGATAGATTCCCCGCGCGCGGAAGCCTTGAATGAGCGCCACGCGGTAACGCAGAGGGTCTTCCGGGAAAAGGCCGCAGTCGAGGGTGATCAGTGCCCGGAGATAGTCGCCGAATGTGAGATCGCAGGGCGGGCAGTAATCGATCGCACGAATGCACATGTGCAGCAGATGTCTGGCTGCTTTGGCGGCTTCCTCGGCAAAGCGGCGGATGAGATCGGGGTGCAATTTTCCCTCTCGGAGGATGCCCGTCCCCTCCGACGCAATCCGCCGCAAATCCTTGATGCGGGATTCGTAGATGGAGACAAAGGCATCGAAGATGGCCGCTACGAGCACCGCGCCGCGGGCGTGGGGTTCGGTGCTGCGCGCATACTCGCCCGGGTCCGGCGTCTGACCGAGATATGCCCGCAAAGCGCCATGCAAACCGATTCCCTCGCCAAACTGGCGTGCCAACTCAACCAGAAGGCTGCGAGCGCGAAGACTGCCGCGCGTCCGGGCCAATTCCTTTTCGAGCACGCCGGGCAGGGAGAAATGCTGAAACAAGGCCACGAGGTCAGCGAACGCCTCATGGAAGGCGAGCATGTCGGCATTGGTTGGCTTCACCAGATCCCGCGCCACGCCGTCGAGAAGCGCGTGGGTCATCTCATGCGCGATGACATCGTGAGAGAGACAGGTGAACACCGTGCCGCCCGGCTGCTGCAGCTCGAGCGTTGCCGGCGTGGCCGGGAAGTATCCGAAGAGCAATGCCTTCTTGAGCGGGTTATAGTAGGCATTCCGTGCCCGCAGCGCATGCGGATAGATGCGCAGCTTGCGGACATACAGCTTTTCCTCTCGCCCTTCCATTACGGGCGACCAGAGGACCCTGCGCCCGAGCGCCCGCTCAAACTCGTGAATGGTGCGCATGGCAACGCCGTAGACCATCTGCTGATGAAAACTGGGGTTCCCTTCCTCTGGAGTGCAGCCATCCGTGGCGACGAGATATGGATTTTCGAGGTCGACCGGCGGATAGAAACAGCCGCTGGCCGGATCGTGATCGACGACCTCAACGTACTCACCCGAAGGGCCGGGCGTCAGCGTCTCCCACGGGACCGCGATGGTGGTCTCCTTCACCGCGCTCTCGTCCAACTGGGCACCGGCTGAAGGGTCAAAGGCAAAAACGCGCAGGCGGCGAGCAGTGGGCACCGGAGACCGGTCTTTCAAACGGCTGGCCACGAGCTTGGTGCCGGAAGTGAGCGCATCCGCGGGATCCTCGCCAGCAGCGCTTTCGGCCACGCCGGGCGCGCGCATCCCACCGCCGGCGAACCCGCGCCCACCCACTTTCGCCCGCAGCGCGCGCTTCAACTCCCGCGATGCGAACGGACTCTCAATCACGGCGTCCGCAAAGGCGCGCCCGCGCGCCGCGCTTTTCTTGTCTTCAAACAAGCTGCCCGGGCCGGTGTCGCCGAGGATGTCTTCCAGGGAGGGGTCCCGGTGCAGAAGCTGAGTGAGTTCCAGATTGTAGGAATCGTCGAGTTCCGATTCCTTGTCGGTGACGGCGAAGATGCTGCCGCGCAAGGCTTTGAAGAAGGCAAAGGCGGCGGAATCTTTTTCCTGCTCCCTCAACTGACGCCGAACCGCTTCCGAGGGTGCGACGGCGAGGGCGCGATCAGCCCGAAGGACGCCACGTCCGAAGTACTTTTCGCGGTCGGGAAACTGGGGGTTGGCTGAATCGAAGAGCGCCTTGCGCGCCATCTCCACCTTCTGCCAGCCGCTCCAGCCGGCGATTCCGGCCTTGTGCTGCTGCAGCCACAGGGCGACTGCCGCCGCCACCTGCGGGGTTGCCGAGGACGTTCCTTCCCCGTCGGAATCGATGATGTCCCTGGAGCCAATCTCCGCCCAGGAGATATTTGGGGTGCAGGCGGCGATCGCGGTCTCCATTTTGGACGGAGGACCATAGTTCCCGGACATGGTTCCGAAGGGCAGGACGTACGGTTCGGAGTTGGCCATGATACCGCAGGCGGCCAGCACGCGGCGGAAGCGGGCGGGAAAAACGATGCTCTTGGGACGCCCGTAGTTGTTGCCGGCGGCGGTCACCAGCACGATTCCGGCGTCATAGGCGCGGTTGACCACGTCCGCCCATAGCCGGGACGCCACGCCGCCCATGCTCATCGAGACTACATCCACGGCGGTGGCCGGGTTGGCCTGCAAGGAAAGCAAGTACTCAATGGCGTCTCCGAATGCGCTTGTCTTGAGCATGAGCACAGAATCCGCAACCCGGACGGGCACTACTTCGATATCGGGAGCGCCGCCGATCGGGCCTTTCAGCTTGCCCATCTGCTCCAGGCGTTTAACAGACCCACCCGCCAGGATGGCGATGGTGGCCGTGCCATGGCCGGGATTCTTGAGAAAGCCGCCTTGATCGGGATCGGTCGCATCCGGCCTGCCGTCACCGGAGAAGTTCTTTTGCAGATCTTTTCGCAGGTGACGCGGCATCGCTTCGTGCCGATAGTCGAAGCCGACGTCGAGGATCGCCGCGCGCACGGGCTGCGGATTGCGCAAGGCTTCGCGGGCGCTGCGAAGCGCGGAATAGTCGTCATCGAGATGCCAGGCGAAGCGATCCTTGCCATCCGGGGTCTGGGCGCGCGGAAAGCGGGGAGACTGGGGGTTCTCAACGCCCCGATCGTCCTCTGGCCCGCCGGCAAACAGACCACGCTGCGCCTTGGTGGCGGGCATCGCCCACTGGTTCTCGCAATCGGGCTCGATGATGACGCCCTGACGCGCTTGTTCGTAGGCAGCGTCCCAGAGTTCCGCGACGGTTGCCGTGGCGCGAAGTTCGTATCCGCCCCACTCCTTCCCATCGCCGCCTATGCGCCAAGTGCCGGCCAACTCGAATTGATTTCCAGCCACCCCGAGCTTCCTGGCCGGAGCCAGGTTCGCCGCGGCGGTCTTCACGAGAAACCGCGCTTGCTGTGTCCGCACGGCTCACCCCCTACTGGGTAGCGCGACAACGGACGAGAAAATGGACCAGAAAATTGGGGCGGGGGCAAACACTTTGCCCTCGACAGCCGCTTCCCAGCCGTACAATAGAACGCGATGCCACAACTGCGCCTCGCCCTCCGACTACTTCTGCCTCTCGTTTGCGCCATCGGCCTTCACGCCCGCGTCGTTTCCGTGGAGATCGTCCACAAGGCGACCGTTGCGGAAGGAAAGCAATTTGGCCCGGCGGGCGAATACGAGGCCATCGCGGGCAAGCTGCATTTCGCGGTGGACCCCGCGAACCCGGCCAACGCGACCATCGCCGACCTTGCCCTGGCTCCAAGGAACGCGGCCGGGGAGGTGGAGTTCTCGGCCGATTTCTATTTCGTTCGCCCTCGCGAAATTGGGAAGGGCAACGGAGCGGTGCTGTGCGAGATCAGCAATCGGGGCGGCAAAGGGATGCTGGGCTTCTTTAGCGGCGCCAAAGGGAGCCCCGATCCCCGCACGGCCGAACAATTTGGCGACGGGTTTCTGCTGGAACGAGGATTTTCCCTGCTTTGGGTGGGCTGGCAATTCGACGTGCCGCACGAACCCGGCCGCATGCGGATTTACGTTCCGGTGGCCAAGAACGCCGACGGGAGCGCAATCACCGGCATGGTGCGTGCCAATATCATCGTCAACGACACCGCGTTCTCCCATTCCCTGGCCGACCGCGGGCATATCCCTTACGAAGTTAGCGACCCGGAGGATTCGCGCAATGTGCTGACCGTTCAGGACACGGCGAACGGCCCGCGCACGGCGATCCCGCGCAGCCAATGGCTTTTCGCCCGCTGGGAGAATGGCCAACCCGTGCGCGACGGGGGGAGCCTCTACTTGAAAGGAGGGCTTCAGCCCAACAAGGTTTACGACCTGGTCTACGTCACCAAAGACCCCCCGTTGGCGGGGCTCGGGATGGCGGCGATTCGCGATGCCGTCACCTACTTCAAGCGGCAGAGCGATGCCTCGCTTGGCATCAAGGCGGGGCAGCTCGCTCGCGCCTACGGTTTTGGCGTCTCCCAAAGCGGCCGCTTTCTGCGGACGTTCCTCTACGACGGATTCAACGGCGACGAGCGCGGACGGCGCGTTTTCGATGGCGTGATGGCACACGTGGCCGGGGGCGGGCGGGGCGGCTTCAACATGCGCTTCGCGCAACCCTCCCGCGATGGGCATCCGTTCATGAATCTTCTCTATCCAACGGACATTTATCCCTTCTCCGACGCCGTTCAGCGCGACGCGGAAACGGGACTTGCAGAGGGGATCCTGGGCCGGTATCAAGGGAAAGAGGCTCTGATACCGAAGATCTTCTACACGAATTCGTCCTACGAGTATTGGGGACGGGCGGCGTCCCAGATCCATACCACCCTTGACGGAAAGCAAGACCTTGCGCCGGTGGCCAGCACGCGCATTTACCAATTTGCCGGGACGCAGCATGGCACCGGACCGTGGCCACCGGCCCGGAGCGTGGGGCAGGAGCTTGTGAACCCGAACCGCATCCGGCCGGCGATGCGGGCGCTGCTGGTGGCGATGGATGCGTGGGTTCGCGACAACGTGACGCCGCCGGAGAGCCGGTACGGACACATCGCCGATAAGTCGCTGGTTCGACCGGAGGACCTCCACTTCCCCGCCCTGCCCGGCCGCAACGTCGCCGCCGTGAAACGCAGCAGCACGCTTCAGAAGGCATGGCGCGCCGACTACGGTCCGCGTTTTCGCACGGAGCGGATCATCGACTTCGAGCCTCCCAAACTGGGCAAGCCCTTCCCGACACTGGTGCCACAAGTGGACGCCGACGGGAACGAAATTGCGGGAATCCGATTGCCCGACATCGCGGTTCCGCTGGCCACCTACACCGGATGGAACCTCTTCAAGGCGAAGAGCGGACCGACCGACGTGATCTCAAGCATGGTGGGGGGATTTATTCCATTCCCACGCACAAACGAGGAAGCGAGGAAGAGCGGGGATCCCCGGCAGCCGATTGAGGCCCGATACCACAGCCGCGAGGAGTACCTGAGGAGAGTGGAGGAAGCGTGCAGAGAACTGGAGAGGGCCCGGCTGCTGTTGCCCGAGGATGTGCCGGGCATCCTGGAGCACGCCGGCGAGGAGTGGGACTGGGCGTGGAGCGCGGAGAGGTGAACAAGAACCGGGTTTCCGTGGAGAGGACCTCCGGCGCATGATTACGATGGATTAAATCCGAGCCGCCCGCCGCTCACTTCGAAAGCCGCTGAAGCGGACTTTGCGAGCCGGGAGGCTACGCTATGGGTGGCGGCGGGGCGAAGATCACAAGCACGACGAGCTTCTCGGGGCCGTCGTTGCGGAGGCTGTGTTCGACACCCGCCGGCGCGAGCGCGAGATCCCCAGCCTGGAAATGAGAACGATCGTCTCCAATTGTGAGCCGTCCGGACCCCTCCAGGACGTAATAGAGCTTGTCCTGCTTCTCGTGAACATGCGCCTTGTGTTCCTGCCCCGGCTCAAAGCAGTTCAGCCCGGCGGAGAGCATATCCCCGCGGACGAGGTCGCACTTGCCCATCTTGCCCGACCGAAACTCCGCACGCTCCAGGATATTGGGAATCCGCATTGGTCTATTGTGGCACCAAGTGGGCGGGAACGCGCGTTTCATTTCGCAGGTTTAGAGAATGCGCTGCGAGGCATGCCGTCAGCAGCAGGGGCGATTCGCTGTTTCGGCGGCGTTGCAAGGGCGCCGGGGAGCCGATGGGAAACACGGGAAACTGCGGAAGCACGTCAGGAATCGGTATTGTAGGAGGAACGGCAAACAATACCCCCATGGCTATGCATGCTCCCCCAACCGGCAAGCCCCGTCACGCGCGCACCGAAATCCCCGAAGCCAAGGCTGCCGAGCCGCCTCCGTATTTCCCCTCAAAGAACGGGAGGACGGCGCACGAACGGAATGGGGACCACGATCTGTTTCTGGATCGTGAACTGAGCCTGCTGCGCTTTCAGCGGCGGGTGCTCGAAGAAGCGCAGGACCCTTCGAATCCGCTGCTCGACCGGGTGAAATTTCTTGCGATTGTCGGCTCAAACCTGAACGAAATTTTCATGGTCCGGGTCTCCGGCCTGATGGATCAGGTGGATGCGGGCGTGACGACGAGCCCGGACGGATTGCACAGCCCCGCGCAGTTGCTCGACCAGGTTCGGGCGGATGTGCTCAAGATCATGATGGAGTCGCGGGACTGTTTTATCCGCGATTTGCTTCCCGCGCTAGCCAGCCATGGCGTCACCGTTTATTCGTATGCGGATCTCGATGCCGCCCAGCGGAAGAGGGTAAACACTTACTTCCGTGAGATCATTTTTCCGATTCTGACCCCGCTGGCGTTTGATCCGGGCCGGCCGTTCCCCCATATCTCGAACCTGAGCCTGAACCTGGCGATCACGATCCAGGATAAGAAAGGGGTGCAGCGCTTCGCGCGCCTGAAGATTCCAGGCACCGTCTCGCAACTGGTTCCCGTGAATGCCCCCGGCGCGAATGCACGCCGGCGCTCCGCGGAGGCGACGCTTGGCTTCGTGCTGATCGAGGAAGTGATTATCGCGAATCTCGGGACGCTGTTCCCCGGCATGAAAGTCCTCGAAGCACACCCCTTCCACGTCACCCGCGATGCCGACATGGAGATACAGGAACTCGAAGCGAGCGACCTTCTGGAAACGGTGGAAGAAAGCGTGCGCCAACGGCGCTTCGGCAACGTCGTGCGATTGCAGGTGAACGACCGGATGCCGGACGACGTGCTCCAGATTCTGCTGACCAACATGAATGTCGACGCCGTGGACGTGTACCGGCTGCCCAACCCGCTGGGGATCGCGCGCATGATGGACCTCTACGCGATTGACCGCCCCGACTTGAAGGAACCCACGTTTGTCCCGAGGATTCCGCAGCGGCTGAGCCCGAAGGGCGAAGACGAGGATATCTTCGCGGCGATCCGGCGCAACGATGTCGTGCTGCACCATCCGTTCGATTCCTTCCAGCCGATCATTCAGTTTCTCCGTCAGGCGGCCGCGGACCCGCAGGTGCAGGCGATCAAGATGACGCTCTACCGGGTGGGACGCAACTCTCCCGTGGTGGAAGCGCTGCTGGAAGCGATTGAAGAGGGCAAGCAGGTGGCGGTGCTGCTGGAACTCAAGGCCCGGTTCGACGAGGAAAGCAATATCGAATGGGCGCGCGCGCTGGAACGCCAGGGCGTCCATGTGGTGTATGGCCTGCTGGGCCTCAAGATCCACTCCAAGATTGCGCTGGTGGTGCGGCGCGAGGGCAACGTGATGCGGCGCTATATGCACCTAGGCACCGGCAACTACAACGCCGTGACGGCGCATCTCTATACCGACCTCGGCCTGTTCACCTGCGACGAGCAGATTGGCGAGGACGCCACGGATCTGTTTAACTATCTCACCGGGTATTCCGCCAAGGCCGATTACCGAAAGCTGCTGGTGGCGCCGATCGATCTTCGAGCGCGTTTCGCCAAGCTGATAGAGCGCGAGATTGAGCACAAGAAGCAGGGCCGGCCCGCCAGGCTGATCTTCAAGATGAACGGGCTGGTGGACCGGGAGATGATTCGATTGCTTTATGAAGCGTCGAAGGCGGGCGTGCGGGTGGATCTGCTGGTGCGCGGCGTTTGCATTCTGCGCCCCGGCCTGCCGGGAGTGAGCGAGAACATTCAGGTGATCAGCATTGTCGGCCGATTTCTGGAGCACAGCCGCATTTTCTTCTTTGAGAATGGGGGGAAGCGCGAAGTCTATATGGGCTCCGCGGATCTGATGCCCCGGAACCTGAACGAGCGTGTGGAGACCGTATTTCCGGTGGAAGACGCGGAGATCGTCCGCTATCTGCGCGAGGACGTGCTGGAGACCTATCTGGCCGACAATGTGAAGGCGCGGCTGATGCAGCCCGACGGGAGCTACATCCGGAAACTCCCGGCCGCGAACGAGGCCGCGGTGAACGCCCAACAGGCGCTGCTGGCGCGCCGCAAACAGGCCAACTCGCTCTAGACCGCCGCTATGGGAAGCTTTCGCCGCGCCGCGTTTACGCCAGGGCTGGCGCTCGATTTGCCGGCGGTATTTCTGGGCGCGTTCCTGCTGTTCCAGATCCAGCCCATGATCTCGAAGTATATTCTCCCCTGGTTCGGGGGAGCGCCTCTGGTGTGGGCCACGTGCCTGGTGTTTTTCCAGCTTGCGCTGCTCGGGGGCTATGCCTATGCGCACCTGCTGGTGTCGCGCGTGCCGCCTCGCGGGCAGGCGCTGCTGCACGGCGTGCTGCTGACGCTCTCGCTCGCCGCGCTGCCCGGCATCCCCGCGGAAGCCTGGCGGCCATCGGGCAACGAACTCCCCACCACGCGCATCCTCGCGATGCTCGCCACCAGCATCGGCTTGCCGTATTTCGTCCTCTCCAGCACGTCGCCGCTGGTGCAAGCCTGGATCGCGCGTTACCGCCGCGGAATCGTGCCCTATCGCCTGTTCAGCCTCTCCAATCTCGCGTCCATTTTCGGACTGCTCAGTTACCCGTTTCTGATTGAACCGGCAATCGGCCTGCGCCAGCAGTTCAGCGCCTGGAGCGCGCTATACATCGCGTACAGCGTGTGCATGCTCGCGCTGATCGCGTATACATTCTTGCGAAAACAGATGGCGGAGACCGCCGCGATGGACGAGCCGGCGCGCCTTGAGGAAACGGGACCGGCAAGCACTTCCTGGAGGACGCATCTCACGTGGATCGGCTTCGCCGCGTGCCCGAGCCTCCTCTTTCTGGCCGTCACCAACCATCTCACCCAGGACGTGGCTCCCGTGCCTTTTCTTTGGGTGCTGCCGCTGGTGATCTATCTGCTGACATTCGTGATCTGCTTCGAATTTCCAGACCATCTTCC
>JBDIBK010000044.1:0-29281 GCA_039812845.1 Bryobacterales bacterium
GACTTGTTAGCGGCCTTCTGCGCGTCGTACACGAACTCCCACTTGTGAATGGATTCCTGTTCGTCGTAGACCAGAATCCCCTTCATCTCATACTTCGACGCCACCCCCGCGATACCCGCGCCCATTCCCCGCCCGGCACCCGCGGGCTGGATCCCCCGTTGCTGCTGAATCCCCGCCAAACCGCCCGGCCTCGAAGTCGTGAGCAATCTTTCCAGGACGTCTTTGGCTGAAGTCTGCCCGCCCGCGCCGCCGGCGCCCGCATTCGGCCCGGCTCCACCGACGCCCGGCAGCCCCGGACCTGCCACCGGCGGCGAGCCGTTCGGATTTCCTGTGCCCGCAACCACCGCCGAGGGGTTCTCAATAATCGGGATCCCTCCAGGGCCAAGCCTGATAGGAGGCGGCGTTTTCGCCGCATCGGTCGCGTTGGGGTTGCCGCCATCCGTTTGCGCATTCGGGCCGTGCGGAACACCCGGCACAGCCAGGCCGGCCTGCTGGGCTTGCGCCTCCGCCTCCGTCTTTGTCCGCTGGACCACGTTTCCATTGGCATCGAGAATCGGCACCAGGCCATCGTCGGAAACGGGCGCGGAACCCGGCTGCACGGCGGCCGAGGCGCTTCCCGCGCGTTCCCCTCCAGTTCCGGGGAAGGACGAGTTCGCGGCAGTCTGGTCGCCCGGCCGCTGGCGGGCCAGCGCCAGGTTCTCCGCCACGCCCTCGTCGGGGTTTACCGGGCTTGCTGTGGTGGAGGCGGTTTCCGCGTTGCCGCCCGGTTTTGGCTTCTCGATGAGCGAATCTTCCAATTGCCCGGCCGCGTTAATGTGGATCACCCGCCATTCGTCCTTGCCGGTGAGAGGGTCCTTGTAGCGGCGTCGCAGGAAGCGCAGGTCCTGGTCGCGCTCCAGGTCTTCCAGACGCGCCGGGTAGCGGTTGTTCTTTCTCACATAGAGTTCGATGGCTCGCTGGTATTGCTTGCCGCGCTCGATCAGCATCGTTTCGCGGTCTCGCTGCGCCTCGAACGCCACGCGGGGCAATTGGATGTAGAGCGTGATCGCCACAATCGCCGCCATGGCGAACACCAGCAGCAGCGCGAAGCCCCGCTCACCCTGGCGTTGCCCGCGCGCCTCGCGCGAACCGCTCAAGCCGGTCACCGCTCCCTGCCTCGAAGTCTTGCCGTTTTCAGCCATGTCTCCCGCTACGTTCCACTCTCCGGCTGGATGGTCAGCGTCTGCTTGTTGGCGAACTGTGTATCTTCCACCACGGCGCTCTTGGGGCTGATCTCCAGCACGCGATAGCGCTGCTTAATCAGATCTCCCACGGCGGCGATGCGAATCTCCTCCCCCTCCATAAAGAAGGCGCGCGTCCCGTCAATCTGTTTCGGATCGACGAAGCCAAAATAGCGCAGCGGAATCGCGGGCGGAGGGGGCTTCACGGGTTCCACCGGAACCGGCCGGCCATCCGGCCCCACAGGTGTGGCGGCCACCGGCTTGGGAATGATCTTGGGCTCCGGCGGGCGCGGCGGCGGGGGAGCCTGCCCGAACTGAAACAGATTGCGCCCCACGCCCGCCAGCCGCACTTCCTGGAGTTTCGACAGCAGGTCGGTCCGCAGCGCGGGGTCCACCTTCGTGGGGTCGAGCGCTTCCCCACGCTTTTCCGATTTGAAGACGGGGCGAAACTCGCCCAGGCGCTGGTCCGCCCCCGCGCCGCGACGGCTTCGCACCAGCCCGCCGCGTGGGGGCGCTGGCTCGACCTCCCGTTGAACAACCGCCGCCGGCTGTGGCGTCGCTCGCGGCGGAGAGGGCCGGGCCGCGGGCGAAGGCTGGGGTTCCCCGGCGAAATAATTCATCCACACGGAGACGGCGGCAACCACCAGCAGCCCCGCCAGGATGGCAACCTTCTTCGGCTCTGCGCCCAGCTTCATGGCGTCACCCCCTGGGCCGACGCCACCAAATTCGATTGCTTCACGAACGCAAACATCTTCGCCTGCACCTGAAGGCTAAGGTCATCCCGGGCCGGCGTCACCTGCAGGCTGTCCAGGATCAGCAGGCGCTCGGAGCGGTCCACCGCGTTCACAAACTCGACGAGGTCCGCGAACGTGCCTTCGTATCCCGCATCGATCGTGAGCAGTTGATACTCATCGGTGCCTTCAATCGCGTCCACCGTGAAGTTCTTCCCCCTGCTTCGAATGCCCGCGTCGGCTTCAATCGCGTCCAGCGCTTTCAAAAGATCGCCCGCCGCCTGCCGTTGATCCAGAAAATAGGTGCGGATGAAGCGCTCTCCGTCCGTCCCCCCACTCTGCATCTTCCCCGCCAGCAGTTTTGCCTGCCGCAATCGAAGCCGCTGCTGTTGCAGTTGCGATTCCAGCCGCCCGCGCGCCGCATCAAGGCCCTCGGGCGATCCGCCAAAGGGTTCCAGCAGCAGCAATGCCGCCAGCAGATTCAATGCGAGCAGCGCCCCAAGCACCAGCCGAGACTTGCGCTTGGGGCCGCCCGTGGCCAGGAATCCTCCCTCTCCTCGGCGTGGGGCGGCTGGTGTCGGTTTCGTTTTCGTGCTTGCCATCGTCCCCAATCCTCAGAGCTTCTGGGAGTAATTCACGCTAATCCGGTACCGATAGAGAGGTTCGCTTTCCGTCGGAGCCAGAGACGAGTGGATCGCCGTCGGTCCGAAAACCGGGCTGCCCTCCATCCGCCGCAGCATCTGGACCACCGGTTCTCCCGTCTCGGAAGCGACATCCATATCCAGATAGACCTCGTTCGATGCGGTCACCTGAGGGCGAATCCGCAAGATCCGCACATTGTGAGGAAGCACCGTCCCCAGGTCGTCGAACAGCCTCGTCCAACTGATCGCCTTGCGCCGCAGCAGGGAATTGATGAAGACCGTTTGTTCCAGCACCTCGGAGTAACGGGGATCCCGAAGGATCGCGTCCTGCACCGCTTGCTGGCGGGCCACCGAAGCGGATTCCGCCTGGAGTTCCGCGATGCGCGCCCTGGTCTCCCGCGCCTCCCAGCGATTGGCGACGTTGAGATAAATCAGAAAGCCCAGCAAGCCCACAAGCAGCGCGCCCAACACCGACGCAAAAACGACGATGGGGCGGGTTCGGGCAAAAGGCGCGCTGGCCAGATTGTTCGTGACTCTCATGGTATCGGCTCTCCCAAGCCTTGGATGTAGCCGAGCGCGCCCGCGTTGTGGGCATGCGGCGCGCCGAAACGGGAGCTAAGTTCCGCGGCGGGGATTCCAAACTCTTTCTCCAGCCCCCTGGATAGCGCCGCCGCGTCTTCACGAAATCCGCACAGCCAGAGCCGCTCCACGCGCACGCCGAGTTGGTCTTCCGCCATTGCCAGCATGGGCTGCAAGAGATTGAGCAGTTCCTCCCAGGACACTTCCGGCAGTTCCACCGTCCGCATCAGGCGCAGGACCCCCTTCTGCAAAACTGCCGCCGTCATCACGTTGCCGCTGAGCTTGGCCAGCAGGGAGACATCGTCCGCGGGCAGCAGGGAGAGCGCGGCCAGGGCGCTCGAACTGACGAAGCCGGGCTGACAGCGCCGCTCGCGAAGCAGGGCCTCGTATTCCGCCAGGACGTGCAGCGGGCACGTCGTGGCAACCACCGTCACGCCGCCCGTCTCCCTGCCCTCGGCATCCGCTTTGGGGAAACTCTGGAAGGCAACTTGAGCGGTATCGAGATCGTACGGAACAATCTTGCGGAGTCGGAAGCGCACCAGCGGTTCCCGCTCTTCGTGGCGCGCGGGGAAATCTTCAAAATCGAGAATCGACGTCCGGACGCTGTAGTCCGGCAGCAGCACGGCCGTCTGCGTCTCTCGCCCGCCGCGCGGCATTCCGCTTTGCCCCGCCCCGTGAAGCGGAATCGCATCCAGCGCCTGCTTCACCCGCTCGTAATCGCGCAGATTATTCTCCACCGGAGAGGCCACCAGCGCCCCGCCGGGCAGCGCTTCAAAGCGAACGTCGGCGGGCGTGGCGGTTGCGGCGCGAAACACACCCTCCTCGGAGAATTCCACCACCCACGCGGGCGGCGGGTCCGCGATCCAGCGTTCCAGGAACGCGGGCAGCTTCGGCATGCGTAAGGGCTGGGTTAGCATCGTCAGTTCGTCTCGATGAAAGTCACCTTGTTCACTTCGCGCAGGGTCGTGACCTCCTTCCGCACCTGCATGAGAGCCGATTCCCGCAAGGACGTCATCCCTTCGAGGCGCGCCTGGCGGCGGATCTCGGACGTGGGCCGCCGGTCCAGAATCATCTCCCGCACCTTCTCGCTCAGGTCGAGCAGCTCCGTGATGGCCGTGCGCCCGTGGTAGCCGGTGCCGCCACACTCAAAGCACCCCGCTCCCTCCTTGAAATCCACGCGCCGCCACTCCGCCAGATCGAGGCCGCTTTCAACGAGATACTCGTCGTCGTAGCGCGCGCTGCGCTTGCAGTGGGTGCAGATCACGCGCACCAATCGCTGCGCCAGAATGCAGTTGAGCGCGGAAACAAAGTTGTACGCCTCCACACCCATATTCAGAAAGCGCCCCAGTACGTCGAAGACGTTGTTGGCGTGGACGGTGGTGAACACCAGGTGCCCGGTGAGCGCGGCGTTGATGGCGATCTGCGCGGTCTCCTGATCCCGAATCTCCCCCACCATCACCTTGTCCGGGTCGTGCCGCAAAATCGAGCGCAGGCCGCGCGCGAAGCTGAGGCCTTTCTTATCGTTCACCGGGATCTGCGTGATGCCTTTGAGCTGGTATTCCACTGGGTCTTCGATCGTGATGATCTTGTCTTCGTCGTTCTGAATTTCGCTGAGCGCGGCATAGAGCGTGGTGGTTTTTCCGGAGCCGGTGGGCCCGGTGACGAGCACCATTCCGTAAGGCTCCTTGATGTAGCGCCGGAACTTCTGGATCTCCGTTTCGTCGAAGCCCACCACTTCAAGCGAGAGCCGCGAAAACTTCTCGCTCATCGATTCCTTGTCGAGCACGCGCAGCACGGCGTCCTCCCCGTGAATCGTGGGCATGATGGATACGCGGAAGTCGATCAGACGGCTTTTGTAGCGCACGCGGAAGCGCCCGTCCTGCGGCACGCGGCGCTCCGCGATGTCGAGCTCGCTCATCACCTTGATGCGGGAGAGGATGGCCGTATGCCATTCCTTCGCGATCGGCGGCATGGCGTATTGCAGCACGCCGTCGATGCGGTATTTGATCACCACTTCGCCATCCCGCGTTTCGATGTGGATGTCGCTCGCGCGCCGCTCCAGTGCGCTGAAGATCGTCGTATCCACCAGCTTGATCACGGGAGCGATGTCGGCGTCTCCCGAAGTCAGCCGCTCGATCGAGAGCGTCTCTTCCGGGTTCTCCTCTTCGCCCACCAGGTCCAGCGCAAAGCCCGCCGTCGCTTCTTCGAGAACGCGCTGCGATTGTTCGGTCTTCTTCAGCAGTTCGCTGATCTCCGAAAGCGTCGCCACCTTCACCCGGAGCTTGCGCCGCAGCAGGATGCTCAGTTCGTCCACCACGCCCAGATTGCGGGGGTCCGAGATGGCGATCTCCAGCATGCCTCCCTGTTCGCGCAGCGGAACGAAGCTGTAACGGAACATGAGGTCAACCGGGATGGAACGGAAGAGATCGTGGTCAATCTCCGCCGTCTTGATATCGACAAAGTCGCAGCGGTAGCGCTGCGCCATGCTTAGGGCGTTCTGGCGTTCGATCTCGGCGCTGCGCGCTCTTGCTTCGGAAGTGGTTGCCATGCGAATTCTCTATTCCGCTCGCGATTATCCCAGACGGTCCGCCAGGGAGAAGATAGGCAGATACAGCGCGATCAGCACGAACGCGACGAATATCCCCATGAAAATCATGATCGCGGGTTCAATGAGCGAGAGCGCCGCCGTCATGCGGGTGTTCACGTCCGCCTCAAAGAACTCCGCCACGCTCGAGAGCATCGTGGTGAGGGCGCCCGTCGATTCACCAACTTCGATCATGTCGATCGAGAGCGGCGGGAAAATGCCCGTCGCCGACAGCGCCGACGACAGCGGCTTGCCTTCCTTCACCGCCCGGCTGGCGCTGCCGATCGCCTTCCGCAGCAGTCTCGATTCGAGCGATTCCGATGCCGTTTCCAGTGCCGGAACCAGCGGGATGCCCCCCGTAAGCAGCGTGCCCAGAATGCGGGAAAATTGCGAAACCTGAAACTTGATCCAGATGTCGCCGGCGATGGGCAGACGCAGCTTCATCCGGTCCAGCGTTTCCTGCGCCGCCTCGCTGCGCGCCCACCAGCGGAATCCGAAGATCCCGAGCGCCACGGCGGCAGCCAGGCCGAGCACGTAATCTTTGCTCGTCGTGCCAAACGCGATCAGCACCCTGGTGACGACGGGCAGTTCCGCCGACATGCTGTTGTACAGTTCCGCGAAGCTGGGCACGACGTACGTCACCAGAAAAACAATCAACAGCAGCACCAGCACGATCAGGAAGCACGGGTAAATGAGCGAGAGAAGCAGCTTCTTGCGAACCGCCAGGGTCAGGCGCTGGTATTGGATATACCGGTCGAGCACCTCTTCGAGGCTCCCCGCCTTCTCGCCCGCCATCAGCGACGTCACATAGATTGGCGGAAAAACGCGCTGGGCGCGAAACGCCTCGGAGATTAACGCGCCGCCCTTCACCTCGTCGCGGATGCGCTTGAGATAGCCCGACATCTTGGGGTCGCTCAGCCGCTCCGCGAGCAGGTCCAGGGCCTTGAGGATCGGCAATCCGGCGCGCACCAGCGTGACGAACTGCTGGTTAAACACCAGAAACCGCTCCAGGTTCAGCTTCTTTCGCTTGGCAAGCAAGCCGCCCGAGAGAGCGGCGGCAGATTTCGAGCGAACGGAGTAAACCAGATAGCCCTGCTGGGTATAGCTCTCCCGGAGTTGGGCTTCCGAATCCGCTTCCTCCACCTTCTGGTGGATCTTGCCCCGGCTGTCCGCAAATTTGAGTACGTATTCGGCCATCGCCCTGCTTCGCTACCGTCCCGCGTCCTTATTGCTCCGCGTCCACCACCCGCGAACCTTGCGGCGGTTGAAATTCGAACTTTGAGGCGGCAATCGGCAGGTTGCGCTTCTCGTTCTGGAAGCGAAAGCGGTTCACCGCCTGGTCCACGCCGGTCACCTCCACTTCGAGGATCTGGAAACCGGGCGTTACCAGGAAAGCCACCAGGCTGTATGGCGCCTTTTCGCTGCGCGGTTCGGCCGTGATCCAATAATTCGCTCCCATTGGCTTGAGCGTAAAGCGCCGGAAATCCTTCTGGAAATTGAGACGCCCCAGCAGGAAGGCGAGCGGCGCTCGAAGATCGTCGGTCGCCTTGAACGGCGTTCGCTCGGCAACGTTGGTCGACGGGGAATAGAGGTAGACGAATTTGCCGTCGGAAACGAAAAGTTTGTTCGCCGGATCCCGGTAGTCCCAGCGCATTTTGCCTGGCTTCTGCAGGTAGAGCGTGCCCGATTCCGTGCGCTGCCGCGGCCCGAAGGAAAATACCTGGGCAAACTGGGTCTCCAGCGTTTTCGTCGCGTTATACCTTTCCTCAATTCCCTTCAAAATGGGGGAGATCGAGGTCTGGGCAAAAGCGCTTATCCCGCATAGAGATAGCAATACCCAGAGAATCGCCGGACGAATCATACACATTAGACGCACGCCCTTTCGAAAACGTGGAGGTCCACCTCACGAGAGTAGGACGGCTCCCGAGCGGATCTCGGGTGCGCACGGCATCCACTGCCTTGCGCGGCGCGCCGCTTCCGATTGAGAATAAGCCGGTTCTGGTAGAGGAAGGACCGGTTCCGATAGAGAATAGGAAAAGTGCGATTGGAGGCCCGAGAACAGTGAGCCAGTTATACATCACGGGAAAAGTGCTGCATGAGCCGGGCACGTGGGGCGAGAACCGGCCCGTTTCCGGCGCGCGCGTGGAAATCCTGAGCGGCAACGACGCCGCCCATGGAGCGGACCTCATCCTGCTCGCCACCACGGATTCCAATGGCGCGTTTTCCGGGCTGACCACCGAATGGCGCACCATGGTCCTGAACACCGTGCCGGACCCGGATATGCCCTGGAAAACGATACAGGTGGAGGAACCGGACCCGCTAGAGACCATGGTGCTCCGCGCGCGCATCCGGCAGACCACCGCCGGGGGCGTCAAAGTGGTGACGCTCCCCGTCCAGTACATCGACGACATCACGCCGATTGCGCCTTTGGTGGTGAACTGGGGGCCGCCGGAGCAAAGCGCTCTGGGTTCCATCAATGGCATCGCGTGCGGTTCACCCATGGAATTCCTGGAGCGGAGCATGGAAGCGCTGAACGCCCGGAGCGCCGCGATACGGATGGAAGCGTTCGGCGAGGCCGGCACGCCCTATCTGGAACTCACCGCTCCCACCGCCCGCCAGCAGCGCATGGCCGCCTCCATGCATTGGAAACCGGAAGACATCCTAAGCATCCGGACGCTGCTCCTTTCAAACGAGAACGCCGGCGACGGGCTCGATTGCTTCTGGCTCTCGCTCGTCGTTGCCTCCATCGTCTTTTCGCCGGTCACGGGACAGGCTGGGGCCAGTTTTGGGCTGGCGCTGCTGCGCCTCTTGCAATCCGGTTACCGAGTCCAATCGGTGGGCAACGCCAGCGTCTCTCTGAGCGGAACGGGTGTGGCGATCCGATTGGAACACCCCGGCTTCAACGCCTCCTAATCGACGACCGAAATCAGTCAGCGAACACCCGCTGCGCTCCTTGTCCTGAACCAACTCCGCCCGGTCCGCCACCCCTGAATGCGGGAGAGTTGTGTACAGATTTATCTGTGGTAGCGTATCCGCATATCACGATGCTTCCTTGAGCTTGAGCGGAGCGCTTTCGGCGAAGACCGTGCTCTCCGGCAATGGCTTGGAGCAACGATTTCGGAGTATTCAGCATGCAAGTGAACGGATTGGGAAAATTCTTTTGCGTGGCGGTCGCTGTTCTGTTTTGCGTTTCGCTGAGCATGATTGCGGCGGCGCAGGATTCCAAGGCATCGAAGGGCTCTGCGCCTCCCTACACGGTGTCTACGGACGGCCCTGGGCTGTACCGCACGTATTGTGCGGTGTGCCACGGCGTCCGAGGGCAGGGCGACGGCCCGGCCGCGCCCGCGATGAAACAGAAGGTGAGCGATCTGACGGTCCTCAGCAAGAAGAACGGCGGCAAGTTTCCGGAGGATGAGGTCTATGCTTCCATCTCCGGTGACCAGCCTTCGAAGATCCGGGCGCATGGCTCTTCCGACATGCCCACCTGGGGGTATGTGTTTCGGCGCGATTCGAAATCGCCGGGCGATCGCGAAGCGGTGACGCGTTTGAAGACGCTCACCGCTTACGTGAAGAGCATCCAGACGAAGTAGTCCCCCCTCGCCGGATCCCAGCGCCCCGGGGCCGATATCATGGAGGTCGGGGGGGGAGAACGCACAGCCATGATCAAGAGGATCTTAGTTGCCATTGGCGGGATTCGCGCCAACCCAGGATCCAATTTCTGGGCCATGAGCGTCGCTCGACGGCTTCAGGCATCCGTAACGGTAGTCCCCCTCATGGATGCCGCTTCCTGGACGCGGCAGATGCCCTCGATGATGACCTCCGGCCATGCCGCGCGAGTCCTCGAAGCCCGCCCATGGGAAGCGGCGCACGAGGGGCTTGCGCGGCTTCAGGAACAGTGCGAAAGCGTGTACACTCCCGCTTCCATTCCCTGGGAACTGGCCGAGGCTGGCAATGCGCCGTGGGATTTCCTGCTGCGGGAGTCTCAGTTTCACGACCTCGTGATTCTCGGCCTGGACGACACCTACGATCCCGTGATGATCCCCAATTTCTTCGAGGCCATCGGCGTTCTTCTGGGCGACGGCGCGTCCCCCCTCCTCTGCGTCCCGCCCGCGCTTCGGGAGATCGGGAAGGTTCTGATTGCTTTCAGCGGCACGGCGGCTTCGGCCAGGGCGCTCAAGCGCTATGCGCATTCCCGCCTTTGGGAGGAAGCTTCCGTCGAAGTGGTGTGCCAGAACAGCAGCCCCGCGGAAGCCGAACTCCATCTGCGGCAGGCCGCGCAGTTCCTTCGCGCCCATGGCCACCACGCCAAGACTGCCTCGCTTTCCGGGCGCGCACCGGACCTTTGCCGCTACGCGATGGAGAGCGGCGCGGACCTGATCGTGGCCGGAAGCAGCCACCGCAACCGCTTCGGAATTGAAACCAGCAGTGAAGTGCTGCGCGGCTTGCTCGCCCAAACCGTGCTGCCCGTTTTCATCGCGAGTTCCTGAACCCGTGCGCCGCCCCGCGATGCACGGCGAACTTCTTCGCCGCGCCCTGATCGGCAGAGAGGGCTACTTCGGGTCCAGCGTCGCCCGCACCAGTTCCAGCCGGCGCACAGGCGTTTCCCCGTCCACTTCCTCTTGCTCGAAGAGGGGCAGGATGTCCAGCCCTTCGATCACGCGGGCGAAGGCCGAGTACTTCCCATCGAGAGTGGGCGTATCGGCCAGCATGACGAAAAAGGAGGTGGTGGCGGAATCCGGATCGTCTCCGTGCGCCATCGAAACCACTCCCTTCGCGTGCCGCACGTCGTCGCGAAACTCGGCTCTCAGCGTCTTCACCCACCGGTCGGCCGGGTGCGCTTCCCGCGGTTCGCGGTGATACCCCATGCCGCCCTGGAGAACGAAGCCCTTGGCGAGACGGTGGAACCCGGTATGGTCATACCAGCCCTCCGCCACCAGATTCAGAAACTGCCGCACGTGTTCCGGAGCCCACTCCGGCATGGTTTCGAGCCGCATCGTGCCCAGCGTGGTTTCGAGCGTCACCGTTCGTTTCAGTTCCTCCCCCGTTGCATCGCGGAACGGCGCGTGCCGTTTCGGCTCGATGGTAATGCGCTGGATCCGGACGGGTTCCAGAGCGATGCCGTTTGCATCGGCGGGCGTCTGCGAAATCTTCGCCACCACGTCGAGCCCCTCGCTGAGCTTCCCGAAAACGGAGTACTGTCCGTCAAGCGACGGCTGCGGATATACGCAGACGAAAAACTGCGCGCCATCGCTGTCCGCCTCGCCCGGCACGCGGACCGTGGAGACCGTCCCCTGCTCGTGCTTGAGATCGCTGAACTCGCTCTTGAGCAGCCGCAACCCGCCCGTGCCCCAAAGTTCGCGCTTTGCCTTGGGGTCCTTCAGCAGCGGATCTCCGCCCTGAATGATGCCGTTCAGGACAACCCGAAAGAAGGCGCTTCCGTCGTAGTAGCCCTCGCTGGCAAGGCGGATGAACTGCTCCACGTGCCGGGGCGCCTTCTCCGGTGCAAACTCGAATCGAAACGTGCCCAGGTCCGTCACTACGACGGCTTCCCGCTCTTCCGCCGGGCCCGCACTCTGCGCCCCCAGCGGGAACGCGCCCAAGGCAAAAACAAGAAGGGCGACACCGTGTCGCGCGGCCTTGCTCAGAACCATCCTCATACGCTATACGCTCTCGTTTCCGGTGGCCGATTCCGGTTCAAAAACCTGTTCCCAGAACCGCTCCATTTCGTTGAAAAGCGCTTCGAGTCCCTCGGCGTCCGCCGAATACAGGCGCTGCTGTGCCAACGCCCTCACCCGCACCAGACCCGCTTTCCGCAGCGCCGTCAAGTGCTGGGAGACGGCGGGGCGCGTCATCGAAAAGCGGCTGGCGATATCGCCCGCGGACGATTCCGCGACAGCCACCATTCGCAAGATCTCTCGCCGGGTGGGGTCCGATACCGCGCGAAGGCCGCGATCCAGAGAGGTTTGCATTTTGTAAGCTTATTCTTACCGTGGTCCGAAATGCAACTGATACACTTTCTATACAACAGAGTCGAGATTGCATCCCGAACGTTTGCCGGTCGTTCGGCCCTGTGATGCAATAAGAGTTACATCCGGCAGTCCGAAGAACCGAGACCAACATGAAGACGATTGTGCAGACCGCTACCGCGCCCCAGGCCATCGGCCCTTATTCGCAGGCCACGGCTTCCCAGGGGCTGGTATTTGTCAGCGGACAGATTCCGCTCCACCCAACCACCGGCGCCCTTCTGGACGGCGGCATCGAAGAGCAAACCAGACGCGTCCTGCTGAACCTGAAAGCGGTGCTCGAAGCGGCCGGCAGTTCGCTCGACCTGGTCGTGAAGACGACGGTCTTCCTCAAAAACATGGACGACTTCCCGGCGATGAATGCGGTTTACGCCGAATTCTTCGGCTCCAGCCTCCCCGCGCGAGCCACGGTGGAAGTGTCCCGCCTGCCCAGAGGCGTCGCTGTCGAAATCGACGCCATCGCCGCGCTGCAGGCTTAGTTCGGGCGCGGCTCGGCCATTCTGCTTCTCGCTCCCAGCGCTCCTCCAACGCCCGCGCAGGCCGTGAGAAACAGGAAGAGCAGGAAGAGCGCGATCAGCATCATCACAAAGAGCTTTGAGCCGTCGCTGAACACCTCGCGCATGATCTGCTGCTGTTCGGGGGGCATCCCGCTCGCGCCGGAGGCGGCCATCACCTGCTCCAATTGCGCCATCACGCTTCCGCCGGAAAACGAAAAGAACGCAAACTGCATCGCGCCAAACACCAGCACCAGCAGGAAGAGCAGCAGGCCGGACAA
Organism: Bryobacterales bacterium; assembly: GCA_039812845.1. Lineage (GTDB taxonomy): Bacteria > Acidobacteriota > Terriglobia > Bryobacterales > Bryobacteraceae > JACTMJ01. The sequence goes on from JBDIBK010000044.1 coordinate 12,554, forward strand.
CCAGCCCAGGCGGAAGCCGTTCAGCATGCCCAGCCTGCACTGCGTCCGCTTCTGATACAGGTAAACCGCGAAGAATCCGCCCAGCGCCAGCACCATTGCGGACATCACCAGAGGGTTCACGGGAAAAATCCCGGAGAAGGCGACCATCGGAAATTCAAAAACAGCAACGAAAAATGCCAGTTGCACGGCCAGCTTATTGCGCAGATCGATGGGCTCCGGCGGCCCCTGATAGCCAGACGCTGTTGTTCGCGCGTTCGTGGCAGCCGGTGGCGGCGGCGCGGCGGGGAAAGCCGAGGCGGGTGGGGGAAATGCCACGGCGGGTGGCGTCTCGGGCTCCGCTATCTCGAATACCGGCTTGCCGCAGCGGTGGCAAAAGAGCGCATCCGCCACCAGGCGCGTCCCGCAGGTGCAGAACGCCGGGCGGGGCGGCTTTTGCCCCTCGTCCATGGGCTCCTCGTCTTCCATGGGCAATTGTCGATTCTCCCCCACACCCTATTGTCGCGTCATTCCTCCGGAATCGGTAGCAAGCACCCTCATGCGCCGTGCCTCACTCCTCAGCAAAGGTGTCAGAGCGGTTCACGAACGCGCCCATGGGGCGAGCCCGCTTCAAAGCCCCGCGAGGAAGGTTTTCAAAGCGGCCACGGTATCGGCTTTGCGGTCCCGCCGCACGTTGTGCCCGGCACCGCTAATATGCACAATTTTCCCCTTTGGCAGCAGCGCCGCTACCTTCTCGTTCTCCGCCCGAACCGCGGCGTCGGCATCGGCTTTCAGAATCAGCGTCTCCGCCGTGATCTTCGGGAAGAGTGCGCTCATCTCAGGACGCGCGCCCAGGCTTGCATAAGCGGTGTTGGGATGATGCATGTGCTTGGAGGGCGCCCAAACCTCGCATTCGCTCTGGCCCCATTGCGGAGAACCCTTCAGGCACTGTGCCACCAGTTCCGCCTCGGCCTTGTTATTCGTGGCTAGAATCTGCGCCCGCCGCTGCTCCCTGTCTCCACCCGCGCCCGTCCTTCGCGGGCCGAGATACGGATCTTCGAGAACGATCGCGCGCGGCACGTCCGGGTATTTCGCCGCGAACCATGCGGCGGAGGCGCTGCCCATGGAATGTCCCATCACGATGGGCTTCGTCAACTTCAACTCGCGAATCAACGCCGCCAGATCTTCGGCCTGCGCATCGGCCGGGTCGTTCATGCCCGGAGGATCGGAGAGCCCGTGCCCCCGCGCGTCGAACATCACAATGTCATAGTCGGCGCTGAATTCTATCGCGAAGTTCGTCCAGCAAAGCCCATCGTCGGAAGAGCCGTGCGCCATCACCATCACCGGCTTATCGCCGCCGGTTCGCCAATAGTGGATGCGGATACCGTTGGCAATCACGAAACCATCGCTCCATCCGGAAGGCACGGGTGGCGCGGCCAGCGCGGCGGAAATCAGCAGGCTCCCGAGCAGCGCGAGAAACACGGTACGGCGCATGGCATCTCCTCCGCCCGTCCGGCATTCCGATGGCCGGCGCGGACGTTCTGCCCGCTATTCTGTCACGCTTTGCCGGGAATCCAATGGCTGATTTCGCGATAAGATCGGATCCTGCGGAGGTGCGGGTCCATCATGCCGGAACTGCTTGATCGGCGGCGTCTGTTGCGTGGAGCGATTCTAAGTGCGGCGATGCTTCCGGGCGCTCCCTCCGCGCGGCTGTGTGCCGCTCCCGTCCATCGACAGCAAGGCACCCGGATCCGGATCGGCCTCAACTCCTACTCTTTCAATGCCCCTCTGCGCGCCGGGGAACTAACGCTGATGGATGTGGCCGATTTCTGCGCCATCCATCGCCTCGATTGCCTCGATGCCACCGGCTACTACTTCCCCGGTTACCCCGCCGTGCCGCCGGACAGCTTCCTTGCCGAATTGAAGCGCCGCGCTTTCGTCAATGGCGTTACCATCAATGGAACCGGCGTCCGCAACGATTTCGCTCTGAGCGATGCCTCACGTCGCGCGGCGGACTTGCAGTTGGTGAAGAACTGGATAGGCGTCGCTCAGAAGCTGGGCGCTTCCGTGATTCGCGTCTTCTCCGGCAGCCGCGTGCCCGAGGGCTACAGCTTCAGCCAAACCCTCGAATGGATGGCACCCCTGCTCCGCGAGTGCGCGCAAGCGGGCAAAGAACACGGCGTCCTGATCGGCCTCCAGAACCACAACGATTTCCTGAAGACCGCGGCGGAAACGATCCAGGTGGTCGAGGCCGTCGATTCCGAATGGCTGGGCGTCATCCTCGATGTCGGCAGCCTGCGCATGGCGGACCCCTACGAGGAGATTGAGAAGTTGCTGCCGTATGCCATCTCCTGGCAGCTCAAGGAGACCGTGTGGATTGGCGGCAAGGAAGTGCCAACCGATCTCCGCAAGCTAAAGGCGATCGTCGAGAGAGGCGGCTACCGGGGCTTTGTCCCCATCGAAACGCTCGGGCAAGGCGACCCCCGCGTGAAGGTGGCAAAGTTCGCCAGGGAAGTCCACGCGGCTTTCGGAACGTAGAGGCAAACGATGCGCATCCCGCGACGCTCCTTCCTCGCCGCCTGCACCGCTTCGCTCGCCGCGTCCGGTGCCCGCGCGCAAAGCTCCAGCGCCCTCTACCGCAGCCTCCTGCATTCGATTGACCGGATCGCCCTCGTCGACACCCATGAGCATCTGATCGCCGAAAAGGACCGCCTCAATACGCAGCGCGACCCCTTCCTGCTGGTGAGCCACTACCTCATCAACGATCTGGTTTCCGCCGGCCTCCCCAGTGCCGACGCGGCCCGGCTGAACGACGCCAGCATCCCCCTCGAAACCCGATTCGCGCTCTTCGAACCCTGGTGGAAGGTGGCCCGCTTCACGGGGTATGCCGAAGCCTTCCGCATCGCCCTGCGCGATCTCTACGGCGTCGAAGAGATCTCCCTTCGCGGCTTAGAGAACGTCCAGGAGCAAATGCTAAAGCTGCGCACGGGCTTCTACAAGCTGGTCCTGCGAGACCGCGCCAACATCGCCTACTCCGTCCTCGACGACTACTGGAACGGCGAGCCGGTTCGTCCAGATCCCGAACTGTTCGTTCTCGCGCGCAAGTTCGATTGGTTCGTTGCCCCGCGGTCCCGGCGCGATCTCACCCGGATGGAAGAAGTCACCGGCATCGCCGTCACGTCCCTCGGCGGCCTCAAGCGCGCCCTCGAAAAGCGTGTCGAACAGAACCTCGCCGTGGGGATGGTCACCATCAAGAGCACCATCGCCTACCAGCGCTCCCTCGAATTCACCGCGGCAAGCGAAGCCGACGCCGCCCGCGCATTTCAAGCGCTTGCCGCCCGCGAAGATCCGCCCCCATCGAGCCCGCGCGAGGCGGTGGATCGCCCGTTGCGCGCGCTCGAAGACCACATGTTCCACCACCTGCTCGATCTCGCCGCGCAGCACCGCCTGCCCCTCCAGATCCACACCGGCATCCAGGCCGGCAACGCCAACCACCTTCCGAACACCCGGCCGTCGCTCCTCACGGAAACCATCCGCATGCACCCCGCCGTGCCTTTCGATCTCTTTCATGTGGGCTATCCGTGGACGGGAGAGGTGATCGCGCTGGCGAAGATGTTCCCCCAGGTCCACGCGGATTTCTGCTGGGCCTGGGTGCTCTCGCCCGCTGCCGCCCGGCGCGCTCTCGCCGAGATGCTCGACGCCGTTCCGTTCAACAAGATCATGGGGTTCGGCGGCGATTATCGCTATGTGGAACTCACCTACGGCCACGCCCGCATGGCGCGCGCGAATATCGCCCGCGTGCTTAGCGAAATGGTGGAAGCCCACGCACTGCTGGAGACCGACGCGCTCGAAATCGCGGAAGCGATTCTCGCGAAGAACCCGGCGCGCCTCTTCCCGAAGCGGGGCTGACTGGCCGTGGGGCGCGAGAGCGCGCTTGCGATATGCTGATGGCGTCCCGTTTCCGGAGGATCGAAATTCCTTGGAGGCATCCATCATGAATGCAAGAAGTCCCCTCCCGCGCCGGCGAGACTTTCTGCGCGCTGCCGCGGCCGGTGCCATGGCCCTCACCGCCATCCCCGCCCGGCCGCAAGCCGCGAAGCGCCCCAACATCCTCTTCTTCATCGCGGACGATTGGGGACGCAACCATGCCAGCTACTTCGGCGCGAAGTGGATCAACACTCCCGCCTTTGACCGCGTGGCACGGGAAGGGGTCGTCTTTTCGAACTGCTTTACCTCGAATCCGAAGTGCTGCCCCTCGCGCGCCACGATCCTGATGGGCCGCAACACTTGGCAAACCAAGGAGACGGTGAACCATGGCTCGATTTTCCCGAACGAGTTCGCGGTCTACACGGACGTTCTGGAAAAGGCCGGGTATTTTGTCGGTCTCACAGGCAAAGGCTGGGGGCCTGGCGACTATAAGTCCACCGGATGGCCCCATAACCCGGCGGGCAGGGAATACCAGAAGCGCACCTTGAAACCGCCCTACCAGGGAATCTCCTCTCGCGATTACGCTGGCAACTTCGGCGACTTTCTGGCTGAACGCCCGCCGAACACGCCGTTCTGCTTCTGGATGGGCCCCACGGAACCGCACCGCGTCTATGAGCAGGGGTCCGGCCTGCGCGCCGGCAAGAATCTCGCCGACGTCACGGTTCCGAAGTACTGGCCGGACAACAAAGCCATTCGAAGCGATCTTCTCGATTACGCGCTTGAGGTGGAATGGGTGGATCGGCACCTCGGCTTGGCGCTGCAGAAACTCGAAGAGATCGGCGAGCTCGACAATACCCTAATCGTCGTCACCTCCGACCACGGCATGCCCTTTCCGCGCGTGAAAGGCCAGATCTATGAGGATGCGTTCCACATCACCATGGCCGCTCGCTGGGGTTCCCAAGTCAAAGCGGGCCGGACGGTGGACGACTTCATCAACTTCCGGGACCTTGCGCCCACCTTCTGCGAAGTGGCGGGGGTTCCGGCGGCCCCCACCATGACCGGAAAGAGCTTCCTCGACGTGCTCAAGTCCCCGAAATCCGGCATCGTGGACGCCTCTCGCGATGTGATGCTCATCGGCAAGGAGCGGCACGATCTCGGCCGTCCGAACGATTGGGGCTATCCCGTCCGCGCCATTCGCACCCGCGATTTCCTGTACGTGCGGAATTACTATCCCGAGCGCTGGCCGGCCGGCAACCCCGAAACCGGCTACCGGAATGTGGATGCGAGCCCCACCAAGGAATTTCTGCTCAACAGCTTTGATGAGTATTACCGGCTCTCCTTCGGCAAGCGCCCCGCCGAGGAGTTGTACCACGTCTCCGAAGATCCCGAATGCCTCCGGAATCTCGTCGAAGACCTCCAGTTCGCGCAAACCAAGCGCGAATTGCAGGACCGTATGAACCGTCTGTTGCGAGAGGAAGGCGATCCGCGCGCGCTCGGTCACGAAGAATACTTCGAAACCATCCGCTATACCAGCGGGCGCAAGCACGCATACGACACGTGGCTCAAAAACAGCGCTCCGTGAGCGCGATCAAGCCGTCTCCCGCGCGAGCGGCGCGGCATCCCCATGCCCCAGCAGATAACTGCTCAGAGAGCGCGTGCCCACGCGCGGTGCGATGGCATCCGCGCGGGAGGCGCGGAACGTGAATTCCCGCAAATTGGCCTTGCGGGGATTAAACGGCTTGGCAAGCCCGCTCGCGAGCCGGTGCAGGATCGCCGGCATCCGGAACGATTTCGGCGTGACACCCGCGCATCCGAACACCATCTCCGAAAGTTCCCGGCGAGTGAGAATGTCGGGGCCGCCCGCCTCCACAACCTCCGGTCCCTGAATGAGGTGCTCAAAGCAGATCTGTGCGGCATCCCCTGGATGAATCGGATTGGTGCGCGAATTGTTGTCGCCGAAGATAGGCCGATACCCTTCCCGCAGGTTGCTGATAAGGGCGTCCGGCGTGGCATGAATCCCCGCGAAGCGCAGGATGGTATATTCCAGTCCCGATTCCCGCAAGGCATTCTCAAAGCGGCGGTGCGCGCGCACAAAGGCGGAATTCTCGGAAGACTTCGTTCCGTAAACGGAAACGTAAACGAAGCGCCGGACCTTCGCCTCCACCGCTTCATCCAGCAGGTGGCGGTTGGCATCGAAGTCGAGGTGCGTGAACCCGCGCTTCTCCGGGACGCGGGGGTCCAGACTGCCGCCCAGGCAGGAAATCACGACATCGGCACCCTGACAAATGCCGCGGATGGCATCCCGATCCATCGCATCCCGCAGCCAGAGTTCGTCCGCCAGCAGGCTCACTTTCGGTGCCCGCCAGCGGCTCTTCGAGAGACTGCGCACCCAGTAGCCCGCGCCCTTCGCAAGGCCCAACAGCGGATACCCGATCGCGCCGCTCGCCCCGGCAATCAGAATCCGCTTTTGTTTTGGCGGCTCTTCCTGCGCGGCCCTCAGCATATCCTCAAGCGATACCTCGGCTTCCCCGGCCATTCCCATGGCGGAAGCCGTGGGGCGCGCTTCGGCAACCTTCTCAACAACCGGTTCACTGACGATCTTGAGAAGCGGCGCTCGCTCAGTCGTCCTCGGCTTCAGATCCACCAGGTACCTTGGCATGGATCGCTCCTAAGTCCCAAATTCCATCTTCCGACTGCGTCGAGTCCATCAGAAGAGCGCGCGTGCCGCCAAACTCCTGATTTTTCACGCTTATCCCGCTCCAGATACCGGCGCATCACCCGATCGTTGCGCTCCGCAACAACTGTGACATCCGCTATCCAATTGCAGGATTCATCTCATTCTGTATCAATTTTCCCCTGAATGAAATAGCCTTTGAGGTTCAGGACGATTAGTACTATCCGGCGATGAAGAAGTCTTCCACTTCCTGGAAGCTCGCGGTCAAACGGTACGGAGGAAGGCTTTCCAGAAACACACGGCCATAGGCCTTGTTGCGAATACGGTTATCGAGAATCACGAGCAGGCCGCGATCCGAACCGCTGCGGATGAGGCGGCCGAACCCCTGTTTGAGGGCGATGGCGGCCTGGGGAATCTGGTATTCGAAGAACGGCGCGCCCCCGTCTTCCCGAATCTTTTCAATCCGCGCCGATACAACGGGGTCGCTGGGGACCGCGAAAGGCAGTTTGTCGATCACCACGCAGGAGAGCTGCTCCCCCGGCACGTCCACGCCCTGCCAGAAAGAAGACGTTGCGAACAGGACCGCATTCGGCGTCTCCTTGAACTGTTCGAGAAGGTGGCTCTTCGGCGCGTCCCCCTGCAGCAGGCTTGGAAACGGAAGCGTGGGCGCGAGAAGATCGTAAAGCAGCCGCATCTGCTGATGGCTGGTGAAGAGCAGAAACGCCCTCCCCTGGGTAACGGTCAGGATGCGGGCGATGGTTTCCGCCGCGCGCTCCACGAACAGATCGCTGCGCGGGTCGGGGAGATCGGGCGGCGTGTAGAGGAGCGCCTGTTTCTCGTACTCGAACCCGCCTTCCACAATCAGGGTCTTCGGATTCTCAAGCCCCACGCGGTTGGCGATGAAATCGAAAGAACCCGACACCGCGAGGGTCGCCGAGGTCAAGACCACCGTTTCGATGCTGGAGAAAAGCTTTTCGCGGAGGAGGGGGCCGACGTCAATCGGGCAGGCCTGCAGCGCGATATTCTTGCCCCGCCGCTCCACCCAATGCACCGCTTCCCGGTCCGGGCTTTCCACCCATGCCTGCAGGTTGTCGGAAATTGTTCCCGCGCGGCGAAAAAGCGGCAGAAAGTCGCCAACCGCTTCACTCTCCTTGCGCATGCCGTTCCCCACCAGGGAAAGTGCCGTGATGAGTTGCTGGTAGGGCTCCAGGTGCGGCTGATTCCGCTGCTCGAAGCCGTGGAAGCCCACCCGCCCGTCAGGGCCGCGGAAGAGCTGAAAGAAGCGCGTGCTTGATTCATCCAGCCAGTCCACCGCCCGGCTGAGATTCGGCAAATCCAGCTTGCGGGCGCGTATCGTGTTTCGAATGTCGCGGGTAAGGTCGAGCACCTGCAGGGTGGAGACGGAATTGCCGAAGTACTGCGCGGCCGTATCCTCGATCTCGTGCGCTTCGTCGAATACCACCACGGAATAGTCCGGGATGATCGCGCCAAACTCCACATCCTTCACGGCGAGATCCGCGAAGAAAAGGTGATGGTTGACGATGATGACGTCGCTCTCATACGCGCGCCGGTGCATGGCGGTGATGAAGCAGGAGTCAAAGTGCGGGCAGCGCTGCCCGCTGCACCGGTCGCTGCGCGCATCGATCTTGGGCCAGACCCGGCTGTCCTCCGGGAGCGACTTCAGTTCCGCGCGGTCCCCGGTCTCCGTCTCCGCTTCCCAGCGCGCGATCTCCTCAAACTCGCTCACCTCCGATAGGCCGTCGAGGATGGGCAGGGTGCGCGCATCGTAGAGCTTCGCCTTGCAAACGTAGTTGGCCCGCCCCTTCATGTAACAGACCTTCAGTGGCCGCTCAATGTGCTGCTGAAGAAAGGGGATGTCCTTGTAGAAGAGCTGCTCCTGGAGGTTCTTGGTGCCGGTGGAGATCACCACGCGCTTGCCGGAGAGCAGCGCGGGCACCAGATAGGCGAGCGTCTTTCCGGTGCCCGTGCCCGCCTCGACGATCAGATGGCGGCGCTCCCGCATGGCGGCTTCGACGGCGCGGGCCATCTGCATCTGGCCGGGCCGGTACTCGAAGTTCGGGTGCCAGCGCGAAAGCAGCCCCTCTCTCGAAAAGAATTCGAATACTTGGGAGGCGGGTTCCCGGCGAGGTGGCGCGCTAGTGGACATGCTGCGGTGAACGGCCCCGCCGCGGCGTCCAAGCCAGTCTCGTGGCCGGGACGCCGCTCGGGCGGATAGAAGTTACTTCCAGGACGGCAGATTCGCCAGCGCCCCGTTCTGGGCCCGGCTGCGGTTGGCCGCTTCCATGAAGGCAAAGATCTCCATGGTGACGTCATTCGAGACCGGCGGCTGCTTGTCGTGGAAAAAGCGCACCATCGCGCTCAGCATCGGGGCATAGCTGCTCGACGACTTGGCCGGGCTCTGCATCGTCGATTGCTTCCCGAACACCGCCGCGCCGTAGTCGCCGTAGGGCATCAGCGTGCGCACGCTGCCGATACGCCCGTCTTTCCAGAACCCGGTGATCACTTCGCCGGACGAGGAGGAAACGCGGCTCACCTTCTCACACCCCGGCCCCATGATCGTGAAGAGCACCTCGATCGGGTGAATGGCATACCAGCCGAGGTCGAGTTCGTGCGTTGCTTCCGTCGGGCCGGGACCCCACGTAATCGCCCCGCGGTCCGCTTTCCCCGTCAGATCCATCACCCATTGCTGATAGCGCAGGCTGGAAGTGCTGAACCAGGGCACCTTGGCCTCGCGGGCGATCTTGGCGATCTCCAGCGCGTCTTTCCAGCTCGCCGCGAGCGGCTTGTCAATGAACACCGGCTTGCCGCAGCGAACCGCCTCGCGGAACTGTGCAAGATGGGTGCGGCCATCGACGCTTTCGAGCAGCAGGGCGTCCACCAGCGGACAAAGATCCGCGATCCGGTCCACAAATCGGATGTTGTGCTTCGTCTTCATCTCCTCGGCGAACTTGTCCACGCGGTCGGCGCTCGATGGCAGATCGGGGGATCCCCCCTTAAACGCGGCCACCACCCGAGCGCCGGGGACATGGTCCGCGCGCGAGGCATCGTGGAAAATGGCGGGAAACGCCGTGGCATGGGAGGTGTCCGTGCCGATAATGCCGAGCTTCAGATCCTGCGCGGGCAGCAGGAGTGCCGCCAGGCCGAGCATTGGCAGCAAACGGGAGAGTAACTTCATGGGAACAACCTTTCCTGGAACTAGAGTCTCACGGAACTTGCTCGGAGTCGGAAGCGGGCACGCGTCCGCTTCCTTCGGCGTCCGCGTCCTCGCTGGACACGCGAGCGTCCGGAACAGATTCCGCTTTGCTTTGCTTCCTACTAAGATACGCGTTCTCGGCCTCCTTGAAGCGCGCCTTGAGGTAATCCACCAGGCGCCGGATGGGGGGAAAGTAGTCCGCAAGAATCACCAGCCCCGGAATCAGGAAGATCCAGCCGGGCATCACCGGCAGAATCAGCCCCACAATGCCGAGGACGACCAGCGCGATCCCGAGGAGCATGCGGGCGAGATGTTGTAGAGATGCCACTAAGTCCAGTTTGGTACTAAAACGCGTTCCGATGCAGATTCTAGCTACATTTCGCGGTTTTTCTGATATCCTCAGAATCGATAAGGCAAAGGAACGGGGAATTAATCCTCTAGACCTTGTAGTACTGGGTAGGGGCTTTAGGTGTATCCTAGAATTTCTTACCCGCTTGCAGCGGACTTGCCCGATCTATCGCACGGGACATCGAAAGCCGATAGACGGGTAACGGCACAATAGCCGGTGCTATCAACGGGATACCGGCGGAAACAAGAGCCCAGGAACGTTATGGAATTGGCAGCAAAAGCTTCCGGAATTGAACGAAGACGCTTTCGACGTTATCCGATGCAGCTCACTCTGCGTGTGACTCGATACGGGCGACAAGGGTCTTCGTGGGACGCGGTTACCAAGAACATCAGCCGAGGCGGAGTACTCTTCGCGCTGAATGAGCAAATGGAGTTGGGAACGCCGATCGAGTTCTTTGTGGATTTTCCCGAAAAGCTGGCCGAAGATGCCCGTGTGAGCATGCGCGGCCAAGGCAGGGTTGTGCGATCGGTGCGCGAAGTTTCCAGGGATCCGAAGGATCCGGGCATGTACATTGTCGCCGCAACGATGGACCGTTGCGAGATCCAGCGCGGCTCCTAGGCCACGGCCATGGAGCCCACGGACCAGTTTCTTTGAGTTTTGATGCAGGGAATTCCTCGCTGGCCACGAGTGCGATAGCATGACGCACTCGTGGCATTTCCTTTTTAGGCCGCCACTTTTCGCACAGATTCTCCACAGCCAGCGCACGATTCGCCGCCAAGCCGGCGTGCGACGGGCAGAGCGCAAGCGACGTTAGCATCACCGGACGGGGAAGGTTGTCCCGCAAAGCGAATTCTTGATCGAAATCCTCCCGCACACCCAGGGCGAATTCGCTATACTAAGAGTTTGCGCGCCCTTAGCTCAGCTGGATAGAGCGTTTGGCTACGAACCAAAAGGTCGGGAGTTCGAATCTCTCAGGGCGCGCCACCTTCTCCTCCTTCCGCACCACTCGTCCCGATCTCCTTCTTGCAGCCCTGTCGTGATTCATCGCGTCCGTCGGCAGCATCCCCAGTACAAGCAACACCGCAATTCCGGAAGCCAACGGGAACGCGTTCCACGAGGGCTGGCTTTCCGTAACCGACGCTGGGCGCTCCAGAAGACCTCCTCACCGTACCGACGCCGCTGCCAGGCCGGAACGATGACCCCGCCGTCAGATCCCCGGTTGCCGCAAGGCGTCTTCACCGCGGGGCGTACACGCAATGTGTGAGGAGCGAATTGAGTGGATTTGAAGGGCCTTTGCGGAGCCGTGAGCGCAGAGCTGTCGATCTGGACAAAAGAAGTAGAGTGCCGATGGTCCAATGCCTCTGTTGCGACTGAGGAGGCGCAAGCTCGCGTATCAACGGCTACACGTCCGTCCGCAAGAAGCTGCTTGCGCGCCTCGCCCAGTGGGTGAACGACACCGGCGACAAGTTCACGCTTCCGGAGAATTAGGCCGTGCGGGGAACCGGGTAGCCGGTGCAAGAGAGAAGTTCGGCACGGTATCGGCCGCGCTGCCGGCTGGCACTCGGAGCCGCAAACGCGGAAAGGGCCAACCGCCGCAGCAGTTGGCCCTTTCTGGCAATCCAGGGTCGACCTTCGACCGGAGCGCTTTGCGCCGTGACCCTTGCGGTTACGAACGCTTTGCGCCGCGCTTCCGCATCAGGCCAAGGGCGAGCAAGGCCACGCCGCTAAGCAGAATGGTGGAAGGCTCCGGAACTTGCGCTTCGAGAGTGCCCGAATAGCTGGCGGAGGTGTTCGCATCGCAACGCACTTGGCCGATCAGGCCAGTGCACTCTTCCGGTCCGTCCGGAGCGGGGGTTCCGCCGTTGTTGAAGGTCTGGAAGGTCACGGCAACTTTGGCACCGCCCGCGTCCGCAAGCTTCGCCAAGTTCGCATCCACGCCCGAGAGAACGAGGTTGAAAAAGTTGAGTGTGCCGCCCACGTTGATGGTGCCGCCCACACCCGCCGAACCGATCGAGAGCCATTGCAGATCGCCGGTCACGGAAGCCGTCTGCGTACTGTTGTAGATCGTCATGGTGCCCGTTCCGGAGACGGCGGCCGGGTCGCCCGTGTTGGCGATCGTCCACGATCCGTTCACGTCACCCAGGTAGCCGATGAGGTCGTTCGTTCCGCCTGGCCAGTCGGCGTTGCTCAACGTCACCCGAAAATCCATGCCGCCGACACCGGGCACGAACTGGAAGGAGTTGTCAGCTCCAGTGAATGCAATCGAAGCGCCGTCGACGCTCGAAAAGCTCAAAATCGGCGTTGCGGTCGCGAGCGCCGTCGAAGCAACCAATAATGAGGTTGCAAGCAATACCTTGCTGCCAAAAAGTTTCAGTTTGTTCATTTGCCAATCTCCCCTAAAGTCCACCCTCGATTGCCGAATCTTGCGAGTTGTCGCTCCATCGGAGAAACTTCACTCACCCAGCCCTCGGTCTGAGGAAAATGTGTCGGGCGTTCTATGACCTGCTCTTCTCGAGACCCGTCCGCGTCTCCGTGTTGCCCAGAAGCATGCGACGACTCAACGTTCTAAACGAAAGGAATTAATTAGCACGAGTCCTAGACCACTCTCACATAAAGAATTATCTTGCAGGATTGCCTTTTGCGCAACTCGGCTACCCATTCGGACGCTCTGAGCGGTACCATCGTCACACTCGCAACATATACATTCACAATGGTTTACCATCACTTTAACCGATTATGGCACTCAACTATTCTTCTAGTACTATAACCTGCGTCGTCGAATAGTTTTGACGGGCTGCTATCGCACATTTATACACGCGGATACATTTCGTCAGGAAATCTCTTCAGCGCGAGTTCACCCTGACCTACCGTTCGGACGACCCTTCAACCCGATACCGCACCAACCAACCAACGGAGTGCTCGCGTCCCTCCCGGCGCTACAATGGAAGTTTCCCGCCTGTTTCGGACCCCCAACCCATTCGGGCGTCCGCGCGGGAGACCAATTCCAACCGTACGCAGCCATCCATGCCTGAACCCAAATTCCTGAAAGCCGAGACCCTGGTGCCGTTCCCGGAGGTGGAGGCGGAGATCCTCGCCTTCTGGAAAAAGCGCAACATTTTCGAGAAGAGCCTCGAACTGCGCAAGGACGGCACGCCGTTTGTCTTCTACGAGGGGCCGCCGACGGCCAACGGTCTTCCGCACAACGGGCACGTCCTCACCCGCGTGATCAAGGACCTCTTCCCCCGCTACCGAACCATGCGCGGTTTCCACGTGCCGCGCAAGGCGGGCTGGGATACCCACGGCTTGCCCGTGGAGGTGGAAGTCGAAAAAGAGCTGGGCATACACGGCAAGGCCGCGATTGAAGAGTATGGCGTCGAAGCCTTCGTCAAGCGCTGCATCGAGAGCGTCTTCCGCTACACCAACGAATGGGAGCGGCTCACCGAGAAGATCGGCTTCTGGGTGAACCTCTCGGATGCCTACGTCACTTACCACAAGAGCTATGTCGAGAGCGTCTGGTGGGCGCTCAGCGAGCTGTTCAAGTCCGGGCTGCTGTATCGCGGACACAAGGTGATCTGGTGGTGGCCGCAGGGCGGGACGGCGCTCTCTTCGGCCGAAGTGGGCCTGAACTACAAGACGGTGGACGACCCCTCCGTCTACGTCGCCTTCCCCTTCACCGACGATCCCGAATCGGCGCTCCTGATCTGGACCACCACGCCCTGGACCTTGCCGTCCAATATGTACGCAGCCGTCGGCCCGGACGTGGATTACGTCGAGGTGAAGTCCGGTTCTGGCAGACTGGTGCTGGCCGCGGCCTTGCGCGAGCAGGTCGCCCAGAAGACCGGCGAGGAACTGCCCGCGCTGCGCGCGTTCAAGGGCCGGGAGTTGCTGGGACGAACCTATCGCCCGCCCTTCGATATCTATTGGGAGCGTTACGGCACGAGCACCGCGGAGCTGTCAAACGGCGGAACGACGCCGCTCTTCTGGAAGGTGCTTCCGGCCGATTTCGTGGAACTCGATTCCGGAACGGGCATCGTGCATATCGCCTCCGCCTTCGGCGAGGTGGACCATGACCTGCACCGCGCCCTCGTCCAAACGTACAAGGATCCGCTAAGCGTGCCCCTGCTTTGCGCGGTCGCCCCGGACGGCACCTTCAATGAGGATTTCCCCAAGTATCAAGGCGTGTGGGTGAAGGACGCGGACCGCGACCTCATCCACGATCTGCGCGAACGCGGCGTTCTGGTGCACCGGGAGACCTACCGCCACGAGTATCCCTATTGCTGGCGGGCCGACGACGATCCGCTCATCCAGATGGCGCGGCCCACCTGGTTTATCCGCACCACCGCGATGCTCGATGAGGCCAAGGCCAACAACCAGACCTTCCACTGGCTGCCCGAGCACATCAAGGATGGCCGCTTCGGCGACTTCCTCAACAACAATGTGGATTGGGCGCTCTCGCGCGAGCGCTATTGGGGCACTCCGCTGAACGTCTGGGTGAACGACGTGAGCGGCGAGATGCGGGCTCCCGCGAGCGTGAAGGAAATTCTTTCGTATAACCCGGAAGCGTTCGCGCACTGGGACGAGGCGAAGGCGGCAGACCCCTCCCTCTCCGATCATCTGATGGTCCACAAGCCTTGGATCGACAAGGTCACCTTCACCCTGCCCGGCGAAGAAGGCGTCTACCGGCGCGTGCCGGAGGTGATCGATTGCTGGTTTGATTCCGGGGCCATGCCCTTCGCGCAATGGGGTTTCCCGCACACGGGCCGGGAAGAGTTTCTGCAGGCGTTCCCAGCCGATTTCATCAGTGAGGCGATTGACCAGACCCGCGGCTGGTTCTATTCGCAGATGATGATCGCCACCCTGGTGTTTCGCAAGGAAACGCAGGAGCGCCTCGGGATGGACGTGCGCGGCTATCCGCTCCCTTTCAAGACCTGCATCGTGCTGGGGCACGTGACGGACGCGGAAGGCAAGAAGGAATCGAAATCCAAGGGCAATTACACGCCGCCCGAAGTGATTCTCGAACGGGTGGCGATGGATTTCGCCGTGGCGGATGGTTCGCCCGTGGGCGTGGAACCGGAAGCGGGAACGGCGTTCATCGCCAGGGAAGATCTGGAAGGGCTCGATCTGAACCCCGGCGCAACGGTGAGGCTCAGCTGCCCAGGCACAAATGGCGTCACCGTGGATGTGGCGTTGAAGCCCGCGAAGAAGCTTCCGCGGCGGGTGGTGGTGATCGACTCTGAAACGCAGCGGAAGTTGCGCGTAAAGCCGAATGCCAAGGGGTTGGACGTGATGCCGGTCGCCGTTCCGCGATTGCCCCAAGACGAGCGGATCCGGGTGGAGAACGCGGCCATCCCCGCGCCGGGGGCGGATGCGTTCCGCTGGTTCTTCCTTGCCTCGAATCCTCCATGGAATTCGACCAGGCACAGCTTGAGCAACGTGCGCGGCCTCCAGAAGGAGTTCCCGCTCAAGCTGCGCAACGTGTATTCGTTCTTCACGATCTATGCCAATATCGATGGGTTTAGCCCGAAAGAGCACACAGGCCGGCCGGTGCGCGAGCGGGCTCTGCTGGATCGCTGGATCCTCTCGGAGCTTTCCCGGCTTACCGATTCCGTCACGCAGTTGATGGACAACTACGCTTCCTACGAGGCGACGCGGGAACTCTCGGAGTTTGTCGAAGGGCTCTCCAACTGGTGGCTGCGCCGGAGCCGGGACCGCTTCTGGGCAACCGACATGGACGAATCGAAGCGCGACGCCTATGCCACCCTCTATGAGTGCCTGACGACGCTCATCCAACTCGCCGCGCCCTTCACGCCCTTTCAGACCGAAGAGCTTTACCAGAATCTGGTCGTTCGGCCGTTGGGAGACACCGTGCCCGAGAGCGTGCATCTGTGCGACTATCCCGCCGCGGATCTCTCCAGAGTGGACCGCGGGCTGCTCGAAGAAATGGCCATGGTGCGGGCGATCGTTTCGCTTGGCCTGCGCGTGCGCAATGACCACAAACTCAAAGTGCGGCAGCCGCTGTCGGAAGCCTCCGTCGTGGTAGCCAGCCCGGAACTGCGCGCGCGCGTGGCGGCTTACGCAAGCCTGATCGCCGACGAGCTGAATGTGAAGGAAGTGCGCTTCCACGAAAGCGCCGACGAGTACGTGCACTACAAGGCAAAGCCCAACTTCCGGCGCGTGGGCGCTCGCGCGGGCAAACGGATGCCAGACGTGAAGAAGGCGCTTGAAGCGGCGGATGCCGCGGCGCTGCGCAATGCACTCCTGGCCGATGGGGAAGCCCGCCTCGAAATCGCCGGGGAGCCGTTCACTTTCGACAGCGACGATATTGAGATTCAGATTGTGGAGCGCGAAGGCTTCGCGGCCGCGGGCGATTCGGCGGCGGTCGTGATTCTGCGAACGGAACTCTCGGACGAACTCGTGGACGAAGGGCTCTATCGGGACATCCTCAACCGCGTGCAAACCCTGCGCAAGGAGCTCGAACTCGAGTACACCCAGCGCATTGGATTGGAGGTGCGGGGCTCGGAGCGGGTGGAGCGTGTGCTCGAATCGCGGCGGGCGCATTTCATGGCGGAAACGCTTTGCGCGCAACTG
>JBDIBK010000045.1:0-29205 GCA_039812845.1 Bryobacterales bacterium
CGCCCGAGGCCGTGAGCCAGGCATTCCACATCTCGATGGCAAACTTGCGCGCGTTGCGGCGGTTGCGCGCGCCAAGGGAGCGGGGCAGGTAGCCGTCGAACCAGAAGACGAGGCGGCGAATGGCATCGCGCGGGGCGATAGGAGCGGGCGTCCATTCCGGGATGCACCCGTGCGTGGGCACAGCCGCGCGGCGGTCAATCGAAGCGCGATAGGGATCGTCGATCGCGCTATCGGCAAGGCTGGCGGCGACGTGCAGCTCCGCTTCGCCCAGGCGCGGAAAGAGCAGGCGGGCCAGCCGGAATCTCCCCCAGAGGCGTTCGAGCGCGCGCCCCTCATCCTCCTCGTTCGCGAAGCGGGAGAGCACGATGCCCAGGTCCACATCGCTCCATGGGAACTGCGCCTCTCCGGAGGCGACGCTGCGCCGGATGTAGATGCTTTCCACTTCCGGAGCGGCAAGGCAATTGGCGGAGACGAGCGATGCGGCGGCGCGGTAAAACGCGGTCTGCCAGCGGGCGGAAAGAGGAAGACTCGCGAGGGAAACACCGGTCATGTTTTGGCCGTGAAGACCTCTTCCGCGAGAGCCACCACGGCTTGCGCGTTCGCGGCGATGTCGCGGCCCATGTGGAACTCATAGCATTGGGAGCGGCGGGCGAGAGCATACGCGTTGCGGCAGCGGGAAATACCCACGCCCGCCTTGCCGAGGATTTCCCGGCAGCCGCGCCCGAGAACGAACTCGAGGCCCTGGAAGAGGCCCAGGCCGACGACGAGGTTCGGGACCATGGCCCGCAGCGTGGATGCGAGCCGCGCGCGCTCCAGGCGCGGCGTCGCGCCGAGCGTCCTGCGCCCGAGAAGCACGAGGCCGGGCTCGGCATCGGCTGCAACGCGGGCGGCGAAATACGAATAGTCCACCAGAAACTTCGGGCCGAACTCCATGCGCTGGATGAGCCGGACGTGTTCGGGCGGGATCTGGCCTTCCCGGCCTTTGAGCAATCCCAGGCGGAGGGGGTACGCATGGGCGCGTGCGTTGGGGCCAATGAGCGGGGAATCGTCCGAAAGGATGCGGATTTCGGGGTGCTTGAGCAGTTCCGCGCCCAGCGTGCTCTTGCCGCCGCCCATGGGGAGCAGGACGAGAATCGAGCGCCCGTGCAGGGAGAGCGCCAATGCGTGCAGGCGATGCAGGCGGCGCGTATCGAGGTGCTCCCCGATGCGCGCGAGCAGGAAGAGATAGGCCGCTTCGTACACCAGATCGGCGTCTTCGCTGGTCATCGAGAAGCGATGGGAGGCTTCCTCAAGGATACCCAGACCGCGTCCGCCGTAATCGAGCAGCCGCCGGCCATTCGAGCGGTAAACCACATTGCGGGGGGTGTAGGCGGTGGCGTCGCAGACCGGCAGTCCCTCATAATCGGGCGCGGCTTCGTTCAGTTCGAGCGTCATCGCGGGAGATTGCGGGCGCTGGGCGTCGGGCGTCCGGAAGTAGGCGAAATCCGACGCGATGCCCTCAATGGCCTGTTCGCACGTGCCTTGGAGGATAAACTCGAACCCGTGCACAGAGAAGGCGGGACGCATGGAAATTTCGCCAGCGAGACGGTCCGGTGAAACGATGGATGAGGGAGTGGGATGTCGAGCCGCCAAGATTCGCTCCGTTGTCAGGATCCATTGTCGGGATCAATCGCCGTACTCAATAGCTGGGATTCGATTGTCATAAGTGTAAACTAAGCGGAGTGATTCAGCCAAAACTTACGATTCACCGGGACGTTGTTTACCCGCATCACCGCAACGGATGGCCGTTTGTGGTCTCCGCGATGAGCGCTTTGCTCCGCGACGATGGGGATGGGGTTCTGTTCGATTGCTCCGTGGAGCGGAGCTTTGCCCGGGATCTCGAACTGGCCCGCGCGGAAGGCTGGCTGCCCTTCCGCCGCCCGTGGGTGGGCATTGTGCATGTGCCGCCGGGGGTTCCGGACTGGTCGGATCGGGCGAAGGACATTGGCGTCATCCGGAGGCTCGATGAGTGGCGGGAGAGCCTGAAGGAATGCCGGGGGCTGGTGACGTTCTCGCGGTGCATGGCGGAGTGGCTGCGCAAGGAATTTCCGGTGCCCGTGCTGCCGCTGCGTCATCCGGTGCCGCCGCCCCCCAAGCACTTTGAGTGGGACGCGTTCGAACGCGGTGCGGCACGCGCGGTTGTGCAGGTGGGAAGCTGGCTGCGCAAGCTCAGCTCCATTCACTTTTTGCCGATTGACCGGACGAGAAAGCGCTTGCTGATTCCGGTTGCGGAAGATCAAGCGCCGCGCTTTTGGCGGACTCTCGAGGCGGAGCGGCTTGCATCGGGAGCGCCGCCGGTTGGCGACTGGCACTGCACCATTCTGGACCGGCTCCCGAACGACGGCTACGACGATCTGCTGTCGAGCCACGTCGTCTTCCTCGATCTGGCCGGAGCGGTGGCGAACAACGCGATTCTGGAGTGCATCGTCCGCCATACGCCGGTTCTGGTGAACCGCCTGCCCTCGGTGGAGGAATACCTGGGACCGGAATATCCGCTCTATTTCGAGAACCTCGAAGAGGCCGCGGCGAAGGCGGAGAATCTGGCACTGATCGAAAAGGCCCACCGCTATCTTGAGGCGATGCCGAAAGAACCGTTGAGCGGCGAGCGGTTTCTCCAGGATTTTTCCGGTTCCGCCTTCTACCAGAATCTTTAGGGGAGGCAGCGCGTTCCGCATGGGGGCATTCGTGCGCCCGCCGCCGGGACGATAGTATGCTTTCCCACATGAGCCAACCTCCGTTCCGGCCCTACGTAGCCGCCGATAACAAGATGCCGGAGTTCACCCTGCGCGCGGTGCTGCTCGGCGTGATCATCTCCGTAATCCTGGGTGCCGCGAACGCTTACCTGGGGCTGAAAGCGGGGATGACCGTGGCGGCTACCTATCCGGCAGCGGTGATCGCGATGGCAATCCTGCGCATCCGCAAGGCGTCGATTCTTGAGGAGAATATCGCGAGGAGCGCGGGCTCGGCGGGGGAATCGATTGCCGCCGGGGCGATTTTCACGATCCCCGCGTTCATCATTTCCGGCGTGTGGCCTTCGTTTTCGAGCGAATCGGCGTATCTGCAATCCACCGCTTTCATGGCAGTGGGCGGCGTGATCGGCATTCTGTTCATCGTGCTGCTGCGCAAGATTCTGGTGGAAGATCCGGACCTGCCGTTCCCCGAATCGGTGGCGGCGGCGGAGATTCATAAGGCAGGGCAAGGGGGAGGCGGCGCGGCGAAACTGCTCTTCGGTTCGATGGGGCTGGGCGCGGGCATCTATGCCCTGGGCGCGTTCAAGCTCTTCGCCATCGGCAAGGAGTTTTTCATCTCCATCGGAGAGCTTGGGAGATCGGGCATCCGCATGGGCGCGGCCACGGCCAATACGCCGGTGCCGGTGGGCGGGGTCACATCGCTGACAACGCCGTCGGTGAGCCCGGCCTATCTGGGCGTGGGATACGTGATCGGGCCGGAACTGGCGGCTCTCAACTTTTCGGGCGGCGTGTTCGCCTGGGGGCTGCTGGTGCCGCTGCTCACCTACGTGCTTGGGCCGAGCTTGCGGCAGTACGTCCCGGCCACGGCGGGCGCGGAAGGATGGGAGGGCCTTACGGTGGCAATCTGGCTGAACATCGTGCGGCCCATCGCGATCGGCGGCATGCTGGTGGGCGCGGCCTATACCCTGTTCCGCATGCGAAAGAGCCTCGGCGGCGGCATCGCGCGCGCCGTGGGGGACCTCAAGGCGGGAAGCGCGCAGCGCGCCGCGAAGCACACGCGTCTGGACCGGGATTTGAACCCCCGGCTGATCTTCGGCGGTCTCGCGGTCGGGCTGCTGTGCATGATCGGCCTCTATGTGTTTCTCGCGGATTCCGTCGCGGGCGGCGCGGTGGCCGCCATCGTCATGCTCATCCTCGGCTTCTTCTTTGCCGCCGTTTCCGGCAATCTGGTGGGGCTGATCGGCTCGTCGAATAACCCGGTATCCGGCCTCACGCTTTCCACGCTGCTGATCGCGGCGCTGCTGATGGTGGCCGTGGGCGTCACCGGTGTGGATGGCGTTGCGGCGACGCTGGGCGTGGCGGCGGTGATCTGCGTTTCGTCCGCCGTGGCCGGGGAGATGCTGCAGGACCTGAAGGTCGGCCACATTCTTGGCGCCACGCCCAGCCGGATGCAGGCCGGCGACCTGCTGGGGGCGGTGGTTTCCGCGCTGGTGATGTACTTTCCGCTGCTTGTGCTGCATGAGGGGAACATCCGGGCCGGGGGAATCGGCTTCGGGGACCGCGCCTTGCCCGCGCCCCAGGCGGGGCTGATGGCTTCGCTCGCGCAAGGAATCGTCGGGGGAGACATGGCGTGGCCCCTGGTGGTGTTCGGGATGGCGATGGGAGTGGCGCTGATCATGCTGCGGATGCGCAGTCCGATGCTGTGCGCGGTGGGGATGTATCTGCCGTTTGAGACCACGTTCACCATTTTTGTCGGAGGCGTCATCCGCTGGGGCATGGACAGCCTGGCAAGACGCCGGGCGCTGAACGGCGCGCAAACCGCAAGGGCGGAGAATGCCGGCATCCTGATGGCCTCCGGGCTGATCGCGGGGGAGGCCCTCACCGGGCTGGGCGTGGCGACGTTCGTCTTCTTCAAACCGGCGGAACAGGCGATGCCGGAATTTTTCGCGGACCCCTCGATTCTGCTTGGGATGGGCGTGCTGGGCGCGCTGGCGGCGGCGATGATTTTGGTGCCGCTCGGGCGCGCGGGCAACCCGGAAGACCCCGCGCCGCCTCAGGCGATCGCGTGAAATGCACCTACGGTGTAAACGCTCCTAGAGTTTACGGTTGTTCTATAGGGCGATCCCGATCTTGGGCGATATACTTCGGGCAGAGACGCTATGGAGAGCCCAAATGCAAAGCGAATCCGATAGCCGAATCGAGTTCTGCTCCGATGTTGTCTCGCTGCGGCCGGCGGCGAATGGCATACCGGAAATCTCGGTGCGAGCGTCCGCGCTCCGCACGATGCGCGCCGCGGCGCTGGAGGCGCTGAACGCACTGCCCGAGCGCGGCCTGGAGATCGGGGGTGTTCTCATCGGGCGGGTGGAGGCCGCGCGGAACGGCGCGTATTCGATCACAATTGACGATTTCGCGGCGTTCGGAATTTCCTACGAGTGGGGCCCCCTTTACCAACTTTCCGGGGAAGAAGCCGCCGCGCTTCAATACCGGGTGACAGTGGCGGAACGGTCCGCGGGCGAGGGAGCGGTTGCGCTGGGCTGGTGGCGAAGCGACACCCTGGATTCGCCGTTGCGGTTCCGCCCGGAAGACCGGGTGATTCTTGAAGCGTTAGGAGGCGACGGTCCCGCGCTGTTCCTGCTCTTTCGCCCGCATCCAGTTGCGCCGTTCCGCTGCGGGGTGCATGTGATCGAAAATGGCGCGATTGACAACCGCGGAGAGTTCCCCGTTGCATTCGACCGGGGCTTCGCGGCCGCCGCGGAACTGCTGCGAACCTCCGTGCGTCCATCGCAGGCGCAGAGGGGATTGGGAGAGCCATCCAATCGCCGCGCGGGCCACTCTTTCCACCCGGAGAGGCTGACGATTCACGACCGCGTGAACTAGGGACGGCTCTCCGCAAGGCGCGCGAAGCCCTTCCCAACGCGAGATGCCGGGGGTTAGCGAAGCAGCATGACCTCATCGAGGGTCTTCTTCGCGAGCGGGGGGACGGTGGCATCGTCCGCGGGGTAGCCCACGGGGATCAGCAGGTACGGGCGCTCGTTCTTTGGCCGTTCGAGGATCTCCGACAGAAACCCCATCGGGCTGGGCGTGTGGGTGAGCGTGGCGAGGCCGCACCAATGCAGCGCCGCGAGCAGAAAGCCGCAGGCGATGCCGACGCTTTCCTGCACGTAGTAGTGCTTGCGCTTTTGCTCATCCGTGTCGCCCTCGCGCAAACCGTAATCGATCCGAAACACCACAATCAGGAACGGCGCGGTTTCGAGGAACTCCTTGTGCCAGTCCGTGCCGAACTGCGCGAGCACGTCCAGCCATTCGCCGGGGAATCGATGCTCGTAGTTCTTTTTCTCCTCGGCCTCGGCTGCCTCCCGGATGCGGCGCTTCACCTCCGGATCCCGCACCACGACGAAGCGCCAGGGCTGCTGGTTGGCGCCGGAGGGGGCGCTGGCGGCGGCGCGGACGGCGTTCTCAATCAATTCGAGGGCCACGGGCTCCGCGGAGAAGGCGCGCACGGAACGGCGGGTGCGCATGCAGGCCAGAAACTCACGGCCAAGCTCGATCTGCCGGTCCTCTGAGAATCTTTCGAAGTGAAGGGGCACTTGCGGGTGGGTCATCGGCAATATCTTACCGTGCCTTGCAGCCGTTGCAGGCCGGAGGCCTTGACACTGGTGACATTGAGACTGAGGGCCGCGGATCCGCTGCCCGGCGGCCTGATACGCTCAAAGATAATGAACGACGCGAAGGACGTTCCCCAGCAGGGCGATTCTCTGAGCCCGGAAGAGTTTCGCCGATACGGCCATGAGGTGGTGGATTGGATTGCCGATTATCTCTCCGGCCAGCGTGCGTATCCGGTGCTGCCCAACCGGCAGCCGGGAGACCTGATCGATGCGCTCCCTTCCCACGGCCCGGCCGAGGGCGAGGCGATGGAGGAGATCCTCAAGGATTTCCGCGAACAGATCGTGCCCGCGCTGACGCATTGGAATCACCCGCGGTTCTTTGCCTATTTTTCGGTCTCGGCGGCCGCGGCGGGAATTCTGGGAGAGATGCTGGCCGCGGGAGTGAACGCGAACGGAATGCTCTGGCAGAGCAACCCGGCCGCCACCGAACTGGAAATGACGACGCTCGGCTGGCTGCGGGAGTGGTGCGGACTGCCGGATTCCTTCTTCGGGGAGATCTTCGATACCGCCTCCGTGAGCACGCTGCATGCGCTGATCGCGGCGCGTGAAAAGATCGCGCCGCAAACGCGCGACGACGGAGCGCCGCGGGGGCTGGTGGCATACGCTTCCGAATATGCGCACTCTTCCGTAGAGAAGGCCGCGATGGCGCTCGGCATCGGCCGGCATCATCACCGCAGGATTCCCGTGGACGCCGATTTCCGGATGCGGGCGGATCTGCTGGAACGCCAGATCGAGAAGGACCGCGACGCCGGGCTCACTCCATTCTGCGTGACGGCCACCATCGGCACGACCTCCGTCACCAGCGTCGATCCCGTCGCGGAGATTGCGGAGATCTGCCGGCGTCAGGGCGTCTGGCTGCATGTGGACGCCGCGTATGCGGGTCCGCTGGCGATCTGCCCGGAGCTTCGGCATCACTTCGAGGGCTGGGAGCGGGCCGATTCGATCGTGCTGAATCCGCACAAGTGGCTCTTCACGCCGATCGACCTCAGCGTGTTTTACATCCGCCATCCCGAAACGCTGCGGAAGGCGCTCTCGCTGGTGCCGGAGTATCTGCGATCCGCCGAGCATCCGCGCGCGGTGAATCTGATGGATTACGGGGTGCCGCTGGGCCGGCGTTTTCGCTCCCTGAAGCTGTGGTTCGTGCTGCGTTCCTTCGGGCGAACGAAGCTGCAGGAGAACCTGCGGCGGCACATCCGCATGGCGCAGGAGCTTGCCGAACGCATCGCCGCCCATCCGCGCTTCGAAGTAACCGCGCCAACGCCCTTCTCCACCATCTGCTTTCGCCTTCGGGCGGATGAGGCCACAAACGCGAGGCTTCTCGCGAATCTGAACGGGAGCGGGGTGCTGTTTCTTTCGCAGACGCGGCTCGGCGAACTCTACACGCTGCGTCTGGCGATCGGGAACGTCTTTACCGCGCAGGCCGATGTCGATCTCGCCTGGAAGACGATTCAGCGGGAAGCGGAGAAGCTATAGGGCTTCGCGCGGGCGGCGCGTAGCTGCCGAATCCGCATCTATCGAAGGCTCCGGCTGGGGCGGAAATAGGCCAGGGCCGCCAGGAGGAGCAGCATTCCAAGGGCGGCAACGGGGATGAGGGCCAGCCCGAGCCGAAGGCTTCCGCTGGCGTCGGAAATCTCACCGATCAGGAGCGGAACCACCGCGCCCCCGGTTCCGCCCGCGGCAAACATCAGGCTGCTTAGCCGGTCCGCGCCCTTGCCGTAGTGCTCCAGGAAGTAGGAGAGCGTGTTTGCGAAAATCGGCCCGAGGCCGAGGCCGGTCACCGCAATGCCCGCAATCACCGCCAGTGGGGAAGGGAATAGCAGCATCAGCACGCCGCCGGACATGGCCAGAAAAATGCTTCCGGCCAGAAGCGCGAGGGCACTCATGCAGCGCAGGAGCCAGACAGCGGCCAGGCGGCTCACCAGAATCGCGCCCCAGAGGGCGGCGGAGGCGCTCGAAGCGAGGACGGTATCGGCCCCGGCCACGCGATTCAGGTAGGTGGAGGCCCAGCCGCCGCTGCTTGTCTCTATCCCCACGTAGACGAACAGGAGCGTCATCGAGAGCAGGACAAACGGGATCCGCCGGGACGGCTTGCCCGCCACCGGAACGCCGCCCGCGAAGGAGCCCTCATAATCGGGCACAAAATAGCGCGCGGCGAGAGCGGCTCCGAGCAGGATGGGAAGGGCGACCAGGATCGGGAACCAGTCGCTGAGACCGCGGGCCACAAAACCGGCAATGATGGGCGGCGCGAGCGTTGCGCCAATGCTGAAGAAGAAGTTCAGCAGATTGATGGCGGTGGCGGGCCGCCCTGGCATCAGAGCGGCCGCGGAGAGGTTCGCCGCGGGGTTGATCGTTCCCAGGCCAAGCCCCCAGATGCAAACGCCGAGAAAACCCCAATGCCAATGAGACGCCGCGAGGCCCAGAGCGCCGATTCCGCACAGAGCGTACCCGACGACCATGAGATGCCATACGCGGAAGCGCCGCATGAGACCCGTCATGAGCACGGACATGACGACCGCGGCGAGAAATTGCGCGGTAAAGAGCGCGCCGGCTTCGCTATCTGAAAGAGACCAGCGGCGCATCAGGGAGGGCAGCAATGGCCCGAGCATCGTGGTGATGACGCCCACGAGGATGAACAGGCCATGCAGAAGGATACGAGCGGCGTTCAATGGCTCAGGATAGCGCGGAAGGCCGGCATTTTCCGAACCGGCGCGGCGAAGGCGCGGCGCAACGGCTCCGAACTAGGGCAGGGACTGCGCCAGCAGCCAGCGGTAAAAATCCTCCCCTTCGTAGACGCGCGTCCAGACGTTGTGGGCAAGGTCTTCATGCACGGTGAACTTCACGCTGCGGTGGCCTTTCGCCAGGAGCGCGTTCACCATCTGCAGGCTCTCGGCGGGGGAGACGACGCGATCCCGCCCGCCGTGATATACCCAGATGGGGCGCTGGGATTGAGCGAGGGCGCCGAGGGTGGCGGGGTCTCCGCCGCCGCAGACCGGGGCGATCGCGGAGAAAGTGTCCGGATGCGCCGCGGCGATGCCGAAGGTACCGAAGCCGCCCATGCTCAGGCCGGTGATGGCGATTCGTTTGCGGTCAACCCGATAGCCGGCGGCTGTGATGCGGACCATGTACTCAATTTCATCGCGCATGCGAATCCAGGCGTTGATCACGGAGCCATCGGAGCGGTCGCGGAGTTTGCCCCAGTCTTCGGGAATGGGTTTCACATCGAACGGAGCCTCGTTGCGCGGGGGCGGCGCGGCCGCGGCATCGCGCTTCTCGCCGTAGCCCTGGGGCAGAGCGGTGGTGTTCCGGCGATCTTCGGGGAACGGAGCCTGCGGGGAGACGATCACGAAAGGGAGATCGCGGCGCTGAATCCAGGCCTCCATCAGCGGGCCGTGCGCCAGCACCTTCTCAAGATCCTCGCGGCCGTTGCCGCGCTCGCCAGCGCCGTGGAGGAACAGGATCATCGGCCAGCGCTTCGAGGGTTCATCCGCGTAGCCCTTCGGAAGAAACACATAGTATTCGCGTGTCTTCCCGGTGGTCTCGCTGAAGTAGCGCTCCCGCAACAATCGGGCCGGGCTCTTTTCCTGCGCCAACGCGGGAATCGCAAAACTAAGCGCGGCGGCAAAAAAACAAAAGAGAATGGCGTGCTTCAAGGATGTGCCCTCCCAGGGGTCCGGTTCGTGCGGTGGACGCTTAACGTTCTATCACCACGGGACGGCGGATGACAAGAAAGGGCTTAGCCCATGTACTTGATCAGGGCGAAGCCGCCGATGAGCAGGACGACAAAAGCGATCGCGAGCAGGTCGAAATAGCGGTCAATGAAGCGCTTCATGCGTTCGCCCGCGGCCCGCAGCAGCGCGGCCACCAGGAAGAAGCGCGCCCCCCGTCCGACGATACTCACCGCACAGAAGCCCAGCAGGTTCATGTCGAACGCGCCGGAAGCGATGGTGAAGACCTTGTAGGGGATCGGGGTGAACGCGGCGACGAACACAATCCAGACGTCGTACTGCAGATACCAGGCCTGCACCTGCTTGTAGTATTCCTCGGCGTGGTAGAGGCTGATGATCTTCATTCCGACACTGTCCATCAGGAAGACGCCGATCAGATAACCGGCCACGCCGCCGAGCACGCTGCCGATGGTGCAGTTGGCCGCCTTGCGCCACCAAGTGGAGGGGGAACCGAGCACCAGGGCGATGAGCAGCACGTCCGGGGGGATCGGAAAGAAGCTTGACTCGGCGAACGCCAGCAGAAACAGAGCGATCGCGCCATGGGGGCTGTCAGCCCAGCTCAGCACCCAATCATAGATGCGGCGGTGAATGCGCCACCAGGGTTCCGGTTCGCGGACAGGGCGTACTGCGGCTTCGCTGCGAGAGGTTTCCGGTGTTGTCATGCGGTGCGCGTGTGGCTGGGGAATCATCCGGCGGGAACGAAGAAAAATGGCGGAGAGGGCGGGATTCGAACCCGCGGTACAGTTTTAGCCGTACGACGGTTTAGCAAACCGCTGCTTTCGACCACTCAGCCACCTCTCCGCGGTTCTGGTTGGTCTCCTCGCAGGATAGCACAAACGGCGTGCCGCAACGGTCTGAAATCGATGAAGTTATAGGGCCAGTGAGGCGCTGTCACATCTGGCTTAGTCGCGCCAGAGATGCGCGAATGCGTTCCGGTTCTTCGGCGTCCGGGCCGGCCAGTTCCTTCTTTGCCGCGCGCTCCTCGAAGACGGGCAGAGCCTGCCCCAGGAGGTTGCGGGCGCGCTGCATGGCGACGATCTTCTCTTTCCCGGTCAGGGCCTTGGCGGCCTCTTCGACGAGGGCCTGTCCGAAGTCCGCGCGCGTTCTTGCGGCCGCGAGCTGGTAGGACCTCGATTCCGGGGTTCGCTGTGACATTTCTTCGCGCAGGAAGAGCGCGCGCTGATAGGATTCGCGGCACTGCGGGAACCAGGCCAGTTGCGCGTAAAGTCCGCCCAGATTGTGAAGAGTGGTTGCGACGCTCCAGCGCGCCCGCTGGTTTTCCGGTTCTTCGCGCATCGCTTCTTCGCTCAACTGGAGCGCTTCCTGGTAGAGGCGCAAAGCTTCCTCCGGCTGCCCGCTCTCACGCTGGATAGTGCCAAGATGGCCGAGGGTGTGGACGAGGGAAAGGCGGAGACCCCGGTCGGCTGGGTTCTTGCTCACCAAGCCGCGTTCAATTGACAGAGCCTTCGTGTAGAGTTCGTTCGCTTCTGGCAGGCGCTTTTCGGCCACCGCAAGCGCGCCCAGCCGCTTCAGCGTGCTTGAATACTGAGTTGAGACTTCTTTGCCGGCGGCCGATTCGGCCATGAGCGCTTCGTAAAGCGTCCTCGATTTTTCGTAGGCTTCCCGCGCTTCCGCGTTGCGGCCGCTCTCAGCGTGCTCGTTGCCGAGCTGCCGCCAGGCGAGAGCGCGGCTCTCCCGGTTGGCTTGGCTCGCGCCGCGCGGATCGGCCTGATTGAGCATCCGGGTGAGGTCGAAGACGGCGTTCGCCACGCCCTCGCGGTCGCCGGTATCGCGCAGAGCGGAGACCTGATCGCCGAGAAGCTCGATCGCAATCGCCTCGGCGCGCGCGTGGTATTCTCGGCTGGGTAGCGCGGCGCGGGCAAGCGCGAGGCCCTTCGACAAGCTCTCAATCGACGCTGCGCGGTTGCCCAGGTTCTCCGTGCGGGCATCGCCCTCCACCGCGGCAAGCTTGCGGTACGCTTCGGCCAATTCCAGTTGGAGATCCGGATCCGCGCTCGACGCGGCCGCCATGGAATCCAGGAACCGCGTGGACCGGTCGAGCAGCAAGGCGCGGGCGGCGGTGGTTCCGGGAACCTTGAGCAGGCTCTCATGCAGTTCGAAGATCAGGGAGCGCGCCATCTCCCTGGATTGGCGCGCGAACAGTTCGGCGCGTTCGCGCTCCGCTTGCGCCTGACGCCATTGCCAGGTGGCGGCGACGATGCCCGCGAACAGGCTGAGGATGAGCGCCGTGCCCGCGGCCACCTGCCAGGCGTTGCGCCGCAGGAACTTAGTGAAACGGTAGCCGGCTGTGGCACGCTGCGCGCTGACGATGTGTCCGTCGAGGTAGGCATGCAGGTCGCGTGCCAGCGCCGCGGCCGTGCCGTAGCGATCCTCGGGCCGCTTGGCCAGCGCCTTGAGCACGATATTGTCGAGGTCGCCCGAGAGGTTCCGGACGAGGGTTCGCAGATCGGTTCTCCGGTTCCACACGACGAGTTCCGGGCGGATCGTCTTGCCGCCGATTTCCTCCACCCGGCTCACGGCGAGGCTCGGGCGAACGGGCGCCGTTTCGAGGAGGATGGTCAGGATATCGACTGGAGACGTGTTCTGGAAGCGCAAGGGCCGCCGCGCGGTGAGCAGCTCGTAGAGCAGCACGCCCAGCGAATAGACGTCGGTGGCCGTGGTCACCTGATCTCCCCGAACCTGTTCCGGGCTGGCGTAATCCGGCGTGAACTGGCGCATGCCCGTCTGGGTGAGCGTAAGCTGGCCGGATTCGTCCGGCTCCAGCACTTTGGCGATCCCGAAATCGAGCAGCTTGGGCTGGCCCGCGGTGTCGACAAGGATGTTGCTGGCCTTCAGATCGCGGTGAACGATCAGCCGCTCATGGGCATACTCCACGGCCTCGCAAACCTTCAGAAAAAGCTCCAGCCGGGCGCGCACGCCCATGCCCAATTCGTCGCAATAGTCGAGCAGCAGCTTGCCTTCGACATACTCCATGACGAAATACGGGGTCCCGCGCGAGGTGGTGCCTCCGTCGAGCAAATGCGCGATGCCGGGGTGTTCGAGACGGGCCAGAATCTGCCGTTCGCGGCGGAAGCGCTTCACGGCGTTCTCCCGCAATGCGCCGCCTCGGATGAACTTGATTGCAACCTGTTTGCGAAACTCATCGTCGTCGCGTTCGGCCAGGTAGACGCTGCCCATGCCGCCGGAGCCGATCTTGCGAAGCAGGCGGTAATTTCCCACCCGCTCCTCGACGTTCTGGTTTTCGATCGCTTCTTCGATTACCTCGCCGTGCTGCGCCCAGGCGCTGGCTTCGAGATACTCCGGATCGTCCGTATGCACATCGAGCAGAGATCGCACTTCGGCCAGCAGTTCGGTATCGGTCCCGCAGGCGGAGATCAGAAAGGCGTCGCGATGGACGGGCGGCAGGCCGATCGCCTTGTCAAAGAGGGCGGTCACCGCGCGCCAGCGGTCTGGGTTCATAGGCTCTATTATTTCGTCTCTTCCGCGCCGCCGTCCGTGGCGTCGTGGAAGCTGGTGGCGCCGCGCAGGATCTCGCGCCGGATCCAGGCCTTGGCGACGGACCAATCCCGCTTCACGGTGGCGGTGGAGAGGTTCAGGAACTGCGCCGTCTCTTCAATCGACAATCCGCCAAAGTAGCGAAGTTCGACGATCTGGCTTTGGCGCTGGTCCAGTTCGGCCAGAAGTTTGAGGGCCTGGTCGAGTTCCATCAGGTCGAGATCGCGGCGGCCGGGGATGTCGATGGCCTCGTCAAGAGCCAGGCAGAACGCGCCGCCCCCGCGCTTTTCACTCTTGCGCGCCCGCGCGTAATCCACCAGAATCCCGCGAATGATGCGCGCGCAGACCGCCAGAAAGTGCGCCCGGTTGGCCCATTGCGCTTTCTGATCCACCAGGCGCATGTAGGCTTCATTCACCAGGGCGGTGCTTTGCAGCGTGTGCCCAGCCCGTTCCTTGCTCAGATAGCGGTTGGCGATGCGCTTCAATTCCGGATAGAGCCGGTCCACCAGCGTGTCGAGCGCTTCCTGTTTCCCACTCGACCATTCGCTCAGCAGTTGCGTAATCTCGGGATTGGGCTGTTGAAATTCCATGTTGCGTTCAATAGCGTCTGCCCATTATATAAGGCGGGGGGACGGCGGCAGCGATTTGATCGGTCCTGTCGCGGATCGTGGAAACGAGACCGCGCTATTTCCCATCGCGGGCGCTCTTCTCGCGGGCCGCCAGAAACTCGTCTCCCCGCTGCCAGGTGCTGCCGCCGGTGAGCCGGGCCGCATCCACGCCCAGGGTGAAGCCGAAGCGCGCGATGTGTTCGAGGCCGGTGAAGTCCCAGCTCTCGCGGAACTCGTCGGAGGGCTGATGATAGTCGCGCAGCCGGTAAGCATCCGCATGCTCACGGCCATATCCGGCGGGTCTCCCCGCGTAGGTTTCCCCCACGTCCACGGAGAAGGCGGGCACGCCGGCTTTCGCCAAAGAGAAGTGGTCGCTGCGATAGTAGTAGCCTTGCTCCGGCGCGGGGTCCGGCCGGATGCGGAGGGAATACTGCTTGGCCACTTTCTCGACGAGGGGCCAGAGCGTGGTGCGCTCCGCGCCGTTGACGACCACATCCTCGGTGAGCCCGCCGGGCAGAAGGCCGTCGTAGTTGAGGTTGACGATGGTCCTCGAGAGCGGCACGAGCGGATGCCGCGCATAGTATTCGGAGCCGCGCAGGCCGCTCTCCTCGGCGGTGACGAAGAGGAACAGCGCGCCGCGCTTCGGCTTCTTCGCGAGGCCCGCCCAGGCCCGCGCGATCTCCAGAACGATCCCGCATCCGGTGGCGTTGTCCACGGCCCCGTTGAAAATTTTGTCGTCTGTCGCGGACGGGCCGATGCCCAGGTGATCCCAGTGCGCGGTATACAGAACTACTCCCTCCGCCGGCGAGCCCTCTCCGGGAACGAGCGCCGCCACGTTGCGGGTGTCGATCGTGCGGACCTTCGAAGGCAGGCTTGCCCGCACGGTGACGCCCAGCGGGATGGGATGGAAGTCGCGGGATTCCGCCGCCTGCATCAGATCCTCGACGTTCTTGCCGGTTCCGGCGATCAGCGGCGCGGCGGCTCTTGCCGTTACCCAGGCGGCCATGGAAAGACGGCGTTCGCCCGCCGGGCGCAGCACCATCTGCTGCTCTCGCCCCCAGGAGTTGCGCACAACGCCCCACTCATAGCCGGCGGTATCGTCCGTATGGATGATGATCGCGCCGAGCGCCCCCTGCCGCAGCGCTTCCTCGAACTTGTAGGCCCATCGCCCGTAATACATCAGGGCTTTGCCGCGGAACAGATCGGGATTGTCCCGGCCGGGTTCGTTCGTGAAGAGCACCACGATCTTGCCCTTCACATCCACTCCCTTGTAGTCGTTCCATTGGAACTCGGGCGCTACAATGCCGTGCCCCACGAACACCGCTTCGGCATCGATCGTGTTCTCGGGCTGCTGCATCTCGCTGCTGCCCACCCAATCGCTAAGCCAGTGAAGCCGGCTGGTCTGGCCGTCGCGGGTGAACGAGAGCGTGGCGGCATCGGTGGTCTCTACCCCGGCCAGTTGGAAATTCTGGAAGTACGTGCCCTTGTCCCCGGCGGGCTGCGCGCCCGCGAGCGCGAGTTGCGTGGCGATATAGTCCGTCGCCAGTTTGCCGCCGCGCGCGCCCACGCCGCGCCCTTCGAGCAGATCGCTTGAAAGGAAGCGCGTGTGCGCCGCGATTCGCCGCGCCTGAATTGCATCCGCCTGGGCGACCGCGTGGCTGCAAATCACAAAGCTGAGCAGAAGGGAGAAGAGAACGGATGAGAGGCGCATGGGTGTCTCCTCGATTAGTATACGCGCGGCCCGAAATCCGTTTCGGGCACCGGTTCTCCGCGCGCCTCTCATTGGTACACTTGGGGGTGACATGAGCAAAGAGGCAATCCTGAACAGGCTGGAGGAAATCGGCGTCGTCCCGGTGGTGCGGACGCCCTCGGCGGAGACTGCCGTGCGAGCGGTGGATGCCCTGCTGGCGGGCGGCGTGGCGTGCGCGGAGATCACGATGACGGTTCCCGGCGCGATCAAGGCGATTGAGAAAGTGGCGGATGCGTTGGGCGATAAGATCCTGCTGGGCGCGGGCACGGTGCTTGACCCGGAAACGCTGCGGGTGGCACAACTGGCCGGGGCGCGCTTTATTGTGACGCCCAATCTGCGGCTTTCCTGCATTGAGATGGCGCACCGCTATTCGACGCCGATCATGCCCGGCGCGCTGACGCCCACGGAAGTGATTACGGCCTGGGAGGGCGGCGCGGACATCGTGAAAGTGTTCCCCGCGGGCAACCTGGGCGGCGCGAAATATATCAAGTCCTTGAAGGGCCCGTTCCCGCAGGTGCGGATGATCCCAACCGGGGGAGTGAGCCTCGAAACCGCGGCCGATTTTCTGCGCGCCGGTTCCTGCGCAATCGCGGTAGGCGGAGAGCTGGTGAGCGCCGCCGCCCTCAAGAACAACGACTACGCGTTTATTGAGAACACGGCGCGGCAGTTTGTGGAGATCGTTCGGAAGACCCGCGCCGAGGAGCAGGGAAACTGATTTCAAGGCACCGGATCAAAGAGCATGGCTTCGGCGATTGACCAGCTCGCGCCCGGCAGCCGCGTGGCGATCGTTCGCCTGCGCTCCATGGGAGACTGCGTCCTCACCACGCCCGCCATCCATCTGCTGAAGCGGCACCGGCCGGACCTGAAGATCGGCGTGGTGGTGGAAGACCGGTTCCGCGATGTGTACGAAGGAAATCCCGATGTGGACGCGCTTCTTTCTCCCTCGCGCGGCGTCCTGATGGGCTGGCGGCCCCGGCTGGCGCTGAACCTGCACGGGGGCACGCGCAGCGCCTGGATGACGGCGCTCTCGCTGGCCCGCTGGCGGGCCGGCTTCGCGCATTTTTCGATGCAGCCCATATACAACCTGCACATCCCCCGCGCCCAGCGGATCCTCGGAGAAGAGCGCACCGTCCACACGGCCGAGCACGTGGCTTCCGCCATGTTCCATCTCGGTGTGCCCCGAACGGAGATCCCGCGCGCCCGGCTCTTCGCGGACCGCTCGGAGAGGGAGGCTCCGTACTGCGTCCTTCATCCGCAGGCCACGGCGCAAGAGAAGATCTGGCCCGCGGAACGCTTCGTCGCCCTGGCCGCGGCCGTCCGGGATGAGCTTGGCCTGGAGCCCGTGTTCCTCGGCGCGAATGACGCGGAGCTTGCGCCGTTCGAGAGCTTCCGCCGTTTGAGCGGAGCGCCGTTGAAGACGGCGATGTCTTTGATTCAGGGCGCCGCGCTGTTCGTGGGAAACGATTCCGGGCCCGCCCATGTGGCCGCGGCATTTGGACGCCCCGGCGTTGTGCTTTTCGGCGGCAGCGACCCGGTGGTTTGGGCGCCGTGGCAATGCCCGCAACTGCGGCAGATCGTTCGCACTCCGGTTTCGGAGATTCCGGTGGATGAGGTGCTGGAAACGCTTCGCGCGCAATTCGCCGCGCGGGAGGCGCGCGCATGAACGGCCTCGGCAAGCTGCTGAGCTATTCAAGGCCCTACGCGCCGCATCTTGCGGCCTCCGTGCTGCTGATGGCATACGTGGGCGCGGCGCAGGCGATGCTGGCGCTCCTCATCAAGCCCATCTTTGACCGTGTGCTTGCGCCGGGGGAGGCGATGCAGGCGACCCCGCTCGTCACGATACCGGGCGTTAATTACACTATCTATCTCGATCAGTTGGTTCCTTCCGGCATCGGCGGCACCTGGTGGATGGTGGCCTTCGCGATTCTGATGGTATTTGCCACGAAAGGGATTTGCGACTACGCCGGCAATTACCTCGTGAACTACGTGGGCTTCTCCGCCGTCACCGATCTGCGCCAGCGGGTCTTCGACAAGGTGCTGCGCCAGAGCGCGCGCTTTTTTGAGCAGAACAACACGAGCGCGATGATGTCCGCCATCATGCTGGATCTCGAAAAGATCCAGGTGGCCACGTCCCATATTCTCGCGGACCTGCTGCGGCAGGGTTTCACGGCCGTGGCCTTGCTGTTTGTGATTCTTCAGAACGACTGGCGGCTCTCGCTGGTGAGCCTCACCGTGCTGCCGGGCGTGCTGATTCCCACCGCGCGCATCGGCAGGCGCATCCGCCGTTCCACGCGCCGCGCGCAGGACGACGCCGCCGGGCTGAGCCGTATTTTGCAGGAGACGCTGACGGGCTACCAGGTTGTGAAATCCTTCACGATGGAAGACGCGGAGAGCAGGCGATTCCACGATGCGGCCACGGCGCTCAAGAGGAGCAACCTGCGTTACGTCGCCCAGCAGGCGCTGGCCTCGCCAATCATCGAAATCTTCGGTGCGTTCACGATCGTGCTTCTGCTCGCTTACGCGCGCTCTCGCATCGTGGAGCAGACCATGAGCGCGGGCGAGTTCACCAGTTTTGTGATCGCGCTGCTGATGCTCTATGAGCCGGTGAAGCGCCTCACCGGCATTCACAATATCTTTCAGCAGGCACTGGGCGCTTCGCAGAAAGTGTTTGAGTACCTGGCGATGGACGAGGATATTCGCGATGCGGAGAACGCGAAGGCGCTGGGCCCGTTTGCGCGAGCCGTGCGATTCGAGAACGTCCATTTTGCATACCCCTCCGCCCCGGATCGGCCCGTGCTGCAAGGCCTCGATTTTGAGTTGAAGGCGGGGGAGGTTCTGGCGGTTGTGGGGCCAAGCGGTGCCGGCAAGACCACGCTCGTTAATCTGCTGCCGCGCTTTCACGACCCCGTTTCCGGCAGGGTGCTGGTGGATGGCCACGACCTGCGGGAAGTGACGCTCGGGAGCCTGCGCGCACAGATCGGCATTGTGGCCCAGGATACCGTCCTGTTTGACGATACGGTGCGCAACAACATCCGCTACGG
The DNA here is from genome assembly GCA_039812845.1 of Bryobacterales bacterium. GTDB lineage: Bacteria > Acidobacteriota > Terriglobia > Bryobacterales > Bryobacteraceae > JACTMJ01. Next base: position 19,035 of record JBDIBK010000045.1, read on the forward strand.
CCGCCGCGACGCGAGCAACCAGCAAGTGGAAGAAGCAGCGCGGAACGCCTTTGCCGATGAGTTCATCCAGACCTTGCCGCAAGGCTACGAGACGCTGGTGGGCGAGAGGGGCGCGAAGCTGAGCGGCGGACAGCGGCAGCGGCTTTCCATCGCGCGCGCGCTGCTCAAGGATCCGCCCATCCTGATTCTGGACGAAGCCACCAGCCACCTCGATACGCAAAGCGAGATGCTGGTGCAGCAGGCGCTCGCGAATCTGATGCGCAACCGAACGGTGATCGTGATCGCGCACCGCCTGGCCACCGTGCGCCGGGCGGACCGCATTCTGGTGGTGGAGAACGGGAAGCTGCACGAGCAGGGCACGCATGAGGAGCTTCTCGCGCGCAACGGCCTGTATCGTAAGCTGTACGACATGCAGTTCGATCAGAAGGAACCGGTGAGTTATTGATGGCAAACATACGAAGCATGACGGGGTTCGCCCGCCTCACTCGGGAGATTGCGGGGCGCGATTGCGCGCTCACCGTGAAGAGCGTCAATCACAAGGCGCTCGATGTGCAACTGCATCTGCCGCCCATGGCGGAAGCGCTGGAGAATGAGTGCCGCCAGATGGTGCGCCAATGGATCAACCGCGGCTACGTGCAGGTGAACGTCCAACTGGGCAAAGGGAGCGGCAACGGCGGCCTGCAACTGAATGAGAAGCTCTTTCAGGCGTGGCTGGCGGCCCATGAGCGGGCCGCGTTCCTGCTGTCGCAAACGCCGGAACCTCAGGTGGAAGCGGCGCTGCGCGTGCCGGGAATGCTGGTGGAAGCCGAGATCGCGGACGATTCGACGTTTTCCGCCGAACTGCTCGCGCTGCTCGAAGCGGCGCTGACGGAGCATCGGGCGTTTCGGGAGCGGGAAGGTGCGGCCATCCTCGAAGATTTCCGGCAACGGATCGCGGTGGTTTCGGGCTGCGCGGCCGAGGTCTCGTCGCTTCGCGCGGAGGCAACCGCATACTTCAGCAACCGGCTTCGCAAGCGCCTCGAAGAGATCCTGTCGAATTCGCACGTCGATCCGCAGCGGGTGGTGCAGGAAGCGGCCTTGCTGGCCGACAAGACCGATATCTCCGAGGAACTGACGCGGCTCGTGGCGCACATCGAAGAGCTGGAGCAGACGCTGAATGCCGGCGGCGACGCTGGAAAGCGGTTGGACTTTCTGTTGCAGGAGATGAATCGCGAAGCGAACACGCTGCTTGCCAAGACCGCGAATACCGGCGAGTTCGGCTTGCGCATTACCACCGCGGGCCTCACCGTGAAGGCGGAGATCGAAAAGATGCGCGAGCAGGCGCTGAACCTGGAGTAAGAGGGCTCATCGACGGCCATGGTGATCATTGTTTCCGCGCCAAGCGGATCGGGAAAATCCACACTGGTAAACGCGCTCATGGAACAGGTGCGGGGCATCCGGTTTTCCGTGAGTTACACGACGCGCGCCCCCAGGGGCGCGGAGCGGGATGGGGAGAGCTACCACTACATCTCGCGCGAAGAGTTTGAGCGCCGCATCCGCGCGGGCGAGTTTCTTGAGCATGCCGAAGTCTTCGGCAATTATTACGGCACGCATCGCTCCTATGTCGATGCGGCGGCGAACGCCGGCTTCGATCTGCTGCTCGATATCGACGTGCAGGGCGCGATGCAGGTGATGGAGAAGCTGCCGGACGCCGTGACCATCTTTATCCTCGCGCCCTCCCGCGAGGTGCTCGAGCAGCGCTTGCGCAAACGCTCCGAAGACAGCGAGGAAACAATCCAGCGCCGCCTGCGCGAAGCTTCCGAGGAAGTGCGCTTCGCGGAACGCTACAGCTACGCGCTCATCAACGACGATGTGGACGAGAGCGTTCAGAATCTGGTTTCGATCGTCCGCGCCGAACGGGTGAAACGGGAGCGCTTGCGGGCGAAGCTCGACCCTATCCTTGCGACCTATCTGAACCGGGCAGAGGGCTGATCAGTCCGAGACGGACTTGTATTCCGTCACCGTGAGCCGGGTGCTCTTCCGCCATTCCTCGAGTGGCGGCGCGCCGTGCCGCTGGAAGTAGCCTTCCAGTTCCTTCGTCAGGCTTGCGCGCAGCCTGGCGTACTTTTCGTCGCCGATGACGTTGCGGGTTTCGCCGGGGTCCGCTTCGAGATCGTACATTTCGCTCGGCCACGGCTTGGCGCGCATCACCAGTTTGGCGGTCTTGGTGCGGACACAGCGCACGTCGGCGTATTCGAAAAAGAGGCGATCCCGCCAGCGGGGTCTTGCGCCGCGAAGGATCGGCGCGTAGCTTTGCCCGACGCGGTCTTTGTCGGGGGCGGTGGCGCAGCCGGTGTAATCGAGAATGGTCGGGAAGAAATCGTAGTTCGAGATCATCGCGCCGCTCCTCGACCGCGCGGCGATGCGGCCGGGGTGATGCCAGATCATCGGCACGCGAATCGACTCCTCCAGCATGTTGCGCGGCACGGTTCCGTTGCCCTTGCCCCAAACGCCGTGATGGCCGGCGTTCCAGCCCTGGTCGGCAGTGAAGACGATGAGAGTGTCTTCGAGTTTGCCCATCTCTTCGAGCTTCTTGAGCACCTTGCCGATGTTGGCGTCGAGCCCGGTAACCAGCGCGGAGTAAGCGCGCATGCTCTCTTCATTAAGGTAGTTCTTGGCCAGGCCCGTATTCTGCCGCGGGTTCTGGGGAACCCTGGGGAAGCAGGTGAATTTGGAGTCCGCGTAGGGCGCGCGGTATTGCTCCGGCTGATAGTTGTAAGGGGTGTGCGGCGCGTAGAACGGAACATAGAGGAAAAACGGGTCTTCCGGCCGCGTGGCCTGATGGGCGGTGAGGAAATCCACCGCGCCATCGCCCACGAGATCGGTCTTGTACCCCAGCTTCTTCTCGGTCTTTCCGTTCTTGACGAACTCCGGATCCTTGTAGCCGCCACCGCCCCCGACGACGGTGTACCAGTCCGAGAAGCCCTCCTGGGTGTGCTCGTCGGCCCCCATGTGCCATTTGCCGCTGAGTCCGACGTGATAGCCGTTCCGCGCCAGCACCTCGCTGAAGGATTCGTGATTCTTCAGCACCTGGGTTGCGGTGGGGCCATAGGATTCCTTCGGAACCAGCCAATCCTGGACGCCGTGCGCGCAGGGCAGCTTTCCGGTGAAGTAGGTCACACGGCTGGGCGAGCAGACGGGCGTGGCGGCGAAGGCATTGTCGAAGCGCATGCCCCCGCGGGCGAGGCGCTCAATGTTCGGCGTTTTCATATCGCCGCACCCGTAGACGCTCGTGGCCCAGGCCCCATGGTCGTCGGTCATAAAGAAGACCACGCTCGGCCGGGGCCGCTTCGGCTGGGCGGCAAGCGTGGCCGTTCCAAGCGCTGTCATTAGAAAAGCACGCCGATTCCGCGGTTGCATGCACCGAACATATCGCGGCCCGCGCTCAACCGCAATTGCGTTTCCTTGGGCGCAAATGCGTTTCCTTGGGCGCGGATGCGGGGGCAAGCGCGGGCAAGACCCGCCACCGGGGGGCGGTTTAGGGGTACCATCATCCGGCATGCGAAAATGATGGGGTGACCGGCAATGAAACCCGCCAGGCTTTCCTGGATTACTTCGCCTCCAAAGGCCATCGCATCGTTCCAAGCTCCTCCCTGGTGCCCGTGAACGACCCCACGCTTCTCTTCACCAACGCGGGGATGAACCAGTTTAAGGACATCTTCCTCGGGCAGGAGCGGCGGGATTACGTTCGCGCCACCACGTCGCAGAAGTGCGTGCGGGCCGGCGGAAAGCACAACGATCTCGAGAACGTCGGCCATACGCGCCGGCACCACACCTTCTTCGAGATGCTGGGCAATTTCTCTTTCGGCGATTACTTCAAGGCCGAGGCCATCGAATTCGCCTGGGATCTGGTGACGAAGCGCTACGGCCTTCCGAAGGAGCGGCTGTTCGTCACCGTGTTCCGCGAGGACGACGAGGCGGAAGAACTCTGGCAGCGGGTGGCGGGCGTGCCCAAGAGCCGGATTTTCCGTCTGGACGAGAAGGACAATTTCTGGCAAATGGGCGAGACCGGCCCCTGCGGCCCGTGCTCCGAGATTCACTACGATCTCGGCCCGCACGCCGCGGAACCCGGCCGCGAACACGAACAGTTTCCCGAGGACGGTGGCGGGCGCTTCGTCGAAATCTGGAATCTCGTCTTCATGCAGTTTGACCGGGATCCGGCGGGTACGCTCACGCCGCTGCCCCGGCCATCCATCGACACCGGCCTGGGCCTCGAACGCATGGCCGCCATCCTGCAAGGGAAGCTCTCCAACTACGAGACCGATCTGATCTTTCCGATCATGGAGGAAGCCGCCCGGCTGTTCGGAACGGAACCCGGCGCCGATGCGCGCATGGATCTCTCGCTGCGCATCAATGCGGACCATGCCCGCGCCACCGCTTTTCTCATCAACGACGGCGTGGTTCCCGCGAACGAGGGCCGGGGCTATGTGCTCCGCAAGATCATGCGGCGGGCTCTGCGCAATGCCCGGCTGGTGGGCGTGCAGGACCCTTACCTGCACCGGCTCACCGGCTTCGTGGCCAACCACATGGGCGGGGCCTATCCGGACATGCTCGAATCCATCGACCGCGTCAGCCGCATCGTCAAAGAGGAAGAGCACCGCTACGCGACCACTTTCCAACTGGCCGAGCGCGTGTTCCAGGACGAAGCGAAGCACGCTGTGGGCGGAGTGCTGCCCGGCGCGGCCGCCTTCAAGCTTTACGACACCTACGGACTGGCGCTGGATGAGCAGGAAGAGATGGCGCGAGAGATGGGCCTCACTCTCGACGAGGCCGGCTTCCAATCCGCGATGGAGGAGCAGCGCACGCGGGCGCGCGCCAGTTGGAAAGGCGCCGACAAGACGCAGATTTCTCCCGTGTATCAGCAGATCCGGGATACCGGAGCCACCATCTTTCGGGGCTACGATTCCTTCGACGTGCCCGCCGCCTCGGTGGTGGCGCTGGTCGCCAATGGCGCGCGCGTGGAGAGCCTGGGCGCGGGCGAGGAGGGCGAGATCATCCTTTCGGAAACCCCGTTCTATGCCGAGACGGGCGGCCAGGTGGGAGACCGGGGTGTGCTCATCGATCCCGAAACGGGGGCGACCGTGGCGGAGGTTCGCGGAACGTACCCGGCGGTGCCCGGCCTCAACGTACACAAGATCGTGGCATCCGTCCCGCTTCGCGAAGGGGACGTGGTGGGCGCCCGGGTAGAGGCGCGCTCGCGGGAAGCCACGATGCGCAACCACACCGCCACCCATCTGCTGCACGCGGCGCTGCGCGAAGTGCTGGGGAAGCATGTGAAGCAGGCCGGCTCGGTGGTGGACCCCTCGCGGCTTCGCTTCGATTTCTCGCACTACACGGCGATGGACCGCGCGGAGATTGAGGAAGTGGAGCGGCTGGCCAACCGGGAGATTCTGGCCAACACCGGCGTCGAAACCAAGGTGATGGATCTCGAATCCGCCGTCAACACGGGCGCGATGGCGCTCTTCGGTGAGAAGTACGGAGACCGTGTGCGGGTGGTGGACATTCCCGGATTCAGCCGCGAACTCTGCGGGGGCACGCACGTCGCCCGCACCGGCAATATCGGACTCTGCAAGGTGGTTTACGAGGGCAGCATTTCCGCCGGCACGCGCCGCATTGAAGCCGTCACCGGCTATGGCGCGCTCGACCGCTTCCGCCAGACGAGCGATTCGCTTACCCGCGTGGCCCATGCCGTGCATGCCTCCGAGCCGGAACTGGTTGACCAGGTGGAGCGGCTGATGGCGCAGCAGAAAACGCTCGAGAAACAGCTGGAGCAGTTGAAGAGCAAACTGGCCGGTTCGCAGGCGGAAGGCGTGGAGGCCCAGGCGCGCATGGTGGGCGGCACGAAGGTGCTTTCGGCGCGCGTGGACGGGCTGGAGCGGGCGCAGATGCGGGAACTCGCCGACAATCTCCGGAATAAATGGCAGAACGCGGTGATCCTGCTGGCGGCCGCGGAGAACGAAAGCGTCTCTCTGGTTTGCGCGGTGACGAAGAACCTCACCGCCAAGGTGCATGCGGGCAAGCTCGTGGGCCAGGCCGCGCAGGTTCTGGGCGGCAAGGGGGGCGGCAGGCCGGATCTGGCCGAGGCCGGGGGCAAGGATGCCAGCCGGATCGAGGAGGCGCTGGCCGGGCTCTACCCCGCCGTGGAAGGGCTTTTGCAGTGAGCGAAGTTCCGGCAACTCAAGTTCCCGTGGTGATTGTCGGTGCGGGCCCCACGGGCCTATCGTGCGGAATCGAACTCAAGCGGCGCGGCGTTGAGTCCGTCATTCTCGACAAGGGCTGCGTGGTGAATTCGATTTACCACTACCCGACGAACATGACGTTTTTCACTACGCCGGAGCTGCTCGAAATCGGCGGCATCCCGATGACCTCGTTGAACGACAAGCCGCATCGCACGGAGGCGCTGAAGTATTACCGCCGCGTCGCGGAGCATTTTAGCCTCGCAGTGCGGCAGTACGAGAAGGTGGAACGGGTGAGCGGGCAGGACGGCGCATTCCTGGTGGAGACCATCCGCCAGGGAAGGGAGCCGCGGGCCTATCGCGCCCGGAAGGTGATTCTCGCCACCGGGTACTACGACATCCCGAATCTGCTGAATGTGCCGGGCGAAGATCTGCCCAAGGTGCGGCACTACTACAAGGAAGCGCATCCGTATTCCGATCACGACGTGCTTGTGGTGGGTGCGAAGAATTCGGCGGCGATTGCGGCCCTCGAACTTTTTTGGACCGGCGCGCGCGTCACGCTGGTGCATCGCGGAGACCGCATCTCCGATTCCGTGAAGTATTGGATCAAGCCCAACATTGAGAACCGCATCAAGAGCGGAGAGATCAAGGGCTACTTCAACACCATCGTGAAGGAGATTCGTGAAGCGGAAGTGGTGCTTGCGACGCCCGATGGCGAGGCGGTAATTCCCAACGATTTCGTTCTGGCGCTGATCGGCTACCAGCCCGATTTGCGGTTTCTCGCTTCCGTGGGGATCACACTGGACCCCGCCACGAACAAGCCGCGTCTTCATGAGACGACGTTCGAATCCGAAACGCCGGGAATCTACCTGGCGGGCGTTCTGGTGGCGGGAATGCACACGAACGAAATCTTCATTGAGAACGGCCGCTTTCACGGGGCGCAGATCGCCGCCGATATCGCCGCCAAACACGGCGGCTCCGCGGACTGATACTCAGCGCGCCGTGGGGGTGTCCCGCCATTCGCGCAATTCCACACGCTGCACAAGCAAGCCGGTGAACCCGGTGTTGGCGATGGTCATGAGGAGCGGGCCATCGCTTCCGCTGGAGTTGAACGAAGCCGAGAGAATTGCCCAGCGCGTTCCGCCGAAGTGGCTTCCGCCGAATTCTTCCCGGTGAAGCGTGGATCCGTTGGCCGTGCGCAGAACGATTTCGCAAACGCGGTCGGTCTCCAGGGGTGGCTGTGCAAGCCCCACGAAAATATCCAGCCGGCAGCGGCCGGCGTCACACGGGCGCGTGAATGCGGCCTGCACGGATTGGCTGCCATCCGCGGGAAGGCTCCAGAAATCATATTCGTAAACGGGGTCGCGCCAGCGTGTTGCGCCGCTGGATGGGGCCATTCGCTCCGGTGTGATGCATTCAATCAGGGGCGTGCGCGCTTCGAACTTCGCGGCCTCTCTTGCGATTCGTTCCGTGATGGCGTCCGCCTCCGTGATCGCCGAAGCTTCGAGCCTCACTGCCTGGAAGCGGGGGTCGGCGGCGACGAGGATTGCCGCGTCGCCGGAGGATTCACCCAGCAGCAATCGGACGCCGGATCGCACCGCCAGTTCCTGCAACTTTCTCCAAAAGCCGATGAGGCGAGCCTCGCGCGTTGGGCAATGAACGGAATGATAGAAGACGCCCCGGCGCGAATCGAGCAGGTTGGCGTGGCCTTCCGCAAGCACGTTCGGCTGCCGGCATTCGCGCGACAGGGTCTCGGCCAGTGGGGCGCATTCCGCGAGCAGCGCGATGCATCCCTTCGTGGGCCTCCGCCCGTTCGGAAACGGCAGAAAGGGCTCGCGCGCTTCCCCGAGCAATTCCTTCGTGATCGGCCGAGGCCGCGCGAAAACCGCCTTTGCAACCCCGGCCAGCAAGCCATGCGCGCATTGCCGCTCAATGCGAAGGAAGCCGCGCAACGTCACCTTGCCGTAGAGCCACCAATCGATTGGGTCCCGAAGCCGATGATGCGCGTGCTCGGCGAGGGTGCGCAGCAGAAACCGCGCGGCATTGGAGCCCTTCGGGCGGTTGCGATAGCCGCAGTAAATGGAATCGCGGACCATCACCTTCCAGTTGAGGTCGAACTCATCGCGGCGGTTCAGGCTGGGCTGGCCGCCGTGGTGAACGATGGCCAACGGGCGATGGCGGGCGCGCATGCCGCGCCGGGCCATCTTCATCACCACATTCGATTCATCGTGCGTATAAGGGATTTGCTCGTCGAAGCCGCCCACGGCGAGCAGCGCGTCCCTCCGGAAGAGACAGTTGTTCCCGGTGACCGTATTCCAAAAACCCGCTGTTCCGCGATAATGGTTGCCAGGCTTCGGCTGAATCGGCCACGGATACGCGGTCTCCGTAAGCAGCCCGTTTGCGAACTCCACCGTCTCATCGCGAAAACGGTAGCTGAAGCCGCCAACGGCCGCGGTGAGCGGGTCGTCGAACGCCGCGAGCGCTTCCCGCATCCAGTCCGGATGCGCGAAGGAATCGTCGTCGAGAAAGGCGACAATCTCTCCGGCGGCGGCCGCGATCCCCAGGTTCCGGGAAACGCAGAGATTGGCGCGCGCGTTTCGCCGCACCTTGATCTCGCCGGCGAACCGGGCAAGCACGGCTTCTGTATCGTCCGTTGACGGGCCGTTGACGACGATCACCTCGAAGCGGGGGTAGCGCTGCCGACGCAATTGCAGGAGGCAGCTTTCGAGATGCGCGGCGCGGTTCAGGGTGCAGATCACCACGCTTACCGTGGCGCTATCGGCGCCGCGGGGGAGCCGTGCGCACTGGGCGAGCCCGGTGAGGAACTGGCCGAGGGAAACGGCATCCTCTTCCGCGGGAAGCGGCCACCGTTGCGCCAGCGGGAAACCGGTCTGCTCCAGTGCCGCTCTTGTTGCTTCATCCGCTCCGTACACGGCTTCAAAGCTGCGCGTGAGTGAGAGCAATTGATCCCCACCCGCATCGGCCAGCACGGAGCCTTCGCACAGCAGCGCGCGAACTCCGGGAAAGCGCTCCGCCAGATGAATGTCGGGTGATTCGTGGGCGATGTGCCAAACCAGAATATCCCCGGGATCGCTTTCGAACGCCAGTTCGCTCACGGGTTTGGCGAACCCGTACTCCTTGGTTGAGGCGGTGGCGTAGATCCGGCAGGAACCGCCGCGCTCCAGGCTGTGCGCGGCCAGGCTAAGCAAGGAGCGTGCGGCTGGCGTTGCGTTGGCCGCGTCGTCCAATACGATGTGCAGCGTCATCGCGGGGAATCCGCGCCGGAGCCGCGCGCCTCCGGGCGGCGGGTCTCCATCGTTTCCAGCACCGCTTCCAAGGCGCGGGCCACCGCCACGGTATTGGCGGCATGCTGCCGCAGCGGCCGCGTATACCAGGGGAGCAAGGCGTGGATGACGCGCATCACCGGCCGCAGGTGCATGGGGTAATTTTTCGGAAGCGTTCCCACTTGGCCGGCGCTCTGCTCCAGGTCCCGAATCGCCCTGCGCAACTCGTGCCAAGCTTCCCCGCCTGTCCGCGGAGATGGCGCGGCGTGTGCCGTGGCGTCTTCCGGCCGCGGAATATGCAGCTTGTGGCGGATCTGTTCGAGAAGCTCGTTCGGTTCCATCGCGTCGGCCCGGTGCTACCCGGTAATTCTCTCAAAGAAGCGGAGGCTCTTTTGGGCGGCATTCCGCCAGGTGAACTGGCCGACATGCGCGCGTCCGGCTTCCGCGAGGTTCCCGCGCAGAGTAGCGTCCGAAATCAGCCGGGAGAACGCCCGGGTCAGTTCCGCTTCGCTCAGCGGATCGACGTAGACCGCGCCGGGTCCGCAGACCTCGGGAAGGGAAGACACTCCGGAGGTGAGCACGGGCACGCCCGCCGCCAGCGCCTGCGCGGGCGGCAATCCGAAGCCCTCGTAGAGCGACGGATAGACGAAGAACTTCGCCGCGCGAAAGAGC
>JBDIBK010000046.1:0-28972 GCA_039812845.1 Bryobacterales bacterium
AGGTGCGCGGGGACGCCCCAGAAGGTCTCCTCCGAAATCGTCCACACGCCATTCACGATCTCATCCACAAAGCGCCCCTTGCCTTCCGCGCACTCGGCGAGCGCAAGGCGGGCGAGCTTCGAGCGTCTCCCGAAGGAGAGCGCTTCGAAGTGAGACCGGTTTCCGTTGCGCGCGAACTCCAGGGCGGCCGTCGCCGGCAGAGCCGGCCAGGGCTCATTCAACTCGCGCTCCCCGGCACCGACGAGTGCGGAGCGGGCATCGGCGGGCAGGGCCTCCCATGCCGCACGCTCTCCGGCTTTCGGATACGGCCGAAACGGGCCGCGCAAGGCTGCGTGCAACTGCGCGGCGCTCCAGAGCGAACCGAGCAAGCCGCGCTTGGCCGGCCCTTGCGCGGATGCCTGCGTATGCGCCGCAAGCACGGCTGCGCCGCCGAGAAAGCCGCGTCGAGTCATCGTTGTCTCCCTTCTCAAATCACATCCACGCTACCAAAGCCGAAAACCCGCCACACAACGCTCAAACGCTTGGCAGGCGCACATCACCGCGCCCCGCGCCATCTCAAGGCCGCGGCTGGCTATGCCTGCGCCAGTTGGCGCTCAAGGAAGCCGTAGCACCGCTCGCGGACCTCCGGCGGAAAGTCATGCCCGCAATCGGGATGCTCCACCACCAGCCGCGCGGCGTCGCGATAGTGGGGGCGCACGGCGCGGATGCAATCGTCCACCCCGCCCGCATCGAAGTTCTCATCGTGAAGCGGGGCATTGACGAAGAGCGGGCGCGGCGCGATCAGCCGCAGCACATCGGGAAAGTCGAAGGGCATTCGCTTCGGGTCGCATCCGTAGACACTCTCGATGCGCGGCATGTAGCCCTTGTGGCTCCAGCCCTTCAGGTCTCCGCCGTAGTATTTCGCGAAGGAAGTGAAGCCGCAGCTTGTGGCCACGGCCAGGATGCGCTCCTCGAACGCGGCAAGGAAGAGGGCGTTGTGGCCGCCCAGGCTGTGGCCGATCGCCGCCACACCCTTCACTCCCGCCAGCCTTGAGAGCAGCCGCGCCGCCTGCCGGTGATTCACGATGCCCTTCATCGTGGCGCTCGCGTAGCCCATCGCATACACGTCCAGCTTGTATTCGCCGAAGTTCGGGTAGTCGGGTGTCAGTGTGACGAAACCGCGCTCGGCGAGTTCCCGCGCGTAGTGCAGATTCGGCAATCCTCCCAGGCCCGCCGGTTCCTCCTTGCCAATGCGTGTGGTCTGGTGCAGGCAGAGCGCCGCGCGGCGGGCCTTCCCCTGTGTGGGCCGCAGCAGCCACGCCGGCGTCCAATCGCCCGGCTCGGCTTCAAAGCGAATCTTCGTGCGCGTCAGCGCGCCCTCCCGCGCCTCCAGAACCACCTCGTACCGGGGCACCCCGCCCAGCCGCTTCATCGGGCCCATCACCCGTTCCATCCGGCCAATCGCCTCGCGCCGCCAACCGAACGCGAGAGCCGCAACAAATTCCCGCCTTGTCGCCATCAGAACAGCATCCCTCACTTCCAACCCCTACGGAGCGGCTGCGGCTTCGATTTCCGCGCGTTCCCAACGGAGTTCGTATCCGCCTTGCGCGCCGGTTTCACGCCCAAAGCGTTTCCACGCTTAAGCCGCTTCGCCCTCACTCTCTCGGTTCCCGATTCACCCCCTCACCGCCCCGCTCACGCCCATACTGCCGCACAATCCCATCGATCGTTGGCAATCCACGGCCTTCCTCCGCGCTGGGGTAATATCCCACCCCGGGCCGGTTGGCTTTGGCCACGATATCCACGGTCCACGGCTCCCCTTCGCGGAGCGCAAGCCCGCGCAATACCTCGTTCAGCCTCGCCGCGGAGACCTGGGGCGCGATATGGGTGAGAGCCCAGGGGCGCGGTGCAAACTCTTCCCAATGGTCGCGGAAGTAGAGCAGTTCGTTCGCCAGTGACGGCAGATCGAACAGCCGCCCGGTCTGCGGGACGATATGCTCGGTGCGGACGCCGATGTGGCCGCGCATCACCAGGCCGGGAACGCCCGCGAAGAAGCCCTCGAAGATCCCCCGGTTTCCGCCCTCCTGTCGCGAAAGCAGCACGTTCACTCTTGCCTGATTCAGCGCGCGGTTCACTTCGGCCGCGGGCAGATCCTCCAGGATGTCGAACTGCCCGCCCATTCCATGCGCCTCAATGCTCCGCAGAATCGCTTCGCGCCCCCGGTCAAGGCGCGTGTTGAGCGCCAGCAGCGCGACGCGAAAGCGCGGATCGCCCATGCGGCGCAGTGCGCGAAGCAGCAGGTCGTGGCGCTTCACATGGTTCCACCGGGCAATGAGCACGGCGTCGTACCGTTTGGGCTCGGAGGGCAGCGGCCGAAACACGGATGGGTCCACCCAATCGCCAGGCCCCAGGCCGATGGCGATCAAATTCTGCCCGATCGCATTGATGAATTCGCGGTCGCCCTCGAACGGCGCGAGGATGACGATCGGGTGCTTCCGGTACCGGGTAAAGGAAAGGTACGCGAGTTGGGAATAGCCGGTCCAGCTTGGTTCCAGCACAATCCGGTAGTGTTCCAGCAGTGCGTCCATGTTCACCGCGCGCTGGAAGGCCGCGATCCGGTGCGAATACTTGAGGAGAATCACCCCCTTCTCAATGCCGCCGTCTTTCCGGATAGGGGCTTTCAGCACAATCCCCGCGCTATCGGCGGACTGACAATCCAGGGGAGTCCTATTGAACCCCACGGGCGGCAACGCTTCCGGCGCCTGAAGGGAGGCGGCGATGGCCGACGTGAGCCTCCGCGTCCTCGTTGCTTCGCTGGGTCGCCGGGGGACCGTCCAGCCCCTCGCCGCGATTCGGTGGGCCACCGTCAGCAGCCACAGCGCCCGCGAGCGGTCAAAGGGCCGAAGCAGCGCCGCAAGCAGCGTGACTGCCGCTGCCGCGGGGCGAATAAACCACGGGCGGAAGCTGATGTCCAACCCGAGACACTGCAGCCGATATTTCGCTCCGGACATCATCCGCTAAGACCCAAACCACCTCGGAGAAGACCCGGACGGCATCTGAGAAGATGGTACCGTGAGTTCCACGGCAAGTTCCGGCTTGGAGATGGTGCGCCGTGCGCTGCGGCACGCTCCCGGATTGCAATTTCTGGCTGAATGCGCGTACCGCTCCCCCGGATCCTGGCTGTTTCGCGGCGACAATCTGGAGTGGCTTCGCGAGGAGGCGCTGGTTGCGCAGCTCCCCCGCGCGTACCGTGTTTTCGCCCGCTACTGCACGGCGCTTGGCCCGAATCCTATTGGCGCGGAGTTGCTTCTTCGAACCATCATTCGTCGGCGCAGCCGGCAGGGTGAAGACTCCGTCGTGGCAATGGAGATCCACGGAGCAATGGTTTGCCTTGACCTCCGCGACCCTCGCTTTCTGGCCATCCCAAACGAGATCCGCAAAGGTCTCCCCCGGCTCCTGCAGCGATTTCTGCACCCCGGAGACACCTTTCTCGATATCGGGGCCAACCACGGAACCTTCGCCGTCACCGCCGCCCGGCTGGTGGGCGCGAGCGGACGGGTGATCGCCATTGAGCCCCAGGAGCGCCTCGCGAACCTCGTCGGGCGGTCTCTCGCATCCGGCGAAGCGCCGTATGCCGTTCACCAGGTCGCCTGCGGCCGCGAGCCTGGCGAGACCGATTTGTACGTGCCGGAAGCGAGTTCGGGCGCGGCCGGGCTTCACAAGTCCTATTCCGCCAGCACGCTCCATCGCACCGCCCGCGTCCGCGTAATCCGGCTGGATGATTTGGCGGCGTCCGAATCCATGCCCGGCAAGGTTCTGGTGAAGATCGACGTCGAAGGGAATGAGAGCAATTGCCTGCGGGGCGCAACCCGGTTCCTAGCGGAGCGCCGCCCCCCGATGCTGATCGAACTCAATCCGCGAGCCCTCAGCGCCGCGGGCAGCTCCGTGTCAGAACTCGCGAGCATCCTCCAGAACCTCGGCTACCGCCGCTGCCTGCGCGGCCCCGATCTCAACCAGCAATCTCCCCTAACCCCTGACCTCACCGACGGCAACATCCTCGCCCTTCATGGCAATGAAGATCCCCACCCCTCCGCGCCAACCCTCCCCTAACCTCGGCCGAAAGCGAACTTGCGACATGAGCGAGCCGGGTGCCTGATCTCCCATTGTGTCTCCAGAACGGATTGAAAACCCCGGCAGAATTGGCATAAACCGGCAGAGCCTGTCGGAATGAACGATTTTTCGCGTCAAAACACACAATATGCAGTAGTCGTTCATTATGGTTACCGCAATATATGGGCACCAAAGATTTCATTCCGACAGGCTCGGCACGCATCCCGAAATCTTCGGCACCCCCTCAAGCGAACATCCACGCAGATCGGCAAGTCTAAGACATTCCCAGCTCACGCCGCGTCAGTGACCGGAGAAAGGATAACCAGATACGGCGTTGTATCTGGTTATCCTTGATTCTTCGGCTCGCGCTGTCGCGGATGACGATATGACGGTCACGGAATGCGGTGGGCCTGGCTCGCGTGCGCCCCTCGGCCAACACCAAGGCATGGAGCATCCGGATATGTGTCTCGGACACCGCCGCTCCCGCGATTGCCAGTTGTTCGGTTTTCTCCAGCGCGGCGCAATACCGGAGCACTTCCCTCTCATCGCGTTCGCAGCCCGGGAAATGCTGGTTGGCCGCGACTACTGTGGATGCCTGTTCCTGAGTCAGCCGGCTCCCTTCGATCCTGGTTGACAAAAGGGGGTGAAGAGCCGGGCAGTCTCGCTGAGGGTTGGGAGCACGGAAAGAGTGATAGGCAGGCCGTCTATCGCCGGCCGCGCCGCTTGGATCCGCATGAGCAGGGTAACGATCTTCGGAGTGATGGTGAACTTCGGCTCAAAAGGCATGGCAACGGCAGTCTGTCGGCAGCATCGGCTGCCGCTAAACTTCCGTTAGCCCAAGCGGTGCCGTGAAGGCGATGAAACAGCGGCGATTCCGTGAGGACGAAATAGACAGGATGGCGGATCTGGCGATGGGGGCGTCAGGGTTGAATCTGCGCCACTTCGAAATGCATGCCGTCGAGGCGGTGGCGGAAGTGGCCGCCCCAGTAGAAGCCGTGCTGGTTGGCGATGCCGACCAGTTCACGGACGCAGCCTTCTTCCCCCAGGAGGGCGGGCACGGCGGCAAGCTTGTTCCACCTGGCGTTGATGTCGAAGGCGTTACCGAAGGCGTGATTGCTGAGCAGGGAGCGGCTGCCGCGAACGAATCGGGGGACGTAGCTGCCGTCGAAGGTTCGCACGCGGTTCAGGAGCCCGGCGTCCTGCCATGCCTGCCAGAGGCGCACGACCTGCGGCGCGGCGAGGCGGTGGAACTGGATATCTCCGTTGCGTTTGGCATTCTTGAAACCGGCCAGTTGCGGCACGTTCACCCAGACGATGTTTTCTTCCTCCCAGTTGCCCAGGACCTTCACGGCGTCCGCGTCGTGCGGCAGCGGGGCGGACTCGAACTCATAGCGGCCGAAGACGGCCTGGCGCTCCGCGTTGGTCACCAGCGGGCCGAATGCGGGAGGTGCCGGGAAGTTGGGGCCGCTCTCGCTCAAATCGTCGTCGCGGGTGGCGTCGAAACCGAGCAGCATCGCCTGCCCGTAGCACTGGTTGCCGACGATGCCATCCGCCGTGAGCCGCCAGCGGGTCTGGAACGCGCGGGTGGCGGAATCGGTGCCCGGCCCGAAATCGCCGTCCACGGGGCCGGAATAAAAACCCTGCCCAATCAAAAAAAGCTGCCAGCGGCGCACCGGTGCACCGCTCGAACCCAACCGCAAAACGCGCATGGGCCGATGCTAGCAGATTTTCTTCCCGGTGCCGGGGGATCGCCCATCGGGGAGTATGGCGGGCGCTAGCGCGAGACGTTCGAGAGCGCGGAGGAGGGCTGTTTGCGATCCTCCGGAATGGCATCGAGCACGGCTTTGCGCACCATGTCGCGCACATGCTGGTCGTACTCGATTTTCAGGTGGGAGCCGATGAAGGCGCGGCGGATCCAGGGCTCATCGGCGTAATCCTGCACGCCGAGATCGTCGACATCCTTGCCCCGGTAGTAGAAGCGTTGGTTGCCGAGGATGCGGGTGCGGGCGGGATCTTCCGCAGCGAAATCGCCTTCTCCCTTGATGAAGAGATGATCGCGCTGATAGATGTTCAGGGCGGCATGCACGTTGGGAGGGACCAGGCTGGCGCCGGAGCCATAGCTGTCGATACAAACGAGCAGCAGCACGGGGATGCCTTCCTTACCCAATTCCCGCGCATAGCGGACCGCCGCCGAACCTCCAAGGCTTTGGCCGTAGAGGATGAGGCGGGCGCCGGCCTTCTCCTCGGCGTCGAGCGTGCCATCGCGGTTGGTGTCGAATGCCTTCTGGAGCAACTCGCGGGCGAGTTCCATGCGATGATTCTCGACGGTCTCCGCGTAAACGCCCGGATAGTGCTTGTCTCGCACTTGGAGGGCGACCCAGCGGACAATGCGCTCTCTATCCCAGCGCTCCCAGCCGCCGACGATTCCGAGCACGAGCACGTCGCCCTTCTTGAGGGGCAGCGGCGCAGTGAAATCGCTGAACTCCTGATATTTGCTGGAGGCGAGGGCTTGCGGGCCGAGCGCCAACAGGCAGGCCAGCACCTGGAATGCGATGACTGCGGTGAAGGGTATCTGACGAACTGCGTGCCAGAGGCGCATGGTGGACAATTCCATTCTCGGCCGCGGGGGGCCCGACTTCAACCGCACATGGGGGACGCGCGCGGGGTACGCGGCGGGAACGCGGTCAGACGAGGCGTCGCTCATGCTCCGCGGGGGATTCATCGAAATCCCGCTGGCGAAGATAGTGGCAAATCCGGGACACATGGTCAACCGCCCTGGCCAGCCAGCGCATGGTATCGAGCAGGTGCAGGGTGTCGAAGGCGAGGCTGGAACCGGCCGCGGTTTGTTCGAGAAGGCGGGGACGCTCGCGGACGTTCCAATTCCGGAGGAATTTCGAGTTCTTCTCCACGACGGGCAGCCATCCGTTGGGCAACTGGCCGCGAATGCCGTTGCGGGCGAGTTCGATGGTTTCGCGGGCGACGCGCGCGGGTTCCTCCAAGTGCGGATCTCCCAGCGCATTGCGCACACTTTCGGCCGGGCTCAGGTAGGCACCCAGGCGCACCAGATGGTCCATGGCATGCAGCAAGGTCTCGCGGGTGGAAGCGGCCTCCGCGTGTTCGGGCTGGGGCGGAATGTGCGAGAAGAACTCCTGGGTTGTGAGCAATGCCTGCTCCAGACGTCCGATGCGCGCTTCGTCGGCGGGCTGAGACATCGTGGCGAGCAGCGTATCGAGCGTTTCCGCGGCGGCCCCCCGCAGCACACGGACAACCGCCTCCAGAGCAACGGCCGGGAGGCTAAGGAGGGAGTCGTCCAGATGCGAGGTGAGAGACGGATCTCGATCCGGGAGGATCCTTTCGACGAAGTGCGCAAAGCGATTGGTGAAGGGCAGGACGATGGCCACGCCCACGGCGACAAAAGAGGTATGGAAGGCCGCGAGGCGAAGGGGAGCGGACAGGAGACCGAGGGCGTCCGTCACCTGGAAGAGCACTTTCAGGAAGAGCGGCAGGGCGAGGAAGGTGCCCGCGCCGGCAAAGATCGTGAACAGCGTGACGGCGAGGGCGGTTCGGCGGGCGGGGACGCTCGCGCCGATCGAGGCGAAGACGCCGGTGAAGGTGGTGCCGATCGACGCGCCAATCACGACGAGGGCGGCCTGATCAAACGTGACGGAATTCACGCTGAGCGCGGTGAGCGTGGTGGCGATGGCGGCGCCGGAGGATTGCATCAGCACGGTGAGGACAACGCCGACAAGGACGATCAGCAAACGCTCTCCCCAGCCGCCCGCCGGGAGAGAGGCGAAATCAACCAGCCCCGTGACGTCTTTCATGGCAATCTGCAGGTGCTCAATGCCCACGAACATGAGGCCGAAACCGGCCACCGCCGTCCCGAAGGACTTCCAGCGGCCGGGCGCGACAAGGCGCAGAAACGCACCCGCGGCGGCAACCGGGAATGCGTAGTAGCCGACGCTGACGTTCAGCCCGAACAAGGCGACCAGCCAGCCCGTGCCGGTGCTGCCGAGGCTCGCCCCCAGCACGACGCCCAGGGCGCGCGGGAACGTGAGCAGACCGGCGCTGACGAAGCCGATCATGGTGATGGTGGTGGCGCTCGAAGCCTGCACCACCGCCGTGGCCAGTGTGCCGGAAAAGAAGGCTTTGATGGGCTGGCCGGTGAAGCGGAGGAGCGCTTTTCGCAGAGAATCGCCGGCGAAGGAACGAAGCCCGTCGGTGAGGAGCGTCATTCCGAGGAGAAAGAGGCCCACCCCGCCGAACAAGCCCAGGAGGAGGTTGATCACGCGGCTCGGAGCCTCAGCGAATCCATGGCGTTCTTCCGCAACATCCTACCAAAGACGCACTCGGGCAGGCTCACGCCTTCTTCGTCATGGCTTCGAGCAGGCCGCGAAGCTGTTCTGTATTCGGGCCGCCGACGAAACGGCGAATCTGGTAGCCTTCGCCATCGATGATAGAGGTAACGGGGATGCCGCCCGAAGTATCGTAGGCGCGCTGCGCGGCGGCGGGGGCGAGCGCGATGGGAACGGTGAGATTGTGGTCCCGGATATACGGCGCCACGACCTTCCAGCCGGTTTCATCCACGGAGAGCGCCAGCATCTCAATGTTGCGCGCGGCATATTCCTTATACAACTGCTGCATGGCCGAGAGGTAGCGGCGGCAGTGGGGGCACCAGGTGGCCCAGAAGACGAGCAGCAGCGTCTTGCCTTTGTAATCTTCCAGCCGGATGCGGCGGCCGATGAGCGTCTTCGTTTCAAAGGGCGGCGCTTTGCGGGAGGCGATCTGGGAGGCGGAGGCGGCCGGGGCGGCAACGGCCGCGGCCAGAAAGGCGCGTCGATCAAAGCGGGAAGCCATAGCTCAAGGGTAGCGCGGAGCGGCCGGCGCTCGCGGGGGAAGCAAGTTCGCGTGGGAAATCGGGATCTCAAGATGAGGGTAATTGACCGAGGTGGGCGGTGCGGTTCGCTGTATGATGTTAGGAACACCTCTGAATGAAATTGAGATTGCCTTGCCGGGAATGGGTTGCGATGCGCTCGTCGATCCTCACCTTCGCCGTGTTTGCCGTGCTGCTGTCCGGCGTCTCCGCTCAACCCGCGCCCGTCGGGCGCGCCGTGGACGCGCCCCGGCCCGCAACCGTAAGGAAGCCGGAACTGAACCCGAATATTCTCACGGCCCAGGAAACAGATGCGGGATGGCATCTGCTGTTTGACGGCAAGAGCTTCGACGGCTGGCGGACCTTTCGAAAGTCGACCGTTACGGCGGACCGCTGGGCCGTGGAAGAGGGATGCCTGCACCTCTATGGACGGAATTCCGGCCGGCTCTCGGGCGGGGATCTGATCACCGCCGCTTCCTACGGCAATTTCGAGTTCGCGTTCGAGTGGATGGCGGGGCCCGGCGTCAACAGCGGCGTGAAATACCTAATCGACGAATACTTCGCGCCGAACCGCGCGCCGGTTTCGTTCGAGTATCAGATCCAGGTTGAGGAAGACCCGGCCAAGCCGAAGCGCAAGCCGATCCACAGCACGGGGGCGCTCTACGACATGATGCCTGCCACGGGCGGTGTGATCCGCCCCGCCGGAATGTTCAACGACAGCCGGATCGTCGTAAATGGAATGCACGTGGAGCACTGGCTGAACGGCGAGAAGGTGCTGGAATTCGACCGCGGTTCCGCCGCGTTCCGCGAACTGGTGGCCCGGAGCAAATTCTGGAAGTGGCCGGGATTTGGGCTGAACGCAAGCGGGCACCTGGGGCTGCAGGACCACGGGGGGGAGATCTGGTACCGACGCCTTCGCATCCGATCCCTTGGCGCGACGGCGACGGTGCCGCTTCGCTCTTCCTCCAACGCCGGCGCGCCGTTCCAGGCAGCGAATCCGTAGAATGGATGGGAGTGAACCCGCTGCCCTCCATCCGCATTCTTAACAACGAAGACATTCCGCGCATCCTCGACATCGCGCACACGGTTGGGTGGACCCAGACCGCGCAGGACCTTGCACGCATGCTGCGCTACGCCCCCGACGGCTGCTTCGGGCTGGAACTGCCCGCGGAGGGCGATTGGGCGGGAGGCCTGGGGAGCACGGCCATGGCCTTCCGCCACGGCGAGGAACTGGGCTGGATCGCCATGGTGCTCACGGACCCCGCGCTGCGCGGCCGGGGCCTTGCCACGCGGCTGATGGAACACGCGATCCACCACCTGCGCGAACGCGGGACGCACTGGATCAAGCTGGACGCCAGCGACCTGGGGCGGCCCATCTACGAACGGATGGGGTTCGCGGCGGAGAACGTGATGGAGCGGCGGCTGCGCGCGGCGGCTTCGATGCCCCCACCGCAGTTTGCCGAGGCACCTTCGGTGAGCGAGAGTGCCGCGCTGCCTCTCGGTCTGGACCGCCGGGGATTCGGCGCGAACCGGGAGCCGTTGCTTCGCATGCTGAGCGAAATCGAGGGTGCGCGGACGGCTGTCGTGGCCGGGGAGCGAGGTTACGCGATCCTGCGGCCGAATAGCCGAGGGGTGCAATTGGGGCCGATGCTGAGCGAGAACGCAGCGGCGGCCGAGGCGCTATTGCGCTGGGCGATCGAACGGGCTGGCGACCGCACGCTCCAATGGGATCTGATCCGGGAAAACGACGGAGCCCGCGACCTCGCCGACGCTTACGGGTTTGAGACACACCGCCTGCTGCACCGGATGACCCTGGCTGGGATCGATTCGCCGCCACACTTCGCGGGATCCGCGGAACTGGTCTACTCAATCGCGGGGTTCGACTTTGGATAGGCGCGGCCAGCCGGGCTAGCGCGACGGCACCACGTCCTGAAAGCCCACCAGTTGGATGCCGAGTTCCTTCATCAGGCGCTGCGTCTCGTCTTCGAGGAAGATGCGATAATCGGCGTCCCGCTTCGGCGCGCGCGAGGTGGCCGCGCTCAGCTCCGCATCGAGGTGGCCGGGATGCAGAATCAGCATGGTGACGCCGGGGCCAATGGAACGGAGGGTGTCATAGGTGGCCTTCCGCCGTCCGTCGAGCGTGTACTGGCCGGGCGCTCCGTCGGCAATCAGGCGATCCAACTGAAAGACTCCCTCGGCTTGAAAGCGCCCCTGATTTGCCTTGAGGTAATCGATGGTTGCGGGCGGCGCGGCATTCTCCACGCTCTTGTCCAGCTTGGGGAACATGATCGGCGCGCCATACTCCGCGCCGAGCTTTCTATAGACCTCAATGAAGTCGGGCCGGGCGTAAACGGTTCCCATGTGGGTATCGAGGTGGGTGAAGCGGAGCCCCATCCGCTTCGCTTTCTCGATCTGGGCGCGCAACTCCGTCTCCACTTCTTGCGGCGTCGCGTTCAGGGCGACACTGCGCACATCCGGCCAGAGGTAGCCGTCAGGGTCAAGCAATCCTTTCACTTTGTCACGGGAAGCGACCGGCCCCCAGCGGAGCGTCTTCCATTCGCTGGTGAGTGTGAGGTGCAGCCCGAGGTCCGCCTTCGGGTGTTTTTGTGCCCATGCCACCACTTCCGGCACCCAGGGGCACGGCATCATTACGGAGGCGCTGCTAATCTTCTGCTTCTCGAGCAATTCTCCGATCGCGGCGTTCACGGAATGCGACATGCCGTAATCGTCCGCGTGCAGGATAAGCCGCTTCTCCGCCGCATTCAGGGAAGCGGCCAGCACAAGCATGAGCACGCACAGGGGCGCGCGAGCAAAGGACGGAATGAGCACGATGATTCTCCTCCACCGGCGTGTAGCCGGTTCTCAATCCCAGGGAAGCAGGCGGCGGATCGCCTCCGGCTTCGTCTCCAGCGTCAATAAGCCGCCGATGCCGCGCAGCTTCCCGCGCACCTCGACGGGAGTGCCCACGCGCCCGAGCGCGGCTTGCCCAAAACTCTCTCCGCTGGCATTGAGCAGCAGCGCCACGCGATCATTGCCTCCGGGTTCGCGAAGCACGAGCACGGGCGGAATGCCGCCACGAATGGCGTTTGACGATGGGGCGATCGTCCAGCTGCCGGAGCCCGGTTCCTGATAGCCGGCGTAGGATTTCAGATCGAGAATCTCACCGCGCAGCGCGACTTCGCCCAGTTCCCTCGGGGGCGCGGGATCGGGAAATTCAACGATGCGGTTGATGCGCTGGATGGAGCCTTCCTCCGCTTCGATCACGGTGAGAGTTCCGTTGTAGAGAAGCTTGCCGCTCAGGGTGACGCCCATGCCGTCGAAGCGGCTCGTCAAATGTGAGATCCCGTGGAAGCCCGGCCCCACGAGGGGATAGACGGAATAGTTGGAGAACTGCCCGGGATCCTGACGGCGCAGAACCCACAGGGCGGGCACGGGTTTCTCGCGGTAAATCCCTTCGAAATTCTGGCGGATATCAAACTCAAAACGGCCCGTGCTTGCCGGGGGCAGCGAGAGCGACAACAGCACCGCGCAGACCACAAGCAGCGCCGTGCACACAAGCACGATTTTGGACAGGGACGGGCGCATCATCCGTTCTTTTCCCCCTCGGCCTCATCGGGCAATTGGAGACCGGCCGCCTTGCGCTGCGAGGAGACCACTCCGCGTTCCGACTGAATCTGCCCGGCAACACTCGCGGCGCGCCCCTTCTGGCCGGGAACGGGAAGCGGATCGGAGTCATATCCCAGCGGAAAGGGGGCCGGGCCAACATAGATGCAGCCATCCACGAGTTTCACCGGGAAGGTGGGCACGCGCTGATCATTCGGTGGCGGCGCGAGGCCGTTTTGCGGAAAGAAGAGCGCTCCGTGCCAGGGGCAGCGCACGCACCCCGCTACCATGCCGCCCTCACCCAGGGGTCCACCCTGATGCGGGCAGACATTGGAGACGGCCGAGATCCCCTGCCAATAGCGGAATACGGCCACACGTTCGTTGCCCACGCGGACGATACGCGCGCGGCCGAGCGGGATTTCCTCCGGCGGGCAAACGGGGATGTACCCTTCGGAATCCGGAATCCGCACCTCGCTGTCGCGCACCCATTCGAGCGCCGCGGCCTTCCGGTGGAGCAGCAGCAGCACGACCATTCCGGCGATGAGCAAAATCGCAAACAGCGGGTTCCTCGATTCCTGAACAACTCCGAGCACGGCATGCACGAGGATGAGCGCGTAGGCGGCGTAGCCGAGCATCTGCAAGCGCTTCCAGCCTTCCGGCGATAAGTACGCGATCCAGAAGTCGTGGCTGGTGGCGGCCTGGGCGGCAAGAATGAGGAGCGCGGCGAGGCCGAACACTTCAAAAGGCCACTCTCGCGGAGAGAGGAGCTGCCCATTGCCCAGCACGATGCTGGCGAGCGGGTTGAGGACCCCGCCGGTGTGGCGAAGCACCGTCGACAGACCCGCGTGCGCCGCCGCCACCAGGAACATCACCACACCCAGATGCCGCCGGTGCGGAATGAGGGCGACAAAAGCCGGGTTGATGCGGCTGAGCGGCCCGATGGCGAGAACGAAGTGCAGCAGCAGAATGGCCAGCGTGGCAAGCGCGCGCGACAGGGCCGCGCCGATTTCCACGTAGTCCGGCCGGGCGACGCGGGCGAGCGAGATTGCCGTGAACAGCGTGAGATAGAGAAAGATGGCACAGAGGAGCGCAAGGTCGAAGTATGCCTTCTGCCTTGTCCACTGGATCGCTCGGTACGGGTTGGTCATGGCGGATCAAGCAATCCATCTTCAGGCGGGCTGGGGCAGCGTCACCTGGGAAATCATCACTTTCTGGCCGAGGCTGTAGATCACAAGGTAGCCTCGAAGAAAGCCCGATTGCGGCGGCAACGGGAAGGCCTGCGGCGATCGCGGGTCAAGCACGCCCAAGAGGAAAGCGCCAAGCGGCGGTTCATCGAAGGCCGAGCGTTTCGAAGACCAATAGACAAGCAGATCGGGCTGACGAAGGGACTCGGGCGCGATCACCCGCACCCAGCGCCTGGAAGCCCCCGCCGAGCCGGGCACGGGTTCGCGATAGATTTCCACCTGCACGGGGATGGTCCGCTCGTTCGCTTCGTTCGCCGCCTTGCCCGGCTCCAATTCGGCGGATTCGGGCAGGGTGAGCAATTGCGGATCGGGGATCTTCGTGGAAACGGGAACGCGGAACCCGAGCAAGCCGACGAGGAAGATCGCGGGAAGCAGCCAGGTGAACCAGCCGAAAATGCGGCGATGGAGTTGCCGGAGGGCGAATGTCATCGGACACGCAACCTTCCGCCATCGTCGACGGTCGCCGGCACATGGGGAAACGGCCGCGCGGCGAGGGATTCGAGGGGCAAAGGCGGCCCGTGCAGCGGCCTGGGGGCCACTCCGTCAGCGCCAATCTTCAATACGAGGGGCCAAAGCAGAGCCGCGCCGGGGATCAGAAACAATCGGAACGGAAAGCTGCCCACCGAGGCCCGTGCATTGAAGCCGGCCGCCACGACGGAGGCAAAGCGCACGCCGACGGCAAGACCCGCCACGGCATACAGCAGCGCCAGCACCAACAGCACATCTCCAACAACGACCAGCAACAGGCGCGTCCCTCCCTTGCCGCCCTTTCGTAGCATTCGAGAGGGCGCTGAATCAGGCTGACAGTTAAAGATCTCAGTCTATCGCGAGTTGCCTCATGAATACCAAAACGCGGCTTGGCCGCACGCTACAATGAAGCGATGCCCCCCCGAAGTGAGAAGAACCCGGAGCCAGCCGGAGAAATCCGGACGGTAACGCCGCCATCGGAGGAGCGCGCCGCCAGCGCTCCCTTGACGCCAAAATCGTTCGAAACGGGCATTGAGGAGTTGGAAGCCATCGTCCAGGAACTCGAACGCGGCGAACTGAGCCTGGAAGACTCGATCCTGCTTTTTGAGAAGGGCATGGCGCTCAGCAACGCCTGCCGCCAGCAACTGGCCGATGCCGAAATCCGCGTGGAGATCCTGCTGCGCAAGGGCGGCAAGATGACCGCGGAGCCCTTCGGCTCGGGAGCCGCCCCGCCGAACAGCCAGAGCGGCGAACGGCAGATGCCCCCGAGCGCAACAAGCTCCGATGCCGCATTCGACGGCGAATCCAATAGCGATGACGATGTCTCTATCCCTTTCTGATCTGCGGCAACTCGCGGATAGCAAGCTTGACCAACTGGTCCCTTCCGAGGAAACCCCGCCGGTGCTGATCCACCGGGCGATGCGCTATAGCCTGATGGCGGGCGGCAAGCGGATCCGGCCGCTTCTGTGCATGGAGGCCGCGCGGGCCGTGGGCGGGGACGCCACCATTGCGGCGCACCCGGCTTGCGCGCTCGAAATGGTGCACACCTATTCGCTGATCCATGACGATCTGCCCGCGCTCGACAATGACGACCTGCGCCGCGGACGGCCCACCTGCCATAAGGTATTTGGCGATGCGATGGCCATCCTGGCCGGGGACGCGCTGCTCACGCTGGCGTTTCAGGTGCTGGCGCAAACGCCGGGGGCGTCCTCGGAAGTGCGCACGCGCCTGGTGGAGGAACTGGCTCTGGCGGGCGGCACCGTGGGCGGCATGATCGGCGGGCAGGTCTTTGACCTCGAAGGCGAACGGCAAAAGCCCACAGCGGCGCTGCTCGAATCCATCCATCGCGCCAAGACGGGCGCACTGCTGCGCGGCAGCGTCCGCATGGGCGCCATCGTCGCCGGCGCGGGCGAGACCGAACTCGCCGACCTCAGCCGCTTCGGCGAGCATGTCGGCCTGGCCTTCCAGATTGTCGACGACATCCTGGACATCGAGCAATCGAGCGAGCAGCTTGGCAAGACGGCGGGCAAGGATGCGGCGCAGGAGAAGATCACGTTCCCCGCGGTTTACGGCCTCGAAGCCTCGAAGCGCATGGCGGCCGAGGAGAGAGCGGCCGCCTACGAGGTGCTCTCCGCCTTCGGCGAACGCGCCGCGAGCTTGCGCGAACTGGCGGCGCTTATCGTCGAGCGGACCGCATGACCCATGGCAGGCCCAACGCAGCCCCAGGGAAAGCGGCAGCCGCGCGGGCGGCTGGACCTTTTGCTGGTGCAGCGCGGCCTTGCCCCCAGCCGCGAAAAGGCCCAGGCGATGATCCTCGCCGGGGAGGTGACCGTGGACGGGCAGAAGGTCCAGAAAGCGGGCCAGCCGGTGAGCGGCGAAGCCCTGCTGCAGGTGAGCCCAAAGCCCGCGTACGTCAGCCGCGGCGGGCTCAAACTCGAAGGCGCTCTGGCTGCGTTTGGAATCGACCCAGCCGGCTTGGTCTGCCTGGATGTGGGCGCTTCGACCGGCGGATTCACCGATTGCCTGCTGCAGCGCGGCGCCGCCCGCGTCTACGCGATCGACGTGGGCCACAACCAGCTAGACTGGCGCATTCGCCAGCATCCTCGCGTGGTGGCTCAGGAGGGCGTGAACGCGCGCTATCTGCGGCCGGATTCGCTTCCGGAGCCCGTGGACCTGATCGTCTCCGACGTCAGCTTCATCTCCATCCTGCTGATCCTTCCCGCGCTGCCGCCCCTGCTGAAGCCCGGCGGGCGCATGGTGCTGCTGGTGAAGCCCCAGTTCGAGGTGGGCCGGGAGCAGGTGGGCAAGGGCGGCATTGTGAAGGACCCCGTGCTTCACGGCGAAGTGTGTGCGAAGGTGGAAGCTGCGGCAGCCGCGCTGGGCTTTCGTACCAGCATTGCCGCGAGCCCCATTTTGGGGACCAAAGGTAACAAGGAGTTCCTGCTCTTCGCGGAGCGTCTGCCATGAAAGTTCCCCCGATTGAAGCGCGCACCGTGGGCCTGATTGCGAAGCCCAACGTGGAGGCCAGCGAGAAGTGGGTGCCGAAGATGGTCCACTGGATGCGGGCGCGCGGCCTCACCTTGCGGCTGGACCGGGTCACCGCCGGGTACCTGGGTGAGAATGGCGGTCTTCCGGCGACCGAAGTCGCCGAGGGCTGCGACCTGCTGATCTCGCTCGGCGGCGACGGCACCCTGCTTGCTGTCACGCGCGCCGTGATGGGCCGCGAGGTGCTGATCTTTCCGGTGAACCTGGGCCGGCTCGGCTTCCTCTCCGCCATCCCGGCCGAGTTCGTGATGGAAGAACTCGAACGCGTGCTGCGCGGCCAGTATCGCGAATCCCGCCGCCGCCTGCTGCACTGCGGCCTCTATCGCGGGGAAAATCTGGTGGCCAGTTTCGAGGCGCTGAACGATGTGGTGGTCACCAACGCTTCCCTGGCCCGCATGGTGGAGTTTGACCTGCGCGTGGACGAAAGCCACATGTGCGGTTACAAAGCGGACGGCGTCATCATCAGCACGCCCACCGGATCCACGGCCTACTCGCTCTCCGCCGGCGGCCCCATCGTCTACCCGACGGTGGAGTGTTTTTGCCTGACTCCGATCTGCCCGCACATCCTCACCAACCGCCCCGTTGTGGTGCCGGATTCGAGCATCCTCGAACTGACCCTGAACTCGCGCAGCGACGGCGTGTGGCTCACCATCGACGGCCAGGTAGGGCAGACGCTGGAACCGGGAGACCGCGTGGTGTGCCGCCGCTCCGACCGCGTGGTGCGCCTGGTGGCCCCGCCCGACAAGCACTTTTTCGATGTGCTGCGGGACAAGCTCAAGTGGGGCGGCAACTAAGACCGCGATGCCGGTTTGCCCGGCCGGTCTCCGTACCACCAGCGCCAGATTGTCATCGCCACCGCCATTACCGGCGCGGCGAAGAAGGCGCCCAGGAAGCCGAAGAGCGCACTGCCCAGCACCACCCCCAGAAAAACGAGGAACGGCTTCAAACCCAGCCGGTAGCCGAGGATTTTCGGTGTGAGGTAGAAGCCCTCCAGACCCTGCACCAGGGCGTAGACCAGAACGATCCACAGCAGCGTGAACGGGTCCCCGTTGGTTAGCAGCAGCCAGCCCACGAACGGCAGCAGCAGCCCCAGCGCCGCCCCCAGCATCGGGATCAGGTGCAGGATGCCATTGGCGACGGCGAAAAGCGGCCACCAGGGCAGCCCGGCCAGCGCGAACCCAAGCGCGTAACAGAGGGTGAGCAGAAAGGCGATGAGCAACTGCGCGCCAACCCAGTGAAGCAGATTGCCGCCAATCCGCCGCAACAACTGCCACACGGAAGGCCGCACCATCATGCGGATCGGTTTCTCCGTCTCCATAGAGCCTTGGACTATTGTCGCGATTGGACGTGCCCGGCGGCGCAACCCGAACGCCGCGGGCTCGCCTCACCGAAAAACCATGCGCTAAGTGCCGCTTGCCCCAAGGCCGGCGAGGGTCTCCTGGAAGCGCACTTCCCTGCCCTGCGCGGAGCCTTGCAGCGCTCCATCGCGAACCACGACCTTGCCGCGCAGCACCGTGTGCACCGGCCAGCCCTTCAGCAGCCGCCCTTCATACGGGCTCCAGCCGCACTTGCTGGCGATCCATTCGCGCCGCAGCACTTCATTTCGCTTGAGATCCACGATGGCGAAATCGGCGTCGTATCCCCTGGCGATGCGTCCTTTTCGCGCAATTCCGAAGATTCGCGACGGGCCCGCGCTGGTCAAGTCCACCAGCCGGTCGAGCGTCAATCGCCCGTTCAGCACGTGCGTGAGCATCACGGGCAGAAGCGTTTGCACCCCGGTCATGCCCGACGGGCTTTGCGGATAAGGGAGCGCCTTCTCGTCGAGCGAGTGCGGAGCGTGGTCACTGCCCAGCACATCCACCGTGCCGTCGAAAACGCCTTCCCAGAGCGCCTCTTGGTGCTCCCTGGCGCGAATTGGCGGGTTCATCTGCGCGAGGGTGCCCAGCCGCTCATAGCAATCCGGTGCCTCGAAGCTGAGGTGCTGCGGCGTCGCCTCCGCCGTCGCCAGGTGTTTCCATTCCCCGAGCAGCGCGACCTCCTGCCGCGTCGTGACGTGCAGCACATGCACGCGCCGCCCGGTCTTCTTCGCCAGACCCAGCAGCCGTTCGGTGGCCATCACCGCGCTCAGGTCGTCCCGCCAATCGGGGTGGAAACGCGGATGCCCGCCCTCCACCGCGATCGTCTTCCGCTCGCGCATGCGGGCCTCATCCTCGCAATGGACAGCCACCCGGCGAACCCCGTTGCGAAGCACTTTCTCAAGGTCGGCGTCGCCCTCGACAAGCAGGTCTCCCGTCGAGCTTCCCATGAAGATCTTCACGCCCGCACAGCCCGGCAATCGCTCCCATTCGGCGAGTTCGGCCGCATTCTCCGAGGACGCACCCAGGAAGAACGCGTAGTCGCACCATGCCCGGCCGTTCGCCCGGCGCAGCTTATCGGAAAGCGCGTCCGGCGAGGTGGTGGCGGGCCTGGTATTCGGCATCTCGAAGATCGCCGTGACGCCGCCGAGAACCGCGGAGCGCGTGCCGCTCTCGAGGTCCTCCTTGTGCTCCAGGCCGGGCTCGCGGAAGTGAACCTGAGTATCGATGACGCCTGGCAGAATCAGCAGTCCGCTTGCATTCAGACGCTCGGCCGCGCTGGTTGATCCGAGCGCTCCCAGCTTTTCAATGCGCCCTTCGCGGATGCCGATATCGAGAGGCTGGATGCCTCCCGGCGTGTAGACTTCCCCGCCTTCGATAATCAAGTCGTAAACGTGCATGCACTCCCTACTGTATCGAGCGCCTGGGCGCGACGGCATCCAGGCTCCCAACACCATCGCGGACCACCCGCCGGTTCGCTAGAGCTTCAGTTCCCAGCCATCCCGGAAGTGCGGCTTCACGTACTTGTTCGCTTCCGCGCTGTTCGAGAATTGCAGGTTCTTGGCATCCCATTCGAGCTTGCCGCCAACCCGCATGGTGATGGCGGTGAGGGCCAGCCACTCGGCATAGGGGGAAGTGATCTTGAAATCGGAACAGCTTGCGTCACCGCCCTTCGCGGCCCGGATCCAATCCTCCATGTGGCCGGGAGAGCGGGTGAGCAACTGCGGAGGCAGTTTGTACTCCTTCCAGCGGGCCGAGGGCAGCAGCCAAACACCTTCGCCCCGCTCCGTGGTGGCCATGATCCCTTTGCTGCCGAGGAACACGCAGCCGTTCCCGGTGAGCACACCGGGTTCCGGGGTGGGCCGGTCTCCGCCGAACACCATCACGCCGGGGCCGCCCGCGCCCATCCTGGGAGCGCCCGCGGGCCGGGGAGGCGGCCAGGGACGATCCTGTTGCGGCGCCGGGGCTCCCTGCCCGGAGGCCATCCGCGCAATCGCCTGGAGCCAGCGGCCCGTGGGCCTCCCCTTCTCCGCGAGGTTGTCGGGCGGGGGCAGAATGCGTTCGTTCTCCGCACCGGGAACATGGAACGCATCCGGGTCGGTGGACCGGGCGGAATCATGATAGTACACATCGACGGGCGGCATTCCGCCCCGCGCGGGGAAACGCAGCCGCACGGTGGCGCGGTTTGGAAACGTGATGCCGCTCTCGCCGTCGACGCTGAGCCTCTCCAGGGAATCGGGCGCTCCGAGCTGCAGCGCATGGTGCGCCGGGCCCGCCGCATGCGTGGCCCAGTTGCCGATCTGCCCCGTGCCGAAATCGTAGAAACCGCGCCAGTTGTAGGGCACATACCAGGAACTGTATGGGCGCATCGGCATCGCCCCCAGCCAGGCCTGCCAATCCAGCGTCGATGGAACGGACTCTTCGGGCGGCAGTTCCTTCAATCCCGTCGGATGCGTGCCCGGCGTGGTGGAGATATGCACTTCCCGGACCTCGCCGATTTCGCCCGACCAGAGAATCTCCGCCGCCACCCGGTGGCCTTCATGGGAGAAGCCCTGGTTCCCCATCTGGGTGGCCACCTTATACTTGGCGGCCGCTTCCATCAGCAGGCGCGCCTCCCACGGAGTGCGCGTGAGCGGTTTCTCGATGTAGACGTGCTTGCCGCGCTGCATGCAGGCCAGCCCGATGGTGGCGTGCATGAAGTCCGTCGTCGCCACCGTGCAGGCGTCGATGTTCTTCGCCTCCTTGTCGAGGAGTTCCCGAAAATCGTGATAGAAGGGCAGCTTCGCGTGCCGCTTCAGTTCCCGGGCCGCGCGCTTCTCGTCCACGTCGCAGAGGGCGACGATGTTCTCCGTGGCCGCGGCCTCTTCGAGCAGAGCGCTTCCACGCCCGCCGCAGCCGATGACCGCCACGTTCAGCTTGTCGTAGTACGGCTTATAACCGAGGGCACGCAGCGAGGCGACACTGCCGTAGCCGCCCACGGGAACCGCGCCGGCCAGCAGTGAGCCGAAGAAGAAGTAACGCCTTGAGACTCCGTATGACATTCCGATACCCCCTAAACCTCGAATTGGTCCGCCCGCCGGTAGGCGTCAAAGCACTTCATGAGACCGGGCATGCCCTTCACGGTAAGCCCGTGCTCCATTCCGATGAGGCCCTTGAAGCCGAGTTCGTGGATCGCCTTGAATACGTTCTGAAAATTGATCTCGCCGCTGTACGGTTCGTTTCGGCCCGGCACGTCGCCGGTCTGGAAATAGCCGATGAGTTCGTAATAGTGGCGGATGTGGTTGATCAGATTTCCTTCGGTGATCTGCTGATGATAGATATCGAAGAGGATCTTCACGTTGGGCCGGTCCACGGTGCCGATGATCTCGGCCGCATGCTCGATGTAAGAGACGAAGTAGCCCGCGTGATCCACCTTCCAGTTCAGCGGTTCCAGCACCAGAACCAGCTTCGTCCCGGATACGAGGTCGGAAGCGCGCTTCAGCACTTCGATCGCATTCTGCGTCTGCTGCGTTTGCGTGAGATGCGGCACGGCCAGGCCGGAGGTGACCGTGGCACATTCATTGCGCACAATCTTGTGCAGCTCGACCGCCTTGGCAACGTCTTCCAGAAACTCCTTGTGGCCGCCCCGGTCGCCCATCGCGGTTGGCTTCCAGCCGCCGCGATTGACCACGAAGACGCCCATGCTCATCTTAAGTTCATCCATCTTGTCGCGGATGGCTTTGATCTCCGCCGGGGATTGGCCGGGCAAGCCATTGAACTCGAACTGAAGGAAACCGTTCTTCGCGTATATCTCCAGTTGCTGTGGCACGGTCAGGCCCTGAAGCAGGCCAATGCGCGGTGCGTAGCGCAGCTTGTACTTATACGGAACGGCGGTCTGCGCCCGCGCCACGGATGCCGGACCGGCGGCGAGCGAAGACGCCCCCGCAACCAACATCGATTTTTCAAGAAATCCTCTGCGTTTCAAATCGCACCCCTCCGTGACTGGCGGCTTAACGCAACATCGTATCATTGACGCGCGACGCCCTCGCGCTATGCTGGACGCATTCTGGTAAAGGCGGGTGCTTTGAGGCGAGAATGGAGGCTGTATGGCTGTTCTCCCGTCGGAATCCGCTGCCCGCCCCACGCCGCTGCGAGTCGTGTCCATCGGCGGCGGCACGGGACTCTCGGCGCTGCTTTCCGGCCTGAAGCACTACACCAGGGCCTACCGGGCCAGCCTGCCCGCCCATTCACCCAACGAAGGAGCGACCGGGGACGAGGAGATTGAAGTTTCCGCGGTGGTTACCGTGACGGATGACGGCGGCTCCTCGGGACGGCTTCGGCGGGAACTGCATGTGCCGCCGCCGGGGGACATCCGCAACTGCCTGGTGGCGCTATCCGAAGATTCCGATCTGCTATCGAGGCTCTTCCAATATCGCTTCGACGCCGGTGAGGGCTTAAAGGGGCACAGCTTTGGAAACCTCTTTCTCACCGCACTCAGCCAAGTCATGGGAGACTTCACGCAAGCCGTGAAGGTTTGCTCGGAAGTGCTTGCAATTGCAGGACGTATTTATCCGTCCACCGCTGCCAATGTGCATCTCGAAGCCGAACTTGCCGATGGAACGGCAGTGGTGGGCGAAACCGCGATCAGTGCCTCGGTGGCTCCGATTCGGCGTCTGCGCCTGCTCCCTTCCCCATGTGAGCCGCTCCCCGAAACGCTCGATGCCATTGCGCGCGCCCATCTGATCACGCTCGGCCCCGGTTCGCTCTATACCAGCGTGCTGCCGAACCTTCTGGTGGAGGGAATTGCGGAAGCCATCGCCGCTTCGCCGGCGCACAAGGTTTACGTCTCCAACCTGATGTGGCAACCCGGCGAGACCATGCGCTATTCGGCAAGCGACCACGTGAAGGCGATCCTCGAACATGCCGGAACCAGTGTGCTCAACAGCACGCTCATCAACACGGGCCGGATTGGGGAAGACCTGCTGCGAACCTACCGGGAAAAGGAAGCCGAGCCCGTACTCCAGGACGTGGAAACGCTGCGGGAGATGGGCATTCGTGTGCTGGAGGCGGATCTGATCGGCAACAGCGACAAGATCCGCCACGAACCGCGCCTGCTCGCCGCCGCGCTTGTCGCTCTCGCGAAGCAGGCGGCGGCGGGCAACCGGCAGGCGCCATAGAAACTGGCCTATCGCGTCCCGCGCTTGGAGGGATGCAATTCATGGCGTTCGACGCGGGGCCCGGCCGGAGGATGGCTCACCCGGTAAGGATGCCGATAGGTCTTGGAGTTCTCGCGCGTCCGAAGCCATGGGCTGCCCCCCAGCACGAGCGCGTGCGCCGGCCAATCAAACCCGGACCGACGCCAGCCCCATTGCTCAAAGACGGTCCCGATGGGGATTAGCGGACCAAAACGGATGCCGACGGTAACACGGTCGCGCGGACGCGCGAAGACGATCTCCGGATCATAAATAGGCACGTAGTAGCGCTCCGGGTCCACCGGCATAATCGTGACGTCGCCCGCGGCCGTCACGACCACGCGGCACTGTGCCGTATCGTGCAGATATCCGAACTGTTTCGCCCGATGACGCAGCGCTTGAATCTCATTGAGCAGGCCGGTGCGTTGCTCCAGAACGGCCTCGCCCAGTTGCCGGGTCCAATCCTCGTCGCTCGCCATTGTGTCCAGGATGGAGGGAAAAGGCAACAGCGAGAGCACGCTGGCGTCCCAGGGCAGGTTGTCTTCCTCAATGGCGTCCGCAAGCGCGTTGCCCTTCAGGTAACTGTGCCCATCCGCCCACGCGGCCGCTTCCTCGATCTGCTCGGGATAGGTGGCGGCTGAAAGCACTTGCGCGACAAGGGCGTCC
The DNA here is from genome assembly GCA_039812845.1 of Bryobacterales bacterium. GTDB lineage: Bacteria > Acidobacteriota > Terriglobia > Bryobacterales > Bryobacteraceae > JACTMJ01. Next base: position 24,014 of record JBDIBK010000046.1, read on the forward strand.
GGATACAGCGCGATTCGGGAGACGAGGCTGTCGAGTTGCGCCGTGTCGAACCGGAACTGAGCCGGTGCCCCGACGGTTGTGGCCGCCAACGCGAAGGCGAGTGCGATCGCGAGGCGGAGGAATCTCCTGGGTGCGATTTTCAGGGAGCCGGCTTGCGCGTTCATAAGATCACCTGCCAGATGCGGCAAGCCGCCGCCGCGTTCCCTGTTCGGTGATCGCGGCCGCGGCATGCCATTGCGTGCTTGAAATCCGCCGTTTAGGACTTGGGCGCGTGTTTCACGCGAATCACATGATGCTCATGCTTGCCCTTCAGCATGTTCAGGATGACGCCGTCAAAACCGGGCTGCCAAATCTCGGCAAGGGTATAGGTGTTGCCGACCTTGTCAAACACGATGTGGGAATCGCTTTCCTCACCCGAGAGCGGCCGCGGCGAAACGTAGGTCAAGATCATGGCGAACACTTCGGGGGTCCCGTTCTTGGCCTGAATCGACACGACCTGGTCGTTTTCCTTCACCCGGAACTCATAGGAACCGGCGGGCAGCGTCTTGCCGCCGGCCGTGAATGCGAACGGCACTTTCGCCTTCACGGCTTCCGGCTGCGCGGATGCCTGTGGGACGGCCGCGAAAGCCAGAAGCGCCACCAGCGCGAAGCTCGCCAGCCGGAATGTTCTTGCAGTTTTTTCGTTGAAAGTCATATCAACACTCTTTCTCCACTTGGGTCGCATTTCATTTCGTGGAGCCTGTTGAACCGCTCCACTACTTGCAGTCTAGGGCGTATGGAGCGGCGCTCCCACTCTCAAAACTGCTAGTCTTGCCCCGGAAAACTCCTAGGTGCGTCCGTCGTGGAAGGCCGTGCCTGCCCCCGTGACGGCACGCAGTGCGGCCCGTCTCGCGAGTCGGGCGAAGCGCCTAGTTTTGGATGAAGGAGACAAACGTGAGTTGGCCATCCCGTTCCACCTGCAGCACGACGGCGTCGCCGGTATGGAAGGAGCTGAGCTTCGTCTTGAGCGCTTCCAGATCCGCAATATCCATGCCGTTCACCGCGTGGATGATGTCTCCCGGAACCAGGTCAATCGCGGCGGAAGTGGAATCGAGAACCTTTGCGGTAACCACAACTCCATTCGGCAGCCGGATGGGGCCAAGCAGCGGCGCAATGTCTTTGGTGATGCCAACGCCGAGCACACCGAGCGGCGCAATGAGTTGCTTGCGGATGTCGGAGATTTCGCTCAACCGATCGCTCGGCGTCTCCCGTTCGCCCACCTCGGCGGAGAGGGGGACGGTATCCGTGCCGCGGACGACATCGATCTGATGCCTGCTGCCTTTCGCGGAACGGAAGATGGCCAGTTCGAACTGGCGCGCGTTGCGGATGGGGACGCCGTCCAGGCTGACCACAACATCCCCGATCTGAAATCCGGCCTTCTCCGCCGGCCCGCCGGGAACGACATCGCTGACGAGCGCGCCCCTGCGCGCCTCAATGGAAAGCCCCTGCCGCAGCTTGGAATCGAGATTCTGGAGGAGCACCCCCAGCAGCCCGCGCCGGACGTGGCCAGCCGTTCGCAATTGGTGATAGACGTCCCTCACCAGGTTGGACGGAATGGCAAATCCGATGCCTTCGTTGCCGCCCGATTGGGAATAGATCATCGTGTTGATCCCGATGACGCGGCCGTCGGCGGAAACCAAAGGTCCGCCGCTGTTTCCGGGATTGATGGGCGTATCCGTTTGGATGTACTGCATGAAGTCTTCGGCGGAGAGTTGGCGCGCCGGCGAGCTAACCACGCCCATGGTGACTGTGTTGGCGAGCCCCATGGGGCTGCCGAAGGCGAGGGCGATCTGGCCCTGCCGCACCAGGCTCGAGTTTGCGAACTCGAGAACGGGAAGCCCGGTGCGCGGAATCCGGATGAGCGCCAGATCCGTTTCCTTGTCCACCCCGATCACCTTGGCGGGAATCGCGGTCCCGTCCCCTCCCCGCTTTCCGGCCAGTTCGGGAGCAAGCACGACGGAGACGCGTTCCGCCCCGTGCACCACATGGGCGTTCGTGATGATGAAGCCGTCTTGACTGAGGATCACTCCGGATCCGGTTCCCTGCTCTCTGGAGACGAGCGCGGAATCCCGTGCATCCGGCACCACGGTATAGCCGGAGACGTTCACCTGCACGACGGACCTGCCCACGGTTTCCGCGAGCTTCTCAAAATCGGCGCTCAAAGCCTCAATGGAGCGCGTTGGCGCGGGCGGCGCATTCTGGCCGAGCAGCGCAGCGGCGGGGAGAAGCAGGAGGGGGAGCAGCATCCGGCGCACTCGCTGGTGCTGCCCGCTCCGCCGCGCTTTCCGAGGGACGCAGGCAAGCATTGCGCCAAAAAGTCTCTTCATTGCAACAGTTGAGGCGAGAGATCGTTCCATGAGGATATGAGCTCCTTTTGAGGGCCTGGAGTTTCGGTGGCCGACGCGGGAAAGCGCATGGCTCCGCGCCGATGCAACGGCAAGACAGCGAGGACGGGGCACGAACGCCGATGATTGAAATTCATGCCAGCCGCGCGATCCGCCGCAAGGCGAGGCTTGTCATCATACTGGGTTTCTGTGCGCTGCTCGCGCTCGTTGCGGCCATTGGAATTTACGCGGCGAACACTCTGGAGCGTTTGAGTTCCGGCGAGGTAGAGGAGGTCGCGCGGCAATCGGCAAGAAACGCCCTGCTGAAGCAGGCGGACGCATCGCTGACCCTCGCCACCAGATCGGTTCGAGATTGCCTTCTGGGGCTGAATGAGAGCCAGACGGAACCGCACCGGGCGCTGGCGCGCGAAGCGTGGTCCAAGGCGGAGGACGCGATCCGGAGCTACCGCGGCGCGGCGGGGAACCGCGCGGAGCCGGCAGGACGCCTGCTTGAGGAACTCTCGCAATACTGGCAGCTCGCGGAAAGAACCATCGAGCTCGATCGGGAGCACCGGCGGGCAGCCGCGGCAACGGTCTTCGCCAGCCAGTTGGAGCCGCTTCGGGACCGGTTCATGGAGACTCTCGAAGAACTCCACCAGCTTGATTGGGAGGATCTGCGTTCCGTCGCCGCACGATCGGAAGCCATTGCGGGCGCGGCAAAACGAAAGATGTGGGCAGGGGTTGGCGTCTCCTGTGTTCTGGCCCTGCTCATCGTGCTCTTCACGTTCTGGAATCTGAAGCGCCTGGAAGAATCGGCGTTTGCGAGCTATGCCAAGGCGGCCAACGCGGCGGCGGAACTCGGCAAACTTTCGGAGCGGCTGTTCCGCTCTCAGGAGGACGAACGAAAGCGGATCGCGAGGGAGATCCACGACGATTTTGGACAACGGATGGCCACCCTGCTCTATGAGCTTTCGGGGATCGCGGAGCGCGGCGATGCGACGCCGGAGATTCGGGAGGCGACCGAATCCACCCGGCAGCGCCTCAGCGATCTCGCCAACGATATCCAGAATCTTTCGCGCGGCCTGCATTCCGCCGTGCTGGATAAGATCGGGCTCGAAGGTGCGATCCGCTCCGATTGCGCGCTGATAGCCAGCCGCACCGGCCTTGCCGTGAACTTTCAATCCGCGCGGCTGCCGAGGCGGCTGCCGGAGGAGATCGCCTTGTGCGTGTACCGCGTTTATCAGGAGGCGATGCAGAATGCGCTGAAGCACTCGAATTCCAAGCGCATCGATGTTTCGATTGCCCTCGCGGACGCTCGTTTGACGCTGGCCGTTCGGGACTACGGAGTCGGTTTCGATCCGGCGTCGCTCGGCGGCCATCGAAGTCTCGGCCTGGTAAGCATGCGGGAGCGGCTGCGCATGGTTGGTGGCGAACTCGCCGTTCGCTCCAACAAACCGAGCGGCACGGAGCTTGAGGCAAGGGTGCCGCTGCCGGCCGCCTAGCGGCGGAGAGCGCTGGTCTGCTTTCGAAGAATAAATTGCCTCGTCCGGCGAAGTGGAGGTTTAGACACATGCGACGACCGACGATCCTGATTGCGGACGACCACAGTATGGTGGTCGACGGCATCCGCGGCCTGCTGGAGCCGGAGTACGAAGTGGTGGGCAGCGTGGCCGACGGCCGCGCCGTGCTGGCGGAAGTCCAGCGGCTGAAGCCGGACCTGATCGTCATCGACGTCTCCATGCCCGCGCTGAATGGAATCGACTGCACGCGCCAGCTCCGGGAATCCGGCTGCGCGGCGAAAATTCTGGTGCTCACGATGCACCTCGACGCCACGCTTGCCCGCGAAGCGATCAACGCGGGCGCTTCCGGCTACCTTCTGAAGAGTTCCCCCTCCGCGGAATTGCGAAACGCGATCCACGAATTGCTGCTTGGCCGGACGTACCTCTCGCCCGCCGTGACCAGGGATTTTCTTGAAGTGATGGGCCGCGCGGGCTCGCGCGACGACGCATGGGCCCGGCTGACGCCGCGCCAGCGGGAGGTGCTGCAGCTTCTGGCGGAGGGCAAGTCCCACAAGGAAATCGCGGCGATCTTGAATGTTTCCGTGAAAACGGCCGAGTATCACAAATATGCGATCTTGGAGAATCTGGGATTGAAGACCAGCGCCGAACTTGTGCAATACGCCATCCGCCACGGAATTATCGCAATTTAAGATCCGTTGGGAATTCTCCTAGTGGAACCGGAACCGGATTCCTGTTGAACTGTTTGCAGAGGCAATCGCAGTGACGGATCGCGAAAACCCGGTTCCCGAGCCCGCCCCCACGGACGAGCGGATTCGCGTGATTCTGGCGGACGACAACCAGGGGCTGATGGCGGAACTTCTGAGGATCCTGCGCTGGGAGTTTGAGATCGTGGCGACCGTGCCGAACGGACGCGAACTCCTGGATGCGTACGCGCTTCTCAAGCCCGACGTGGTGGTGACCGACATCTCCATGCCGGTTCTCGATGGCTTTGCGGCGGCGGAGGAACTCGGCCACATGGGGAACCCTCCGGTGGTGTTCTTCACGATTCACAGCGACCCGGCATTTCTCGAAGAGGC
>JBDIBK010000047.1:0-28784 GCA_039812845.1 Bryobacterales bacterium
CGGTGGCGCGACGAGTGGGAGCGGGCGGGTTTGCAGCCCTGGTTCTGGCGGAACGTGATGGTGTTCAAGAGAGCGGGAGGCGGCCGGGATGCGAAGGCTTCGTGATTCAGGGCAGCCGATTGCTCGGCTGCCCTGATTGCACCCGTGTCTACTTCGTTACCGGAAACCCGCGGTCTCGCATGAGGGCGTTGGTGTCTACGTCGCGGCCGCGAAATTGGCGGTAGGCCTGCTGCGGATCCACCGTGTTCCCCTTGCTGAGAATGTCGTTGTAGAAGCGGGCGGCGACGGCGGGGTCCCATGGCCCCTTGCCTTCGAGAAAGGCTTCCCAGGCATCGGCGGTTAGCGCGTCCGCCCACAGATACGAATAGTAGCCCGCCGCGTAGCCTTCACTCGAAAAGATATGCGCGAACTGCGGGGTGCGGTGGCGCATGGGCAGTTCTTTCGGCATCCCGAGCGCGGCGAGGGTTTCGCGTTCGAAGCGGTCCGGATCCACGGCGGACGCATCCTTGAGCGTGTGCAGTTTCATGTCGACCAGGGCGCTGGCCAGAAATTCCGTGGTGGCGAAACCCTGGTTGAATTTGGAGGCGTCCTCAATCTTCTTGCGCAGCGACGCGGGCATTGCTTTGCCCGTCTTGTAGTGCCGGGCGAACTCGTTCAGAATCTCCGGGGTGGAGAGCCAGTGTTCGTTGATCTGCGAGGGCATCTCGACGAAATCCCGCGCAACCGCGGTGCCGGAAAGCGATGGATAGGTGACGTTCGAAGCCAGGCCGTGAATGGCGTGGCCGAACTCATGGAAGAGGGTTTCGGCGTCGTCCCAGGAGATGAGCACCGGCTCGCCCGGCGCGCCCTTCACGAAATTCGAGTTGTTCGAAACGATGGTGGTGATGTCGCCGATGAGGCGCTGCTGATCCCGGTATGCCGTCATCCATGCGCCGGAGCGTTTGCCCGCCCGCGCGTAGGGGTCGAAATACCAAAGGCCCACGTGCTTGCCGGCGCGCTTCACTTCCCACACGCGCACATCCGGATGGAAGACGGGAACGTTTGAGACCGGCTCAAAATCAAATCCGTAGAGCTTCTTCGCGGCCCAGAACATGGCTTCGCGCAGTTGCTCCAGTTGCAGATACTCTTTCACTTCGTTCGAATCGAGGTCGTACTTCGCCTTTCGGACCTTCTCGGCGTAGTAGCGGTAATCCCAGGGTTCGATGCGGATGCCGGCTTTCTCTTTGTCGGCGATGGCCTGCATGTCGGCCACTTCTTCCTTCACGCGAGCGACGGCGGCGGGCCAGACTTTCATCATGAGGTCCATCGCCGCCTGGGGCGTTTTGGCCACCTGCTTCTCGAGGGCGCGGTCGGCGAAGGTCTCGTAGCCTTGCAGCTTGGAGCGCTCCGAGCGCAGCTTGAGAATCTCCGAAATGATGGCGTTGTTGTCGTACTTGTCGCCGTTGTCGCCGCGGCTATAGTAGGTGCGCCAGACTTTCTCCCGAAGGGCGCGTTCGGAGCTGAACGTGAGGAAAGGCTCCATCGACGAGCGGGTATTGGTGATGGCGTACTTGCCGGGCTGTTTGCGCTCGCGCGCGGCTTCGGCGGCGGCGTCGATCAGCGATGGCGGCAGCCCGCCCAACTGGTCGCGAGTTAGAAAGAGCGCATAATCCTCTTCGTCGTGGAGCAGGTTGTTGCTGAAATCGGTGTATAGGGAGGCCAGGCGCTGGTTGATCCCGGAGATCCGCTGCTTTTGCGCCGCGCTGAGTTTTGCGCCGGCGCGGACGAAATCCGTGTAGTAATCCCAGACGAGGCGCTGCTGCTCCGGCGTCAGATTCGCTTTCGCGGGGGAGAGCCACACCGCTTCAATGCGGGCAAAGAGCGCGGAATTCTGCTGGATCTTGTCGCGATACGCGGAGAGTTTGGGCGCGAGCGCACGCTCCACCTCCTGGAAATCGGGGGTGGACATGTTGGAGGACCAGACATCGAAAACCGGCATTACCCGGTTCATGAGTGTGCCGGCGCGCTCCATTGCCGCGATGGTGTTCTCGAAATCCGGCGGCGCGGGGTTGCCCGCGATCGCGTCGATGGCATCCAGGCCCTTAGCCATCGCTTCTTCGAGCGCGGGCTGAAACTGGGCCACCTTGACCTTGTCGAACGGCGGCACGCCCCCGTAAGGGCCGCTCCATTTTTCCAAAAGCACGCTTTTCCCCTCCGTGGCCGCATGCGCCGTTCCCTGGCCGGCGGCGGCGCTTGCAAGCAGCGTTCCCGAGAGCGCGGCCACGAAGGCGGCTCGGCCCAGGCGGCCGCTCCGGACAAACCCATCCATGCTCATGCTTCCTCCAAGATAAGGAGACGCGCCGATGGCCGCGAGGTTGCGGCGGCGGTCTCTTTCCCGCTGTCGCGGCCTAGCTCTCCGTTTTCCGCTCGGCCGCGTTCCAGCGGACGCGACGCCCGCTGCGCAGCGATTCAAACGACATCGCCAGCGCGATGGATGTATTCAGCCCCGTTTCGACGGGCGAATTCGGCTCTTGCCGCGTGCGGACGCAATCGAGGAAATTGCGGATATGCGCCCGGCTGGCCGGTTCAAACGAACCCAGCTCCAGCTTTTCGCGGCTTGGCTTTTCGATGCGGCGGCTGCTCTGCATGTAGAGGGCGTAGCCCTCGCGCATGACGTCGAAGCGCGCCTTGCTCCCGTGGAATTGCTTGATTTGGTCCTGTGACCAGTGGTAACGCATCGCCTGGTAGCCCAGAGTGAAAATCGCCAGGAAATTCTCTGGGAACTCAATCGCCATGCTGGCGGTTTCCGGGGTTTCCGCGCCCGCCTGGTTGATCTTGCCGGCCGTGCAGGTGACGGCCAAGGGCGCGCCCGCATTCATGAACCACTGGATGCAATCGACGATATGCGCGGCCTGGCCCACCAGCAGGCCGTGCGAATAGTCTTCATAGAAGAGCCAGTTGTAGAAGCGGCTGTCGTCCAGTTCGCGCGCCGGCGCGGGGCCCAGCCACTGCTTCCAATCGATTTTCCCTTTGAGTTTCGCGGAGCTCAGGCCGTCGCGGTAGTTGAGCCACTGCGAGGTCACCAGCCGCACCGGGCCGAGCACGCCGGAATCGACGATGCCTTTCTCTTCCTGGAAGAGGGGCGAACTGCGGCGCTGCGTGCCCACCTGGACGACGCGCTTGGTTTCGCGAACCGCCTTGACCATGGCGAAGCCGTCGGGGATCGTATGGCTCATCGGCTTTTCGATGTAGACGTCCTTGCCGGCCTGGACGGCGTCGATCACCATTCGGGCATGCCAGTGGTCCGGCGTGGCGATAACCACGGCATCGAGGCTCTTGTCGTCGAGCATCCGCCGGTAATCGGTGTACGGTTTCGCGCCGGTCGAGGCGGCGGCCAATCCGCGTTCCAGGTTGGGCTCATAGACGTCGCAAACGGCGTTTACGCGCGCGCCCACTTCTTTGAATTCCGCGGTCAGGTACGTGCCGCGGCCGCCGCTGCCGATGGTTCCCACGCGAACCGGTTCGTTCGCGGATTGGGCGTGCAAGACCGCCGCCCCCACCGCCTGGACACTGGAGAGTTTCACAAATTGTCTGCGTTGCATTAGCTCCAGTGTACGAGGTTCGGGCGGGGAAGCGGCGGTTCCGCCCCGCGCGGTTGAGGCTAGAGGCTCTTCGAACCGAAGGCGAAGCCAGCGCCCCGAGCCGAGGCGGGAGACGCGCCGGCGGCGTGTGGATTCGCGCCATGCACGGCAGGGTTCGCGCCGAACGCGGAGCTTCGGTTTCGCGGCGTCCGCCGTGGCCTCGAATGCCGCCGCGGCGTTGCGGCCTCCCGGGCCGCCACGACGGAGAGCACGTCCTTCGCGCTCAGCAGGCACTGCACCTGCTTCATCTTCGCCGGGAACAGATTCGCGGCCAGTTTCGCCTGCAAAAGCTGGAGGCAGATGGCGGGCGTTTCCTGAAAGGAGATCCGGTGTTCCATCAGCAGGTCCACTTCGGTCACAACCCGAAACTGGCGCGTTTGCTCGCCGGCGACGCGCTCCTCAAAGGAGTAGACCCTCGCGCCGTCTTCATACTGAAAGCCGGTGTAGCGCAGATCTTCCGGCTCTTTCGCTTTCGAGTCGGCGGTGGATTCCTGAACCTGAGAGCGCACAACGATCTCATAGGCGCGCATCGGCAACTGGGAGCCGGTGACAAAGCTGACCACCTGGCCCGGTTTCAGCCGGGAGCGGTCATAGGTGAGGACATCGGCAATCTCGAACAGGGCAGCTAGCCCGTCCTCCGTCTCAATCCTTCCGGCACCCTTCTCCGGGCAGAATGTCTTCACTCTTCCTGTCATCGAATGCTCTCCTTTTGTTTCAAACGGCGCACCAATGGCGTGGCCCGCGGGCTTGCCGTTGTCAGTTGACGAAGTTTCGTGTCTGTGTGCCGTGTCCAGACGGAGCACACGGAAAAGAGGCGGGCGCGTGCCGGGAAGAAATCCTCGCCGAGGACTTCGCACAGGCCCGCGGGAGCGAAACAAAATTGTCTCTGCTTGTACTAGCCTATGGGAACGGGGGGAGAAAGTAAAGCGAAGCCGCCTCTGCGCTGGATTCGGAGGCGGCATTTCACGCTCGATTGGGGAGGGGATCGCCCTGGAATGCGGCGAGGCCGAAAGAGGCTTCCGCGCGAGGGTGCTATGGTGGAGGCAGAGCGCGCGAGCCCTCCCCACGGCCGTCGCGGAATGAGAACGTCATGTCCTTCCAGTGCCATTCCGCCAAATCGTTTACCAGAGCCTCCATCTGGAAGAACGCGCCCGCCGCGCCGGGAATCTATGGACTCTCGAATGCCAGGGCGTGGCTGGTGATCAGCGAATCGAACAATATCCGGGAAGAACTGATGGCCCTCTACGACGAGTTGAACGCCTTCCCGTCAGGGACCCCGCCAACCGGCTTCTCTTTCGAGGTCTGTGACGCGCCCGCGCGCCGGGACCGCTGTATCCAGTTGAACAGGGAACTCTCTCCGATAGCGCGAACGAATCGCCGTTAGCGATTTCCGTTACTTTCCGCGCGCCATCTTCGTCCAATCCGGTGTAGGTTTGAAATATGGACAAGCGACTTGAAAAGCGGCACAAGCGCCAGGTGGCGCGGGCAAAACTGCATGCCAAGGTTTCCTTACCCGATGTGCGCACGCCGGAAGAGATCCGCGCGGCTCGCGAGGCCAGCCGGCCAAAGACCGGATTGATGCATTTTTCGAACGCGAGCGGCGCCGGAAGCGCTCCGGTGGGGGCGGGGCACTCCGTGGCCCGCGTACACGCGGCGAAGACCGACACTTAAACGCCGGCGCCGTCGGCGGGCAAGGGCTCCCATGGAGGGCGGCATGCGGCGCGTGCGGGCACGCGCGTTTTCCGTCCGCCGCGAAACGGAGCGTGTGCAACGGCGGCACTGGTCTGCATGGGACCAGCCGCATCCGCTATGCTCATAGTTTCCGCTCCCGCGCCCGGCGTGAACGGACTCCACGAACATGAAGCCAATCCGACTCCTTCTCGCAGCAACCCTGCTCGCCGCCCTCACCCTGATCTCCTGCCAACAGAAGGAGCAAGCCGCGCCCGCGCCTTCCCAGAGCGAGGCCCCTCCGGCTGCCCAGAGCGAGCCGGCCGCATCGAAGCCGGCTCCGGCGGAGGCCAGCCCCGCCGAGAGCGCACCCGTGGAGACGCCAGCGGCGGAGGAACCCGCGGCGAAGGGGACATTGCCAGGAACGCGGCCCGCCCAGCCGACGCCGGCACGGACCGTTCAAAAAGACCCCAACGTTTTCACCGTGCGGATGAAAACCACCAAGGGCGATATCGACATCGAACTGCATAAGGATTGGGCTCCGCTGGGCGTGGCGCGCTTCCGGGAACTGGTGGATTCCGGCTATTTCGACGGTGCGCGGTTCTTCCGCGTGGTGCCCGGCTTTGTGGTGCAATTCGGCATCGCGGCCAACCCGCTGCTCACCGCCAAATGGGATGGCTCGGAGATTCAGGACGACCCCGTCCTGCAGAGCAATACCAGGGGCATCGTCACCTTTGCCACGGCGGGCAGGAATACCCGCACCACGCAGTTGTTCATCAATCTGGGTGACAACCCGCGGCTCGACAGCATGGGGTTTGCGCCGATTGGCCGGGTGGTGCGCGGAATGGATTCCGTGGAATCCATCGACAGCCGCTATGGCGAAGCGCCGCAGCAGCCCCGGATCGAGGGTGAGGGCGAGGCGTATCTGGCGCGGGAGTTTCCCAATCTGGATAAAATCGTCTCGGCGCGCGTGATCGATTAGAGATTGAGAGCCCGGCTCTAAGGCTCCTGACATACCGCTCCGATATACTGAATTTGGGCAAGGTATGGCAGCGCCGTCCAATTCCGTCAGCTTCCGGAACGTCACATGGTGGGGCTTCATCGTGCTGGCGCTGGTGCTGCTCTATGATGTCATCTCCCCCTATTTCCAGCCGCTTGCCTGGGGGGCAATCCTCGCCATCTTCTTCTTTCCGGTTCATATTCGGGTACGGCGGCTGGTGGGCAAGCGAACGCCGGCGGCCGCAATCACCCTTCTGTTCGTGCTGGTGAGCCTGGTGGGGCCGATGACCTGGCTTTCGATCACGCTGATCCAGGAAGCGAATTCGGCGGTGCGCGGCATGCCGCAGGGCTTTTTCGACCGGGCGGCCGACCGCGTGGAAGAGGTGGCGCGGGAAGCGGGGATTCCCATCGGCGATATCCAGGAGCAGTACCGGGAACGGATCCGGTCCGGCACCGCCTACGTCGCCACGCAGATCACCGATATCCTCAGCACCGTCATCCATTCGATGTTCCACCTGCTGATCTTCCTGCTGACGATGTTTTACCTGTTCCGCGATGGACCGAAGCTGATGCAGGTGATTAAGGATGTCGCCCCAGTGGGGGAGGACACGCGGGACCGAATGATTGGCGAAGCCACCGACATGATCCAGGCGACCATCCTGAGCAGCGTGGTGGTTTCGATGGTGCAGGGGCTGCTCGGCGGCCTCACGTTCTGGGTGCTTGGCCTGCCCTCGCCGCTGGTTTGGGGGCTGGTGCTGGGCGTGCTGGCGTTTCTGCCGGTAATCGGGCCGTCTCTGGTTTGGGCGCCCATGGGAACCTACATGATTTTTAACGGGGACCCCTGGCGCGGCGTGCTGCTGATCGTGCTGGGCTTCGTCTTCGTGAGCAGTTCGGATAAGGTGCTGCGCCCGATCCTGATCGCGGGGCGCGCTCGCCTCAACGAGCTGCTGGTGCTGGTGAGCCTGCTCGGGGGCTTGGAAGCTTTCGGTTTCATCGGAGTGATTCTGGGCCCGGTGATCGTGGCCACCTGTGTCGGGATGCTGAAGGGATACCGGGAGGCCCTGGTGGAGCAGGAGCAGACGCTCCAATCGATTCCACTGCTCGATTTGCAGACGAAGTCGCGCGCCCGCGCCGGTTAGATAAGGCGTCCTTCCCGGGCGTTGCCAGAGGAATCGGCCGTTTTCCGGAAACCTGCGGGACGGCATCCCTTATCCTATTTGAGGAGCAAGCAATCGCATTGAAGGATCTGAAGGACAAGTGTGCGCTGGTGACGGGCGCGGGCCGGGGCATCGGCAAACGGCTGGCGCTGGGACTGGCGGAAGCGGGCTGCCGCGTGGCCCTTCTGGCAAGGACGGAAGCGGAGATCCGCCTGGCGCAACTGGAGATGGAAGCCAAGGGAGGGCAGGGCTTTCCGATCCGCGCGGATGTCCGCGATTTCGGCGCGCTCGCCAAGGCCATCGACGAGGCGCGCGCGGCGATGGGGAAACTGGACATCCTGGTGACCGCCGCAGCCGTGCAAGGGCCGATCGGCCCGTATTGGGAGAGTTCTAGGGAAGCCTGGGAAGACACCCTGCAAACGAACCTGCTGGGCGTGATGAACTGTATCCGGCTGTGTCTGCCGGAAATGATTGAGCGGCGGCGCGGCAAGATCATTGTTCTGGGGGGAGGCGGCATCTCGAACGCCCGTCCCAACTTTACGGCGTACGCGGCGGCGAAAGCGGCGCTGGGCCGGATGGTGGAATCCCTGGCGGAGGAATTGCTTGACCACAATGTGCAGATCAACTGCCTGGCACCGGGGAATTCGTACACGCACATGACCGACCAGATTCTCGAAGCGGGCGAGCGGGCCGGCTGGCGGGATGAGGAAATGGCGCTGCGGGTGCGCAGCACCGGGGGAGTTTCGCCCGCCAAGCAGATTGAACCCACTCTCTTCCTGGCTTCCGCGCAATCCAATCACATTAGCGGCAAGATTATTCACGTTGACGACGATTGGCGCAATCTGCTGGAGGGGAGTCCGCACCCGGAGATGTACACGCTTCGGCGGGTGCAGAAGCTCTAGAGCGCGGCGGGCGGACGCAATGGAAGGGCGGAAGCAAGGGCAGGGCGGAAGCGAGGGCAGGGCAGGGCAGGGGCACCGCGGCCTCGCGGTCATTCCCAGACTTCCCACATCCGAAACGCGTACTCGCAGGCATTCATGTCCACGCGCTCGCCCTGGAAACGCACACCCTCGGCTTCGAGCAGGTGGCGCTGGGTGACGTGGCTCTCGCCCTTGGTTTTGATCTCCCCGGCGGCACCCACCACGCGCTGCCAGGGCAGGGTGTGCCCCTCGCGGCGCAGCAACTGCGCCACCTGGCGGTGATAGCCGGGATAGCCCGCCGCGGCCGCGACATGGGCGTAGGTGGATACCTTGCCGAACGGGATGCTGTGGATCACGCGCCGCATGGCTTCCTCCCGCTCCAGGCTGCGACCCGCGCGGCGCGTCCAGTTCAGAAAGTCGTCACCCAATTTGGAAGATTTCATTGCCGTTGCGTCCGGGGTGGGGCCAGCCTCGTGCCGGGCCTCATGCGCCCCGCGGCCGCCCGGCGCGGGATGAGCCGCATGGCCGCGCCGCTTCGCTATCCTACAATTATGGGCTTTTTGGACAACCTGGAGAACAGCCTGGAAGCGCTTGAATCCGGCGAGGAGCGGCGGGGCGAGCGGCGCGCCCAGGAACTTGCGGCTAGGGAAACGGAACGCCAGGCCGCGCTAAAATCCGCTCCGCACGCGGCCGCGCTGAAATCGAGCGCATTCATTGAGGGGCTGCTTACCGCGTGCCGAACGGTGGGGCACCGTTTGCGGGTGTTCGTCCAATTTACCTGGATCGGAGATACCCTTCGGCTGGATGCAAAATCGAAGCGGCTGGAACTGCAACCCACGGCCGATGGCAACATGGCCGTGTTCCTCGAAGACGGCGAGGAAGTGCGGCGGATGCCGCTCGATTTGTCCGGAGACCCGAATGCGCTGGCGGAAGAGTGGCTGAAGCCCGCCGCGTAACCGAGGCGCGCCGCAGCCGGTGTATTCGCGCTGCATGGAAAACCTGTAGTAACGTGAGGGCGACCTATAGTAAGGTGGATTGCGGGCAAACGCGACCGCGATCCGAGGACGGATTGTCTCCCTAAGGGGCACGATTCGTAACCGGTGACGCGCGGGATGCATTATATTCGATACGCGCGGCCTTGCGGGCGTGTCTCGACCATTCCGATTTTGAAGGGGAGATTCCTGGATGCAGCCGAAGTCCTGGGTACACTTTGCAGTCACTTTGCTCTTGGGCGCGTCGCTGGCGCTGCAGCCGGCGGGGCTGCCTGCTCAAACGAAGACGCTGAAGCCGGGCTTCAACTTCTTCAGCAAGGAACAGGACGTCAAACTTGGGCAGGAGGCCGCGGCGCAGATCGACCGCGAAATGCCGATTGTCCATAACGCGGAGCTGGATGCCTGGCTGAAGAAACTGGCCGAACCGCTTATCTCGCAGCCCGAAGCGGGCGGCTATCCCTTCCAGTTCAAATGGGTGAACAACGACAATATCAACGCCTTCGCGCTGCCCGGCGGCCCCGTTTACATGAACACGGGCCTTTTGAAGCACGCGGATGACGAAGCGCAGGTGGTGGGCGTGCTCGCGCACGAAATCAGCCACGTGGCGCTGCGGCATGGCACCAACCAGGCATCCAAGGCGAACCTGTTTTCTCTTCCAGCCATGATCGGCGGCGCGATGCTGGGCGACAACTCGCTCCTCGGGCAGCTTGGGCAATTGGGCATTGGTCTGGGCCTGAACAGCGTGCTGCTCAAGTATTCGCGGGGGGCGGAAACGCAGGCGGACCAGCTCGGCGCGCTGCTCATGCACCGCGCGGGCTATAACCCGATTGAAATGGCCAATTTCTTCGAGAAACTGGAAGCGATTTCGGGCAACCAGTCGGGAGTGGCTTCCTGGTTTTCCAGCCATCCGAACCCAGGGAACCGGGTGAAGAACGTGCAGAAAGAGATTCTGACGTTCGACAAACGGAGCTATTCCCGCGACACCGGGCAGTTCGCCCGCATGAAAGCCATTGCCGCGAAGCTGCCGCCTCCCCCGAAGCAGCCGCAGCAGGGTGCCGCGGGGCAGACGAGCACGGCGCGGATTCCGCCGGTTTCCGAACTGGAGCCGCCGTCGAACCGCGCCAAGGGATACCAATCCGCCATGTATACGCTGAGCTATCCCGACAACTGGCAGGTATCGCAGGCAGAGCAGGGTAGTGTGACGATCCTGCCGAAGTACGGTGCCGTCGATACAGGAAATGGCGGTTCCGCATTGGGTTACGGAGCAATTATCACGGAACGCTCGAACAATTCGTCGCAACGCATTGAAGAAGTGGCATCTGCTATCGCGCAGGATGTGGTGAAGAACAACCCCGGCATCCAGGTGACCGAAGAGCCGCGCCGGGTGATGGTGGGCGGCAAGCGGACCGTGCTCTACATGATGAACGGCCCCTCGGCCTTCCAGGGACAACGGGAGAATGTCGTCCTGGCCGTGGTGGAACGATCCGCAAGCGACACCGTTTCCCTCATCTTCGTCGCACCGGAGCGGGATTATTCGAAGTTCGAGCCGACATTCAAGAACATGCTCAACAGCACGCGGATGCGGTAGAAGGGCGGGTCGCCGAAAAAAGCACCCGGACAACCTCCGCGCAATCTTTCGCCTAAGTGATTGAATACTGGGGCGTTACCGCTGGAAAGCCAGATCTCGCTTTGTCCGGATTGTCCGGATTTATCCGGACAATCCGGTTCGCTTGCGATAGCACCGGAGCGGCGCGCGCCGCCTGTCTTGCACGGCCGATCGATTCGGTTTTCAAAGAACATCGGTGAGATCGGCCGACGATAACGATCGTTCCCGATAGGACGGAGTTCTCCCCGGCATCTGGATTATCGGAATTTGCGAGACGAAAGCGGTCTCGATTTTCGGGTTGAAGCAAAGCCGTTCAGCGTAAGCGCTTGAATCCGCTCCGGGAACTGGAACGCAAATTATTCTCCTGCCGCTGTGACCCGCCTTCGACATGAGCGCGTTTTCAAGCGATTGAATCCATCCGGACCCGGCAAATGAGACCCTCTGGAGCGCAACGATGCGCCTCCCGCTTGCCCCGCGAACCACTACTCCGCTATAACAAGACTTCGCCAGCCAAATTGAGGCATCAGCCGGAGCCGCCGCGGCCACAAGCCGCGCCACTCTGGCATAATCGAGACTCCGTTGAGCGACACACTCACATCCACTTCCCCACTCGATTTCATTCGCCGCTGGGAAAACTCCGGCGCGGCCGAACGCGCGAACTTTCAATCCTTCGCGCTCGAACTCTGCGATCTGCTCGGCGTTCCGCGTCCAGAACCGGCCACGCCGGAGACCTCCCGCAATGCGTATGTGTTCGAACGCGCGGTGCCCTTGCAAGGCAGCGATGGCTCGGCCTCAATCGGCCGCATCGACCTCTACAAACGGGATTGCTTCATCCTCGAGGCCAAGCAGGGCACGGATGCGCCCTCCGAACCATCCGCTCCGTATCGTGCCACAACCACGCGGCGCGGCGTCGGGATCCGAGGCACCCTCGGCTGGGACGCCGCCATGGTCCGCGCCCGCACGCAGGCGGAACAATATGCCCGGGCGCTTCCGCAAGAGGAGGGCTGGCCGCCCTTTCTCGTCGTCGTCGACGTTGGCTATTCCATCGAACTCTTCGCCAATTTCGCACGCGACGGCAAAAACTACCTCCCGTTCCCGGACCCGCGCGCCCATCGCATTTTTCTTTCGGATCTTGCCGGCGCCGACGTCTGCAAATTGCTCCGCACCGTCTGGACCGATCCTCTTTCTCTCGACCCCTCCCGCATCAGCGCCAAGGTAACCCGCCACGTCGCGGCCAAGCTTGCGGAACTTGCCAAGCAGCTCGAAGCCAAGCATCCGCCGGAACACGTTGCCGGCTTCCTTATGCGCTGCATCTTTACGAGCTTCGCGGAGGACGTTCGGCTGCTTCCGGAGCATTCCTGGACCGAGTTACTGGAAAGTCTTCGCGGCGACCTAAAGAATTTCACCCCCATGGTCGAATCTCTATGGCGGACCATGAATTCCGGCGGCTACTCGCCCACTCTGCGGGAGCACGTGCTGAGGTTCAACGGGGGCCTTTTCGAACAGACGGAAGCGCTGCCGGTGACGGAGGAGCAGTTGGAGTTGCTCATCGGTGCCGCCTCCGCCGAATGGAAGGAGGTCGAGCCGGCGATCTTCGGCACCTTGCTGGAACGCGCCCTTGAACCGCGCGAGCGCCACCGACTTGGCGCACACTATACGCCGCGCGCGTATGTGGAACGCCTCGTCATGCCCACGGTGATTGACCCGCTTCGCGAAGACTGGAAGGCGGTAGAGACGGCCGCTTTCTCTCTTGCGCGCGCTGGAAAGGAACGCCTGGCACTTGCGGAGCTGAACGCCTTTCACAAGAAGCTCTGCAGGGTGAGGGTCCTCGATCCCGCTTGCGGAAGCGGGAATTTCCTTTACGTGACGCTGGAACATCTGAAGCGCCTGGAAGGCGAGGTGCTCGATGCGATTGAAAGCCTTGGAGATCCGCAAGGCGCTCTGGACGAAGCGGGCGGCACGGTGGACCCGCACCAACTGCTCGGCCTGGAGGTGAACCCGCGGGCCGCCGCGATTACCGATCTCGTGCTTTGGATTGGCTACCTCCAGTGGTACTTTCGCACACTGGGCGCTCGGGCAAACCCGCCGGAACCCGTCATCAAGCGGTTCCACAACATCGAAAATCGCGATGCGCTGATGCAATGGGAGGAACGCATCCCGGCGCTCGATGAAGATGGCCGGCCCAAGACCCAGTGGGACGGGTTCACCTTCAAACGGCATGCGGTGACCGGCGAGGAGGTCCCCGACGAATCCGCTCGCCGCACCGTGGAGGAGATCCGCAAGCCTTCGCGCGCGCCTTGGCCGGAAGCGGATTTTATCGTGGGCAACCCGCCGTTCATCGGCAACTGGCGCATGCGCGGCGAACTCGGCGACGGCTACGTGGAAGCGCTTCGCACGCTCTATGCGGAGGTTCCTGAGAGTGTGGATTACGTCATGTACTGGTGGCACCGTGCGGCCGAACTTGTGCGCGAGGGGAAGGTTCGCCGCTTCGGCTTCATTACCACCAACAGCATACGCCAGACCTTCCAGCGCCGCGTCATCGCCCAACACCTGGGGGCGGAGAAGCCCGCCTCTCTCGTCTTCGCCATTCCGGATCACCCGTGGGTGGATTCCGCCGATGGCGCGGATGTTCGCATCGCGATGACTGTGGGGGAAGGGGGGCAGCGACAAGGAGTTCTCCAGCGCGTGGAAGTGGAATCCGCCGGGGATGAGAACGGCGCAAGAGTGGAACTCGGAGTGCATCGCGGCCAACTGAACTCCGACCTCACGGTTGGCCCGGACATCACTCACGTTCGAAGCCTGATGGCGAACGGTTTCTTGAGTAACCGTGGTGTCGTGCTCCATGGTGCTGGCTTTCTCGTTACAGAGGACGTCGCCACGACTTTGGGACTCGGTCGAATTCCAGGATTGGAGAAGCACATTCGTCACTATCGAAATGGCCGTGACCTCACAGGCAGGTCTCGTGGCGCAATGGTTATCGATCTCTTCGGGTTGACCGCCGAGCAGGTACGGCAGCAGTTTCCCGAAGTTTTCCAGTGGGTTTGGAACAAGGTAAAGCCGGAACGGGATCAGAACAACCGTCCGTCTCGCCGTTTGAACTGGTGGATCTTCGGTGAACCCATAAGTACGTTTCGGCCCGCGCTAGCGGGCTTGCACCGCTACATCGCGACGGTCGAGACCGCGAAACACCGCTTCTTTGTCTTTCTCGATCAGGGCATCCTGCCAGATAACATGCTCGTCAACATCGCTTCCGACGATGCGTTCCTCCTCGGAGTCCTCTCGAGTCGCATCCACGTCACCTGGGCGCTCGCCGCCGGAGGCAGGCTTGGTATCGGCAATGACCCGCGTTATAACAAGACGCGGTGCTTCGAGCCGTTCCCGTTCCCGGTTTGCTCCGACGAGCAGAAATCGCGCATCCGCGATCTCGCGGAATCGCTCGACGCGCACCGGAAGCGCCAGCAGGAACTCCACCCCACGCTCGGCATGACGGACATGTACAACGTCCTCGAAAAACTCCGCGCCGGGGAAGCGCTAACGGAACGCGAGCACGCCGACCACGAACGCGGTTTAGTGACCGTGCTCAAACAGATCCACGACGATCTCGACCGGGCGGTTGCCGAGGCCTATGGCTGGCCGGCTGGCCTCGGCACCGAAGAGACCCTCTTTCGCCTCGTCGATCTCAACAGCCGGCGTGCCGCTGAAGAAGCGAAGGGCATCGTCCACTGGCTCCGCCCGGACTACCAGCAACGCAAAGCCAGCCCATCCCAAGCCGCTTTAGGACTGGCGACCGAGGATGCAGCACCCGCTTCCGCAACGAAAGCGCAGCGGCGACCTTGGCCCGAAACGCTTCCGGAACGAGTGAAGGCCGTCCAAGCCGCTGTCGCTGAAACCCAGGAAGCCGTGGCCTCAAAAGCCGTAGCCCGACTATTCACCAAGGCGAAAGAAACCGAAGTAGCCGAGATCCTGGCTACGCTCGAGGTATTGGGACACTTACCGAACCAACCGCGGCACTGAAAGCTTTGCGTGAATCCGTTGGAAGCAAGTTCTAAGGCGGAAAACGAAATTGCCGGCGCAACGCGATTGGAGATCGAAGGAATGGATAACTGCGGTTACCTGACGCGATTCTCACCGCAGGCGGGATCGCATGCCGACACTATTGGGTTCCCGCACCGCGCGGTTCTAGAGGATCCCTGTAACGCCCGCATTTCCCCCGGATCTCGAAAGATGAGTGTCACTCCGCATTTTTCCTGAGAAGTTTCTCGCCATTCGCCCACTTATTCCGCAGGAGGCGAACCAGGATGGTGGATGGGCTCGCAATCATGATCGGTGCCTACATCGCGATGCGGTGTGTGGAGATTTGGGTGATGGCTCCGGAGCGATATGCGCCGGGCCTGAAGAGGCTGGTGGTGCTGGCGTCGCTCTTCACGCTGGCCGCTGCCGCATTCGGTGCGGTGACCGTGTTCTCGGCGACTTCCCGAATGGCGAACGCGCTGCAATAGAGGTCGCGATTGACGCCGGTACCTGCGTCCCCACGCACTTCCGTCCTATTGGAATCGCCGCAAAAACGGGGGAAAGTGGGACTTCGGGGGCAGAGGATGTCCCGGAGAGGAGAAGCCGTGACGAAGCAGGAACGCAAGGCGTGGCTCGCCGAGGCCAAACGCAAAACGCAGGCGGAAACGGCGGAGCGGGAGAGGCAGGCCGAAGAGCGCCGGGCCGCGGAGTGGGCGGAGTTCGCACCGCTGCGCGAGGCGATCGCGCGCGGCGAAATCACGCGCGAGGAACTGCTGGGCCAATCCCAGTCCGAACCCATCCGGCTGACGATTGGCGACACCGCGCTGGAAATCCGTCTGACGGCCACAGTCAGCGAAGTGCCCGCCGCACCCACGGCGAAACCGGTAAAAGCGGAAGTGATCGCCTTCCGCGCGCCTCAATCGCTGCGCGGGCCTAACTGAATTGCATGTGAAGCGCATGCTTGGCATACTGAAGGCGGAAGAGCGATGGCGGAAGAAACCAACGGAAATCACGACGGGCGCAGCCGCCTGGACCGCATTGAAGCGGCCATGGAGATGTTCGCGCGCGACCACGAAGAGTTTCGCGCCGAACACAAGCTGTTGCTGCGCGCCCAGGTGGTGCAGCAGGGCCGCATGGATGCGCTGACCGTGAAGCTCGAGGAAGTCACCGACAAGCTGGACGGGCTGATCGGCGCCGTCGAAGAGATGGGCCAGCAGCAGGCGGAAACGAACCGGTCCCTGGCTTCCGCGATCCAGAAGGTGTCCGACGATACCGACCGCCGCCTTCGCCGCCTGGAAGGCGATCCCGCCGCTTGACCGGCCCCACCCCCGAACCGGCCCGCGCCGTCAGGGCCGCCAATAATCGCAGGTCACGATGAACGTGGCGTCCTGGTTCAACTGCGCCGCCGTGAACATCTCCATGTGCGCGGCCACCCACGTGATCGTCTTTCCGGAAACGGTGTAGTCCACGCCGTAGGTGTGGCGAAGGCCGTTCACGGTGCAGATGACGCTGCTGGCGGGGCTGGGCGTATCGGGCAGGGTCCAAACGACTTCGGTCACCCGCGTGGGCCGCACGTTCGCCGCGTAGGTTCCGGGCGCGCCGGCACCGCCGCCGCCATCGCCGCAGGGCCCCGCGCTTCCATCCACCTTCACGCAATCGTTCAGCGCGCCGCTGGCTGCCGCCAGCTTGCCGTTCACGTCCACCACCACCGCGCGATGCGCCAGCCAGCCCGGCCCTTTCATCGGGCGGTCCGCCAGCACGGCGTCCAGGCCCGCCACGTCGCCCACGCTGATGTTCAGGTCCGCGCCAGGCGGCGGCAGGACCTGCGTGACGCGCACGGCGGCCAAGTTGACGGCGGAGGCGCTGTCCGGCACCGTCCAGCGCTCCACCGGGCCAGGCGCGCTTCCGGCCAGGATGCAGCGGACGGTGTAGGCCGTTCCGGACGGCGCCGCGCCCGCCGTGGCTTCCAGTTCCACGTCCAGCACGCCGTTGCGCACCCGGTATTGCTTCAGTCCGGCGGCGATCGCCTTGCCCTGCATAGTGACAAACGGGCCCCACTGAATGGTGCAGGTGCCCGTGGCGCGGTTGCCCTTCGCGTCGAACAGAGTATCGCGCACCCGCGTGCCCGCCGCCGCGTGCAGCGTCACGGCCAGCAGCCCGCACAGCAGCTTCACCGCCAGATATCGATGTCCCATGGATCCCCCCGTCGCTAAATGAACCGCGCCCCGCTGCCATTCCGCGGCAGCGGCAACGGCCAGCTCATCAGGCACAAGTGGTCGAACGCCCAGAAATTGATGACGGGCACGCCCCGGTTGCGCGCGCCCAGGAACTCCGCCGGCCACGGACAGCCGCCGTTGAAGATGGGCATCAGGTACGCCACATCCGCCGCCGGCCAGTTGCGGGGCGCGGTGGTTGGCCAGGCGAAGGCCTGCGCGGCGCGGTCCCGGTGGCGGTAGAACGATCCCCAGCTAAGCGCTTCCATCTTGATGCGGTCGAGGCCGCTGCCCGTTTTCGCCGTCCACGCGGCCGGCGTGTTCACCGCTGCGTTCAGCCGCCCGCCCTGCGGAAAGGGAAGGTCCAGGGTGTGGTAACAATCCGGATGGCTGACATCGTAGGCGTGCAACCATTCGAACTTCGCCGCCGGGTAGGTGGCCTGCACGTGCGCGCGGATCGCATCGGCATGCGACTGGATCCGCCCCGCCAGCCAGGCGGCATCCGCGCCCGCGTGGAACGCGTCCGGATCGTCATCCTGGCAGGTGAAGCTGGAAAGTGCGTGCCCCAGCGCCGTGGCGGCCGCCGCCGCGGTTTCGGCGTCGTAGTAGCCCATGGAACCGCCGCGCACCTGGCCCGCGCCCGTCCACGCGCCCGGCAGCGCGGCCCCGCTCACCGTGAACGTGTCCGCGCCGGTGACGGTGATCGTTCGCGTGCCGTCCAGCACGCGCGTGCCCGCGATTACCACGCGATCACCCGTGGCCATGCCGTGCGCCGCCCCGGTCTGGACGGCGCTGCCGCTGACGCTGGCCACCGTCAGCGCCTTTGAGCTGAAGAACCACCACAGGAATTCGCCGAACTGCAGCCACGGCGTCAGGCCCGCCGCGTCCATCATCTTCGCCGTTTCCTTGAAGACCGCCTTCTGCAGCGCCAGCATCTTCGCGACGAAGCCGCAGTGCGTGCTGTGCATGCCGCCGAAGCCGGTGTCCGTGGCGACGATCGTGCCATCCGCGAAGCGCGCCGCCCAGACGTCGCCGGGCCCCTCGGGCGGGTTCACCAGTTCCATCGAATACGACGTGACGATCTGCCAGCTTTTCGCCGCCACCTGCGCGTACAGATCTTCATGCCACTTGCGCGTGGGGAAGTTGATCGGGTTCGCCGCGCCGGCGTCAATCGTCCACGTGCCTTCGGTCCCCACGCCCACGTCGCCGGACGTCGCGATCGTGCCCGCCGCCGAAGTCTTCGACGTCGAAAACGTGTCGCCCCACACCGGCGTCCGGACGTGCACCAGCAGCTCGCCCGCCGTGGCCGTGGTTTCCGCCCACATCGCCACCAGCGTGCCGTTGATGAAGTGCGCAAAATGCGCCGCGATGGTCGAAACGGTGTCGGCCGGAAACACGCTTTTGCCCATCGTGAAGGCGCCGATCTGCAGGAACGCCGCGTCCCCATCGGCCCAGGTTCCGCCGAACTGGACGGTCAGCGTCTTCCACACGCCGCCCGTGCGCTGGCGCTGGTTCCACCAAAAGACGCCCACGTATTCGTTCATCGGCCCGCGCAGGCCCAGGGCGTCCAGCATGCCCACGATGCGGCCGGGCGGCAGCTTGTAGGTGTGGTCCGTGTCGTAGTCGATCGCGGCCGAAACGTTGCTGTAGACCGCGGCGGGCGCGGGCGGATCCGCCGCCACCGCGGCTTCCAAATAGTCGAAGGTGAACCACGTGTCCAAGCTGGCGGCGTTCTTCGTGCCGGTCAGCGTCAGCAGCAGCTCGTGTTCGCCGGCCGCCACGCCCGCCCGCACGCGCCGCCGCGTCAGCACGGGCGGTTCGGCGTTCAGATAGCAATCCAGGGCCGTGGCCGTATCGCCGTCCAGCGAAACGTTCACGATGCCCTTGTCTTTGTAGAGTGCCGTGCCCACCCACAAATCATGCACGTGCTGGCAGTGGTAGCGGACGCGCACCGCGTCCCCGCTGGTTTTCGTCACCCGCGCGAAGCCCCGCCACAGGTTGTTCGCATCCTGGATGGCCCAGCCCGTGCCGGTGAACGTGGACCAAGCATCGCGGCTGCCCACGCGCACGCTTCCCGGCCCCGCCACCTTCAGCGGCAGCTTGCCGTTCGGATCCGTGCAGCCCCAGTTCGTGAACGTCGCCGTCCATTCGGTGTCCGCGTAGGCCGCGCCGTTGGCCAGCGCCGGTGCGAAGGTCAGCCAGGCTTCGCGCAACTGGTCAACGCCGCGCGCCGTGAAGTCGATCGCCACGCGCCAGGTGCAATCGCTGCTGCCGCCGCTGAGCGGATACTCCGCGGCATCGAAGGTGAGATTCGCGTTCTTCCAGATGCCGTAGACGGTCAGCATGTTGCCGTCGCGTCCGCCCCGTTCGGCCAGGTACCGCACGCCCGATTGCGTGCCCGCGCTGGCCGTCAGCGTCAGCGAAGTGGCCGAAGCCACGCTGGAAACCGTGTAGGCCGCGCCGTTGATCCAGAGCGCGCTGCCCGCCGGGATGGCCGTGAATTTCTCGCCGCTTACCCACGTGACCGCGGTCCCACTGGTATCCACCGTGCCCCAGCGCGCCGCCTTCACCGTCAGCGCCGCGCCGCTGCTGGTGGCAATCAGCCCCAGCGTGGGCGAGAGCGCCGGCCAGTTCGCCGTGTTGATTTGATCGCGCAGAGTCGCGGCCACGGTGGCCGCCGTCACGCCCGTGGCCGGGTTCGGCACGATGCAGTCGAAGGCGATGTTGTTCAGCCACAGGGTCACCCGGTCGAATGCCGCCAGGCCGTTGTCCACCACGGTGATGGTAGCGGAAGCCGCGGGGAACGTGCCCGCCTGCAGCGTGGCGAAATCCCACAAGCGAACCTGCGCCGTCGTGCCGTCCGCGCGGATGCAATCCAAGGTGGCCCAATCGATCCAGTTGTACTTGGTCGAATCGATCGGCTGCAGGCCTGCGTAAGCCAGGTCGAAGCTGAGCGCCACGCCGTCAAAGTCGAAATCGGGCAGGTAGCGCAGCGTGTAGTGTTCGAAGAAGTTGTCCGCGTCCCAGATCTTCAGCACGGCGAAATCCGCCATATCGCGGAACACGCCGTAGACCTTGAACGCATCCGCCGTCACCTCGCACAGCGCCGCGGCCGCGCCCCGGCGGTCAAAGCCGCGCAGGTTCAGTGTGCAGCGCGGATCTAGCTTCTTCAGCGCGGAGGGTTGGGTCCAGGTGGGCAGGGGCATGGGGCGCGGGTCAGCGGTTGATCGCGATCGGCAGCACGGGCTTCGCGGGCGCCGGGTCCGGCTGCGGCGGGTCGCCGCCCGGTTGCCCGTCCGCTTTCGTGGTGTGCCCGCGCAGCAGCGCCACCAGCGCGCCGAAGGCAGTCATCAGCACATAATCGCCGTGCGCCACCTGAAGCCCCGTCATCGCCATGCCCAGCAGCGAAAGCAGCAGCAGAATCGCAATCGCCCCGCCGGGCGTGTCCAGAAGGTCTATTCGCATGTGCGCCTCCATCACAGGTAGATCGTCACTGAAAGGTCCGCGCCAGGGAACGTGGTGCCCACGGCGGTCAGGTCGATCGAAAGGTTTTGGTCCGCCAGCAGCGATGCGGCCCCCGCCGCGCTCGTCGCCACCAGCGTCTGGCCGGCGGGGATGGTGACGGAAAGCCACAGCGCGGCGCCCTGGCGAATTTCCACCGTCAACGGCGCGCCCAATGGCGCCTGTTTCACTTCGGCGGTCACGGCCACGGCCTGCGCGTCCGCGTTCAGGTGAAAGCGCGGCGCCAGATCGCTGCCGATCGCCAGCGTCCCTTCCACGTTCAGATGCACTCCGCTTTGTGCGTTCGCCGCCCCGGCCGTTTCGTAGTACAGCCAGAAATCGCGGACCTGGTTGAACTGGTCAAAGCAGGCGTTGCCCCCGCCGTCCACCGGCGCCACCATGCACAGCAGCGGCCGGCGGGAAAGGCCTTCCAGCGGCACCGGGAACGTGACCGTGGCGGGCCCGCCACCGACGTCGATCGATTCCGTCCGGTGCACCAGCGTCCAATCGGCGTCTTCGATCAGCACGCGCGTGGTGGCATCCGGCAAGACCGTCCACTTCGTATCGATCGTCAGGGTTTCCGCGGTGTTCGAACGGATCGTGCAGACCTGCCCGCGTCCGGTGCCCGCGAAAACGCGCACCAGCTTGCCCGCGAATTCATCCACGGCGGCGGCCAGCTTGGGCAGCGTGATCGACGTCGCAGTCCAGGCAGACGGCTTCGCGCGGAACGTCAGCCGGTACTTCTGGCCAGGGTCGAAGGTCAGGATGCTGTTGGCCGTGGGGCCGTAGGCGGTGTCCAGCGTCAGGGTGTCCGCGGTGTTCGACGCGACGCGCCACGCCCAGCCCCGCGGCCAGTCGTAGCCGCCGTGATCGTGGCCCAGTTCGCTGATGTCGTAGCCCGCCCATTCGTCCACGGTCCAGCCCGCGCCATCGACGGTGATCGTGGTGGCCGTGGCGGATGTGGGCGTCACGTCGGCCACGCCCGCCCGCACCAGGCGCTTCACTCTAAATTCCACGCGATCGAATTCGGGATCCGGCATGCACAGCACCGCCAGCTTCGGATCGACCGGACCCGTGAACGTCACTGAGCTGGGGATATCGTTGATGAAGCCCTGAAACAGGGGCTGGAACGGGTGCGTGCCCACGTGCAGCGCGCACAGTTCCGAAGCCGGGTGCCATTCGATGTTGGGCACGGTATTCGTGTTGGTGTTGGTGCCCGCGGGCACGGCGATCTTGCAGGCGATCGACGGAACGGAAACCAGCGCGGGGCCCAGCGCCACCAGCCAGACCCAGTACGTCGCATCGCCCGGCAAACTGCCGCCCGTGGGCGCCGTGCTGCCTTCGTTCGGTACGAACGGCGGCTGAATGTCCGCGCTGAACGTGTTGTGGGGCATCGTCACTTCGACGCGAAAGCGCAGACCGTCGCCGGCGTCGCCCGTGCCCACGGTGAACCAGCGTTCGAATCCCGTCAGCGGATCCGGATTGCCCAGGGCGCGCTGGCCCGCCTGCCCCAGCAGCGGCCAGGGCGGCCGCGCTTCCCGGTTGCGGCCCTGCTGGCTGTAGCGCGGCGCGTCTTCCTGCCCCCAGGTGTCCAGGTACCATTCGTCGCTGTGCCAGCTTGCCGTGATCTTGCACGTCTCGAAGTTGGCCGCGGGCTGGATGCGCTGGATGCGCACCAGTTGGTCCGCCACGCCCAGCGGCGCGTAGCTTAGCGCGCACAGCGAACCCACCTGCAGATGCACGGCCCGGAACGTGGTCTCGAAATCGAAAATCAGCGTGCCGCCCGCGTCGCCCGCCGGATAGTTGCGCGGGTTGCCCCGCAGCGTTTCCGCGAAATACGTGCCGATCAGCCGCCGCCCGTGATCGAAGCTGCTGATGCCATCGGGCGCGAAGCTGCCGGCCACTTCCTGGTTGCTGTTGCGCAGCAGCGCGTCCGTTTCCACCACGGTCAGGGAATCCGGCGCGAAATTATTCTGCCGGTCCTGGTAGGTGATCGAAACGCGGTTGGGCGAATCGCTGTTCGACCGCTGAGAGACGCGCAGCGTGCTGCGGCCGCCGCGCCGGATGATGTTCGATTCATCGAAGCGGTAGGCCACGTAGCCGTTCGCCACCGTGCCATCGGCCAGCTTGCTGGCGACGGGCGATGTGTCGTTCGAACCCGCCACGGCCGCGGGCTGCTGCGCGGCCAGGGTCTGTTTCACCAGCAGCTTCAGCTTGCCGCCCGCGTCGGAATTGGGAACCAGCATCATCCGCCCGCAGTTGCGCATCGCGCGGATGAGCTCCGCCGCGGATTTACGCTGCCGCAGGATGAAGCTGGACAGAAAGCGGGCGTGCTGCTTGCCGTTCCCGTGCTGGTCTTTGTAGTTCACCAGTTGCCCGCAGATCTGTGCCGCCTTGCGGAAGCTGGGGATATCCAAGTCCGCGTAGTCCCAGCCCGCCCACACCAGGGCGTCCATGATCTGCCAGGCCGGATACAGGGAATGCTCCGGCCACTCATCGGCGTGCGCGCCGGCGTCGCTGGTGTAGATCCGCAGCTTCGGCCCGGTCATCAGGACGCGGACCCGCGGGATCTGCTGCGAATCGGCAAGCTGCCGGTAGACCACGACGGCGATGGTCATCAGGCTGCCGTAGGGGTCGCCCGTCGGGATCCCGTTCGTATCCGTCCAGCCGGGCAGCGGGTTGGCAGCGCCGTCGCGCGTCCCGTGCGAAACCACGTCCCACATGAACAGCGGGTCCGTGGCGAACGTGGACGAAGGCACTTCCACGTCGTTCACGATCACGCGGCTGATGTAGCCTTCGCCGTAGCAGCAGATCGCCTCGAAGCGCGTCGAATTGGGATCGCCCACAACGTTCGCGATCACCGGCTCCACCCAGCCCTCGCCGTAGACCATCGGCACCGGATCGTTGTATTTCACCTCATTCGGCGAGTTCAGCCCCTCCTCGAACTTGCCGCTGGAATAGGCGCGGCCGCGCCACGACCGCGGCGGATCCCATTGCACGCCGCCGAAGCGGCCGGTGATGCGCACCAGGCTGTCCTTCGCGTACATGCCGCGCGCCTGGCACTGCTCTTTCGAATAGTTGCAACTGGTGAAGGGCACGCCGGCGTTCAGGTTGCCGCGCGCGGCCGCCGTGCCGCCGGGCGCGTCCGCATCCGTCACGTCCGGCGAATAGCCGCACTCCCAGAACCACGAATCTTCGTCCACCGCCCCGGCGACGCGCTGCGCCTTCGTCGCCGGAAACACCCACGGACAGCGCTTCTGCACGCGCACCGGCGGCAGCGTCACCTGCTGCATGTTCAGCAGGCTGGTGGCCGTCACGGTCAGTTGTGTTTCGTCGATCTGCGGCGCGCTGCAAATGCCCAGAAACTTGGTCACCGAATCGCTGCTGAAATCGTCCGCGCCCACGTTCCAGAACACGAAGGTCAGCGCCAGCTTCGCGCCCTTGAAGCCCTTCGGCTTTTCGAAGTTCGTCCACAGATACTGGTCGCCATCGTTCAGCGCCAGGGTCACCTGCGGCGCGACGTCCACGCCGCCATCGCTGAGCGCCTGCACCGCGGCGATGTCCTGGTTCAGGATGCGCGGCAGATAGTCGTTGCCGCCATACTGGAAGCCGCCGTCCGCCGTCCGCAAGCCGTGCGTCGAAAGGCGCAGCACCGTGCCATCCGTGAAGGTGAAGGTGGCCAGCAGCAGGGGCTGGAATGCCAGCGCCTGTTCTTTGGCCGTGTGAATTGTTCCTACGGGCATCTACTTATATTCGACAATCGGCACCGAAACCGAATGCTGGTTCGGCCCCAGCGTCCGCACCTGCAGCGCGTCGGCATCGAAGCGGCACTTCGTCCGCAGGCCCCAGTTGGCCGGGCTGCGCACGTAGGCGCCAGGGCCGGGCATCGGCGCGCACTGGGCGCCGAACAGTTCCAGCGTGCTGGCATTCCAGGTGCTGAAGCCGCCGATCAGCATTCGGATGGCGCTCGAGGACGAAAGCAGGTGCGCGTGCTGGATCCGTACCCAGGTGTTCGCCGGCAGTTCCGCCGTCTTGGCCGAAAGCACGGTGAAGCCCGCGTCAAGGAAGCCGATCGACAGGGAAGCGGGCGAAGCGGCGCGGACCCACACGCTGGCGCACAGCACGAAGCCCGCCGCGCCGCCGCCGGGAAGCACGCTGGCGGCCAGCATCCCGTTGCCGCTGGTTGCCGCGCAGGACGTCGCCCGCGTTCCGCCGAAGGGATCGGCCACCGCCGCGCCCGGCGTCACGGTGTACTTTTCCCATGCGCTGGCGCTGAAATCGTCGCTGTACTGCGCCAGATTGCCGCCGGGGTCCAGAAACGTGAATTCGCCGTAGCGCCCGCCCATCGACGCGAAGAACGCTTCGAGCGCCGCCAGTTCGGCATCCGTTAGATGCTGGTAGTTCAGCGTCCAGCGTCCCAGCGGATTCGCCCGCCAGCTTCGCGCGAAGCGCCGCCCCGTGGGCTGGTCTTCGTAGCTAGTCAGCGCCGCCTGGGCGCACTGGTAGGGGCGCTGCACGGTCAGGCCGCCCGCGATCAGTTGAGGGTAGTAGGGCATCGGAAGAAGGGATGGGCGCTATGCCGGGCGCGCCTGCCGCACGCGCAGGCTGACGCTGAAGCGGTTCGGCTTCGTCTCGGTCCAGGCGAAGTCGTCCTGGTCGAAGCACAGGTTCGCGTACAGCGTCGCGCCCAGCGTCAGGTCCCAGGTGGAATCGAACGCGCCCTTCATGGAGCGGAAGAATTCCTGGACGTTCGCCAGATCGTAGCCGTCGATGTGGCGGAACTCCAGCGTGAACGCCGCCAGCGGGCCGTGCGCCTTCCAGCGCTGCTCGGAATCGTCGCAGAACTGCGCCACGCCGGTGCCGAAGCGGGTTTCGCGCTGGCCGCCGTACATGGTGACGGCGCCGCTGCGCAGGGCGGGGAAGCTGGCCATGCGGATCTTTCAGACTGTGCAGGGAACAAGCCGGGCGGGGCGGGAAGACGATAGCCACACCGCAGTGTGGCTATCCAGAATTACGGCAAGAACGTACGCCAGAGGAGAGGCGAAATCCAAAACCTCCACGATCATGCCATGCGCCCGCGCGCCTGTCAACAAGCTAGTGAACGAACACCAGTCCGCGCATGGAATCGGCCACGTCATGCCCACCCTGCAGGGCCGCTTTCACGGCGTCGCCGATGTCCTGCGCGCGGTCCAGAAAGCCCTTCGCATCCATCGCCTGGACGTTCACGGTCACCGGCTGCACCACGCGCAGTTCGCCGCGGCGGTTGTAATCCAGGTCGCGCCCGTATTGGTCCGTGAAGCGGTCCACGCCCAGCGTTTCCGTGTAGCGCCCGCGCTCCAGCGTCCGCCCGATCTCTTCCTCGCGCTGCTTCTTCGCGTCCGGAAACAGCCCGGTCACCAGCCCGGCCACCAGCGCGGCCGCCTGCAAAAACGGCTGCTGCGGTCCGGGAATGGTGGAAGCCACGCCCAGGCCGCTGGCGATCGCCGTGGTCGCGCCGCGCGCGCCGCCCTGCTTCAGGCCGGACAGGATGCCGGCCGTGCCGCCCGCCACGATCGCGCCCGATGCCGCGATGTTGGCCACGCGCGCGCCGGTGGAAGTCAGCCCCAAGGCCGAAGCGCTGGTGGCCGTGCCGTCGCCGGTGGCAATCGAGTAGTCCCCGCCCTGGAAGCCCCGGAACAGCCCGGCCGTCAGCGGGCTGGAAAGGCCCGCGAAGATGCCGCTTAGCTTGCCGCCGCGGCCGCCCGCGCCGGTGCCGCCCAGGCCGGGAATGCCCAGCGATAGCAGGTTGCCGCCCGCGGGTCCCGTCAGCCCTTGAATCTGCCCGGTCAGCCCGCCGCCCGCCGTCACCGCCGTGTTGCGCTCGAGCGCCAGCGTGTTGCGTTCCGTGGCCGTCGTGTTCGCGGCCGTGGCGTTGCCCGCGTTCGCGGGGTCGAAGATCGTGCCCGAAAGCAGCCCGCCCAGTCCGCTGGCCGCGCCCACCCGGCCCAGCGCCCCGCCGAACTGCTGGAAGATGCCCGCGCTGGCGTTCACGAACAACTGCCGCTGCAGGATGTTCGCCTGGCCCCGGAAGAAGTCCCGCAGCCCGCCGCCGCCGCGCTGCATCAGCGCGTCGTAGACTTCGCCCGCCGTGTTCTTGTAGTCCTGAAGCTGCTTGCGCTGCAGTTCCAGAATGGAAAGCACGCGTTCCTTGCGCGCCTGGTCAAGCTCTTCGTCCAGCCGGGCGCGATCGCGCGTGATCTGAAACTCCCGTTGCGCCGCGTCTTCCCGCAGCAGGGCAATCTGTTCAATGGCCGCCAGCTCACCGCCCGGCCCCGCCGTCAGCCGCGTCACCTGCTCCTGGAAGGCCGTGTATTGCCGCAGCGCCCGCAGCCGCCGCTCGTCGAACTGCGCCAGCGTGGCTTCCGTCCGCCGCGGATCCACGTCCGCCGAAACCGGCACGCTGCGCAGCCCGCCGTACAAAAATCCCGTGGTACTGAGGTCCACCGCCGACGATTTCGGCGCGTTCTTGCCGGTCTGCCTGCGGATGGCACCTTGCAGCGCGGCGCTCGCCTGCGCGGTCTGCTGTTGAGTCAGCGCGCCGTGACGCGCCACGATTTCCTGCAGCCGTCCCTCCGTGCCCGCCAGGATGCGCGCTAACGGCGTCAGACCATTTTCCTGCAGCGACTGAATCAGCCGGTCGAACTCTTGGCCCGTGCGGCTCAGCGTTTCCTTGGCATTCTTCAGCTTCGCTTCGATGGCCGCCTCTTCGCGGGTCAGATCCTCGAAACGCTTCTGGAAGTCAGCCCGGGTCGCCGCGGAAAGGTCGGCACTGCTTAGCGCAGTGCTTAGTTCTCCAAGCTCGCCGCGAACCACGCCCAGCCGCTGCCTGCGCCCCGCTTCGGTTTGGCCGAACGACGTCCGGAACGCATCAGCGGCCGAGCTGCGGTTGATTGTGCTGTTCGGGTCCAGTAGCGCATCCAGGGCTGGGTTTCCGGCTGGTGCATTCGCCGGCCCGAATCCGAAGAAACCGGCCTGGGCTGCTGCCTGCCGCGCCCCAGCGCGGCTGAGCGGCTGAAATCGCTCCGGCAGCTTAATACCCATCCGCGCCAAGTCTTCAGCAGACGCAGCCTT
Source organism: Bryobacterales bacterium (assembly GCA_039812845.1). Taxonomy (GTDB): domain Bacteria; phylum Acidobacteriota; class Terriglobia; order Bryobacterales; family Bryobacteraceae; genus JACTMJ01. Next base: position 27,798 of record JBDIBK010000047.1, read on the forward strand.
CCCCGCGATGCTTGGCACCAGGTCAATTTCGAGCGCTACCTTCGCAAGGCGCCCGGCCACGCTGGTTTTGAACTGTTCCCATGCCAGGCTGAGCTCGTCAACCCGCCCGCGGGCTTCGGCCAAATTCCGCGTCAGAGTCTCATCCACACCCACGCCCAGCGCGCGTACGGTCCGCTGCAGTTGGTCATAGTCCTCGATAACCGGCTTCAGTGAACGAGCGCCCTCGCGGCCCAGGGCATCCTGGGAAAGCCGGTACCGTTCGCTAGCGTTCTGCACAGCGCTCAGCTTCGCAAGCACCTCGGACAGGACCGCTCCGCCTTCGCGCTGCGCGCCGTTGGATTCATGCGTCGCTACGCCCAGCGCCCGCAATGCTGCCGCCGCCTTTACGCCATCCGCGCCGGTCTGTACCAACCTCGTGTGGAGATTTCCCGCGGCGGCTTCCATTGCACCGATGCTGATACCCGCCAGCTTGGCAGTGCCCTCCATCTGCGCGGCCGCTCCTGTGGCAATCCCCAGCCGTTCGGCAAGCCGTTCTGTTTGCTGCGCCGCCGCACCCATTTCTGAGACCAGGTCGAACGCCTTCTTGCCGACGAAACCGATTGCAGCTACCGCCGCCGCGCTGGCTACACCTACGGTACCCAGGCGCCCGGCCAGCCCTTCAATCGCGCCGCCGGCCTCCCCCAGCGGGCGCGTCAGCTTCCCGAGGATGCCGCTCCCGAAGGTGCCAAGGCTTTGGTTCGCACGGCCGGCGGTATCGGTGATCTTGCGCAGCCCGCCGTCGAACTGGGCCAGTTGCTGCCCGCCCTGGCGCACCTCTCCGGAGATGCCCTTCACCGCGCGGGTGATGGCGTCCAGTTGCTGCTGCCCTTCGGCCTGGACTCGGAAGATAAGCTCAATGGATTCTGGCATCTTAGTCTCTCGCCTCGCGTTCGGCTTCCCACTTCGCGTTTTCCGTCCGGATGTGCTCCAACTCCAGCAGATCGAACA
>JBDIBK010000048.1:0-28714 GCA_039812845.1 Bryobacterales bacterium
GCCGAGGGATGAAAGCGCGTTTCCGTTCCGTACAGAGCGTTGTACTTGTTCAGAAAGAAATGCGCCAGCAGCATCACGTCGCCCCGCCGGGCGCGCAAGGGGGGCAATTCGATGCGCACCACGTTCAACCGAAAATAGAGATCCTCTCGAAATTTCGCATCCCTAACCATTCCGTCCAGATTCTTGTTGCTGGCCGCGATCACACGCACGTCCACCTTGCGTGGCTTGTTGGCCCCAAGCGGGCGTATTTCGCGTTCCTGCAGGAAGCGCAGCAGCTTCAGTTGAAAGCCCGGATCAATGTCCCCCACCTCATCCAGAAACACGGTCCCGCGGTGCGCCGATTCCAGCAGGCCGATCCGATCCCGGTCCGCGCCAGTGTAGGAGCCGCGAAGCGCACCAAAGAGTTCGCTTTCAAGCAGAGTGGTGGCCACGGATCCGCAATCCACCGGTTCGAAGGGCATCGCCGCCCTGGCACTATTCCGGTGGATCAGACGAGCAACCACTTCTTTGCCCGTGCCCGTTTCGCCTTCGATCAGCACGGTCGAATCCGTTGGCGCAACGCGGGAGAGCGTTTTATAGACCTCCACCATCGGAGCGGAAGAGCCGATCATTTCGCTTTCCGGCAGGTCGTCTTCTTCGGCCACCGCGTCGTCGGGGTTCTGCGCGGCCACCGCGCGCCGGAGCACGGAGAGGATTTCGTCCAGATCGAAAGGTTTCGCGACGTAGTCGAAGGCGCCCCCGCGTGTGGCGGCAACCACCGTTTCCATGCTGCCGCGCCCCGTCATCAGTACCACGATGCATCCGGGGTTGCGGCGCTTGGCTTCCTCTAGAATATCGAGGCCCGTTCGGCTGTCCAGGTAGATGTCGGAGAGGACGACCGGGTACGGCTCGGAGGCCAGGAGCCGAAATGCCGCTTCCGAACTGGCAGCCGCTTCCACCTGAAAACCCTCAAGCTCCAGAAAAGTCGTAAGTGTGTCGCGCACACTCGCGTCGTCTTCAACGAGCAGCATCCGGGTCATTCTCACCATTCAATCACGTTTCCGCTCTGGGCTCTCGCGCCGCTGGAAGCGTAATCGTGAACTCGGAACCCACGTTGGGTTCGCTCTTGAGCGACACCCGTCCGCCGTGCGCGCCCACGATCTGATCGACAATAGCGAGACCAACACCCGACCCGTTCTCATTGGATCGCTCGGCCGCCGCCGTCCGGTAGAACTTGCGAAACACGGCCCGCTGCTCTTCGGCGTTCATCCCCATCCCTTCGTCGGCCACGGTGAGCGCGGTCTCCCCGCCGCGGCGTTCGCAGCGAATGCGAACGGTGCTGCCGCTGCCGGAGTATTTGATGGCATTCGTAATGAGGTTATAGAGGGCATGCTCCAGCAACTCGCGATCTCCGCGCAGCAAATCGCCGTCCTTGCAATCGGTCTCCGCTTCAAGCGCAATCTGCTTGTTCTGTGCGAGCGGCCGGGCGCGCTCCGTGCAGGTAGTCACAAGGTCGGATGCCGCGAATCGATCGTCGCGAAGCTGCATCTGGCCGGCGGAAAGACGCTCGACGTCGAGGAAGACCTGAATGAGGCGTCCAAGGCGCTTCGATTCGCTGTGAATCATTTCCGCAATCTGTTTCTGCTTGTCCGCGCTAAGCGAATAGCGCGAAATCAGTTCGCTGGAGCCCTGGATCGCCGTGAGCGGCGTGCGCATCTCGTGGGTCACGTAGTGGATGGCGTCGCGGTAATTTTCGGTTTCCCGCTCGGCGAGACGAAGCCTGCGATTGACGAACCAGTAGCGATGGGCGGCCAGCGTGAGAAAAGGCAATAGGGCGCTGAGGATGATCAGCGTGGAAGGGATGAGGAAGTCGTTCAGATATCCAACCGGCGGGGCCGCAAACGAGGCGGTGAGGGGAATCGCGGCAAAACCATAGGTGTGCCAGCTTCGCCGAAACAGGAAGGCCGCACCGGTCAAAGCGGCAATGGCAAGGCTGATCAGAAAGCCCACAGCACCGGGAATCGAATGGTAGAAACGGCGGCTCGCGAGGGTGTCAAAGGCATTGGCGTGGATCTCGACTCCTTGCATGGTGCGCCCGTAGGAAAACGGCGTCATCAGGCGGTCGCGCGCGGCGGAAGGCGCGGTCACCCCCACGAACAGCACCGCCTTCTCGGGCACCGGGTATGGGGCTGCTTTCGAAAGCAGCGTGGCGGCGGAAATGCGGTTGATGCCGGAACCGGCTTGGCCGTCCGGCGGGAGATAGCGAATCTGAAGGAGCCTGCCGCTTGCCCGCGAGGCGGGAATCTCGACACCGCCCACCAGCAGGCTCTCGGGCGTCTCCAGAATATACGGTTCCTTGCGCCAAAGCCGGTAGGCTTCCAGGCTGAGCGCCCAGAAGCGGCGTCGATCGACTGCCTTTTCGAGGGGGATTGCGCGGCAGACGGAATCCATCGGATCCGGCGCCGCATGCACGTGCCCAATGGCGGCAACGGCATTGGCGAAGATAGGCGCCGGGAGTTCCCAGGCGTTGCCGGTGGATCGGATTTCCGCTGCCAGCACCACTGCGGGCAAGGCGGCCATGGCACGAGCGAGGCGATCATCTTCAACGGGGTCGCCGGGATCCGCGAGAGTGAGGTCAATGGCGACCACCGCCGGGTGGTGCGGAGCCACGGCTTCAAGGATGCCGGCGAGGATGCTCCGCAGGCCGCGCATGCCGCCGTGTCCGCTGAGCGTCTCTTCGTCGATCGCGATCAGCGTGCAAGCGGCTTGGGCAGGGTGAGAGGATCCGGTCCAGCGAACCAAGGCGTCGGAGATGTTGTTGTCCGCCAAATGGCCCACGGCGCTGCCGGCCACCAGCCAGGCCATCAGAACCGACACCAGCAGCAGCACCGCCTGCGCGAGGTGAGGCCGCGCTTCGATGCCGCCGATTGCGGTTCGCTCCCGTCGCGGTTTCACGATGAGAGCAGCGCCTCCAAATCCGCAGCTTCCTTCGGCAAGGAATCGCTCAGCACCTCCGCCCCGTTCTCCGTGACAAGAATGTCGTCTTCGATCCGGATGCCGATCCCTTCTTCGGGAATGTAAACACCCGGTTCGATTGTCACCACCATGCCCGGTTCCAGCGGAGCCGCCGGATCGCTGGGGTCATGCACGTCCATCCCGAGATGATGCCCGATTCCGTGTGGAAAATACTGGCTGAGCGGCCGCTTCTTCGGCCCCAGGCGCATCCCATCCAGCCGCTCGGCGGCAAGCTGATGCAGGCTGCCCGGAATCTGCCGTCCGAGGAACGCACCCGGCTTGACGGCGCGAATGACCTCCTTCTGGACCGCGAGCACCGCCTCATACAGTTCCCGCTGGCGCTTCGAAAACCGTCCTCCCACAGGTGCCGTGCGGGTAAGGTCTCCCGCATAGCCGGATCGCTCCGCGCCTACGTCAAGAACGGCGAGATCGCCCCTCCGCAGCGGCGCGCGGTTTCGCGAGTAATGCAGCACGCAGGCATTGGGGCCCGAAGCCACAATGGGTGCGAAGGAATGGCGCTCCGCGCCGTGGCGGAGAAACTCGTGGGTGATGTCGGCGGCAACTTCGAATTCATTCGATGCGGTTTGCAAGCGCCGCAAGCCGCGAAGCTGCCCTTCCGCCGTGATGCGCACCGCCTCGCGAATGTGGGCGATCTCCGACGGAGATTTCGTCATGCGAAGCGCGGCAATGTCGGCGCTCAGCGGCTGGATTTCCCGAAACGGAAAGGAGCTTCGGAGATGCCTCTCCACTTCCGAGCCGGGGATACAGGCGATCCCCTCGCATTCCGCCAGCATCTCGGCAAGAAGCCGTTCGAGCTGGCAGCGGCGTGCGATGCGGGCAATCCCGAGCCGTTTCGCCAGGCCGGGCTGGGACGCATCCACCGCGGGGCCGCACCATAGCGTGCGTCCCGGCTGGCTGTCGGGGAGCAGCAACACTTCACCCTTCGCGCCGGGGCGGCTTGCCGGCGCGAGCACGAGTATTGCCCCAGGCTGCAGCCAGCCGGTGAAATAGGAGAAGTTGGCGTCTTGGAAGAAGCCGGTGCGCGATTCCCCGCGTTCCCCTTCCGTATTGCCGGCAAGCACAATCACGGCGTTGCCAATCCGCTCGCGCAGCGCGGCCCGGCGTCGGGCGTATTCGGCTGGGCGGATTGCCAGGATATCGGGTGCTGTCGCCTGCCCTCGAAGGCGCTCGTTCCGCTGCCGCTTGCTGGGTGTGGCTGTCGTCATCGAGTGCGTCCGCATCGTAACCAGGTTGAGCGAGCGGCTAATGGGCAGCCACAAGATTCTCAAAGCGGCCAAGCGTTTGCGCCGCCGGCAGCAGCTTGCCGGGATTCAGTATCCCTGCCGGATCGAGTTGGCATTTCAGGCCGAGCAGGTGCTCCTGAAGAGCAGGCGAGTAGAGCTTTCCGAAGAGCTCGTTCTTCTCCATGCCAACCCCATGCTCACCGGTAATCGTGCCCCCTTCGGCAACGCAGATTTCCAGAATCTCCTCCCCGGCCAGTTCCGCTTTCTTGAGGTCGCCGGGCTTGCGTGCGTTGAAGAGAATAATCGGGTGCAGGTTGCCATCCCCGGCGTGAAAGATATTGCTGATCGTAAGGCCGTGCTTGCGGGCAATCTCCTGGATGAGGCCTAGCACTTTCGGCAGGCGGGAACGGGGAACCACGCCATCCTGCACGTAGTAGGTGGGACTCACCCGGCCAATCGCTCCAAACGCATTCTTGCGGCCTTTCCACAGCAGAGCGCGTTCGGCCGCGTCCGCCGCGATCCGCACACTCCGCGCACCGGCGGAGGCGCAGATGGATTCTATCAGGGGCAATTGCTCCCGGATCTCCTCTACGGGGCCCGCCAGTTCCACCAGAAGAATGGCGGCCGCGTCGAGCGGATAACCGGCGTTTGTGGCTTCCTCCACCATCCGCAGCATCACCCCATCCATCATCTCAAGCGCGATGGGCAGCACGCCGCGGCCGATGATGTCGGAGACGGATTGGCCGGCCTGTTCGGGGTCGTCATACACCGCCAGCAGCGTTTCCACCGCTTCCGGAGAGCGCATGATGCGCACCCAAATCGCCGTCACCACGGCGAGTGTCCCCTCGGAGCCGATCAGCAGGCCGCGAATGTCGAGACCCGGCAAATCTCCCTCCGGTCCGCCGGAAATGTGAACCTCGCCGTCAGCCGTAACGAATTCGAGGCCAAGCACGTGATTCGACGTAACGCCGTAGACAAGGGTGTGCGGGCCGCCGGCATTCTCAGCCACGTTCCCGCCCACCGTACAGGCGCGCTGGCTGGAAGGGTCCGGCGCATAGAAATAGCCATGAGGCGCAAGGGTTACCGAGAGATCGAGGTTCACGACGCCGGGCTGCACCTTCAGATACTCGTCGTCGAGGTTCATCTCAAGAATCCGGTTCATGCGGACGAGGGAGAGAACAACCCCACCAGCCCTCGGGATCGCCCCGCCGCTAAGGCCCGTTCCCGCGCCGCGGGCCACCACGGGAATCTCGTGGCGCGTGCAATAGGCAAGAATCGCCGACACCTGTTCGGCGGAAGTGGGGAAGAGGACGAGATCGGGGCGCGCCCGGTCCACTCCGCCATCGTACTCGTAGAGGCCAAGGTCCGATTCCGCGGTGAGTGCCGCATCGTCGCCCACAATCCGCGCGAGCGCGGATCGATGCGCGTTGCCGATTGCCATGCGAATCCTCCCTTCCCGCACGTTTCCCGCTCCGGCCGAAACAGCCGAAGTCTCGCCGCTATCCTTTCGGCAGATGCCGCTCTATGCGTGCGACCACCTCGGGGCTTGTCCAGACCTCCGGCCCGACAAACTTTTCGAGAACCTTCCCTTCCCGATTGATGAGATACGTCTCCGGGTATTTATATGTGCCGAATTGGGCGCCGATCTCCGCCGTGGGGTCGAAGGCATTGGGAAACGTGATGCCGCTTCGCTGCATGAACTGGCGGTAGGTCTGCTCGTTGCGGTCCACGTTGACGCCAAGCACAACCACCCCGCGCTTCCCGTACGTCCGATGAAACTGCTCCAGGCTGGGCATCTCCTGAACGCAGGGCGGGCACCAGGTGGCCCAGAAGTTCACGAGGAGCAATTCGCCCGAGAAACCGGAGTCGCCGATCGTCGCGCCACTCGTGGTGGCAACCTGAAAACGAGGGGCACGGTCTCCCACATTCACCGTCTTGTCGCGCACGGCATCGTAGATTCCGTAGGACAAGGCCAATGTGCTCAATGCGATAAGTGCAATCAGGAAGCGCTCGATCCCGGGGTTGGAGGACTTGGACATTCGTATTCAGTGTATCTGGTTTCGCCATGGAAGCATCCAAGCAAGGGGAGCAAGGGAGGCACGCTCCAAAACCGCGATGAGGATTACCAGGCGAGTGGATTTTTCAGCGTCCCACCTTTGTGCGATTCCGTCGCTGAGCCAGGGGGAAAATGAAGCGATCTATGGAGATGGCGCGAATCCTCACGGCCATGGGCACAATTACGTGCTGGAGGTGACGCTGGAGGGCGAGCCTGATCCGGTTACCGGGATGATTTACGATCTTAAGGACCTGAAGGCGATCCTCGAAAGCGAAGTGCTCGATGTCATGGACCATCGGTTCCTGAACAAGGAAGTTCCTCCGTTTGACCATGTTGTGCCAACCGCGGAGAATGTGTCCCGGGAGATCTGGCGGCGGCTGTGGCCGAAGCTGAACCTCGCCAATGCGAAACTCTCGCGGGTGCGCCTCTATGAGACGGAGGACCTGTTCGTGGACTATTCGGCGGAAGACCACGTGGCGGATGGCCAATCGGGGGGAACGTCGTGACTCTGACGCGCCGATACCGTTTTTCCGCTTCACATCGGCTCTACAATCCGGCGCTGTCCGAACTGGAGAATCGCGAGATTTACGGAAGATGCAGCAATCCCTTCGGCCACGGACACAACTATATTCTCGAGATCGGTGTCGAAGGCCGTCCGGATGCAGTTTCAGGGCGGATGATCGCCAGCGCGGATTTGGATTCTCTGGTCGGGGAGGAAGTCCTGCGTATCTACAACGGCAAGAACATGAACCTCGATATCGACACCTTCCTCGGCGGGCGCGTGCCGACAACCGAGAACGTCGCGAAGGATATTCGCGAGAGACTGGAGCGAAGATGGCCAGCGCCGGGCAGTCCGTTCGGGCACACCGCGCGGATGCCTTCGCTCTCGGGCGTTCGATTGTTTGAGACCGCGAAGAACATCTTCGACATCTAACGAATTCTTGGGGCAGTAAGGGGAATAGCATCATGCAAAAATGTGGCGCGACGGCAAAGATGATCCCGATTGGCAAGACGGAGCACGAGTCTCCGATGGCCTCCCATGTGGAGCAAATCTTGCTGGAGATCGGCGAGGATCCGACGCGGGACGGCCTCCTGAAGACTCCGGCGCGGGTGGCGAAAGCGCTCCGCGATCTCACCAAGGGCTACCGCGCCGACGTCGGTGATGTGCTGAACGGGGCACTGTTCGAGGTGGAATACGACGACATGGTGATCGTGAAGGATATTGAGTTCTACAGCCTTTGCGAACACCACATGCTGCCGTTTTTTGGCAGAATGCACGTGGCCTATATCCCCAACGGCAAGGTGATCGGGCTCAGCAAGATCCCGCGCATCGTGGACATTTTTTCCAAGCGGCTGCAAGTGCAGGAGCGGCTTACGCAGGAAGTCGCGCAGACAATCATGGAAGCCATCCAACCGCAGGGCGTGGGCGTGGTGGCGAAGGCGCGGCACTTCTGCATGATGATGCGTGGCGTGGAGAAGCAGTGCAGCGATACCGTTACCAGCACCATGCTCGGTTCGTTCCGCAATAACCGGGAGACCCGCACTGAATTCTTGTCCTTGATTCAGTCGCATTTGTAGGCCCCGGGGCGGCCGCCCGCACGGCGGCGGCCTCCGGCGGCGGAATAGGCCGTGCTAGGATGCATCGTATGTCCACCTCCGTGCGCAGTTTCTCTTGTCTCGATCCATTCGGAGTTACCTGGGAAGTGAAATTCCTCTGGCATCAGGTGGCCATTTCAATCCGCCACGCCGATACGATTGACTGCAAGTTCCATTTTTCCAGCTCAGAGGAAGAGACTGAAAAAGTGGTGGCATTGCCGCACCTGGCACTGAAGGAATTCGCGCGGGCGGAAGGCCGCAAGATCACCGATGCCTGGGTGATGCAGTTGGCGGCCGCCCATATCCGGTACATGATTGAAACTGGGGAAGATATGGATAAGACCCTGGTGACCGTCGGCATGGAAGACCTCCGCCGAAGCCAAGCATCCGTGGCGGGTTAGCCACTTCGACAGAACTCGTCCTCGCATTCAGCCTAAGATAGTGCTAGCTGATGCCTGAGCCGCCCTTATCTCAAGTTGAACAGGAACTCGGCGGACGTTCGTTCGCCCTCTACCCTCCCGTTCGAAATGTCGAGTACAACGAATGGCGTTTTCTGCAGGCCACCTGGGCGGAAATCCTCGTTGCGAATGACAAGGAAGGCATCGAGGTGTGGATTCCAAGGCGTCATTTCGGCGCGATTTCCTCCGTGGATCAGCCGATGCCGATCGTCGGCTTGACGAAGGAACTGGAATACCGGGCCGGGACGGTGCATCCGTTCCGGGTGAAAGTCCTTGAGATGCCGCAAGAGGTGCTTGGCCGCTCTGACCGGGAACCGGCAAAGAACGCGGAAGCCCCATCGGCCAAACGGGTCGGGAGTGGCCCGCGGAACGAAGGAAGCGTGGCCAAGCTCATCGGAATCATGCTTGCCGTAGCGCTATTGGCGGTGTTTTCCACGGTCGCCGTGTATCGCGGAGGCAGCCTGTTTCAAGGCCGGGCGCTCCAGAGCACGAACGACCAGGACTACCTCTCGCTGAGCGGCCAGGACGACTACGCCGCCGTCGTCCGGCGTCTGGGGATACCCGCCGGAGATCGCTGGAATACGCGATCGAAGGAAGTCGTCTTCCGGGTGCTCGAATACCCGAATCGTGCCTACTCCGTCATTCTTTTCGGGGCGGACCAGCATTCCGCCCGCTACATCGGAACGATGGACCGGAATTGGCGCCCCATCCACAGCGTTGCCGGGCGCGGCGTCGACTTTTCCGCCATGCTTCGAACGCTTCCCCGGTTCTAGACGAAGGCAGTCGGCCGCGCGTCCGAGTACTCCACAATTGGCCGAGAAGCCTCCCTCCGGTTATCATCGAGCAGACGGGTGTGCTCGCACGCCACGCGGCAACGGCGGAACGGAAATGACGAACTACGCTCGGATGCATCGACTTTTCGCGGCGGACGGCCGCTGCCTCAATGTGGCTCTGGACCACGGCATCTTTCATGAACCCGCGTTTCTCACCGGGATTGAGGATATAGCCAAAGCCATTGGGACCGTGGCGAAGGCGCAGCCGGACGCGCTGCAATTGGCTCCAGGGCCGGCGCGCATTTTGCAGAGCATCCCCGGCCCCGCCAAGCCCGCGCTCGTCATGCGCGTGGATACCACGAACCTATATGCGGCCAGTACGCAGAAGTCGCTGTACACCGTCTTGCTCGAGCGCGCCGTCGAGCACGCGTCCATTCTCGATGCGGTGGCTGTCGTCGTGAACCTCGTCTTCATCCCCGGCGAAACCGAGCTGCACGCGGAGTGTATCCGAAACATCGGGGTTCTTCGCGCGGAATGCGAACGCATGGCAATGCCGCTCATGGTGGAACCGCTCGTGCTGGAGCCCTCCCTTGAAGGGGCGGGGTACCGCTCAAGCGGCTACAGCCGGACGATCACCGTCCTGGTGAGGCAGGCAGTGGAGTTGGGCGCGGACGTGATCAAAACCGATGCGTGCGACCCCGCCAAAGAGTTTGGGAGGATCGTCGAGGCGTCGGGCGGCAAGCCGCTGCTGGTTCGCGGCGGCACACGAAAAGCCCTGCCCGAACTGCTCCGCCAGACGGAGGAACTGCTGCAATTGGGGGCGCGCGGCCTGGTCTTCGGCCGGAATATCGTTCAGCAGAAGGAACCGGAACGCGTCACCGCCGCGCTCATGGCGATGGTTCACGACGGTGCCGCCGCCGAGGACGCCATCCGGTTTCTGGAAGCCGAACCGCGCAAGGGGCCCCGCAAGGTGTAACGCCGGAACGGGGAGGCCTGCTCCCTGCGCTAAGCGCCCACATACTGCGCATAAAGGCTGCGCGCCACGCCGATATCCTGAGTTCCTTTGATGATGGCGCGCCCGTCCGGAAAGACCGTGATCTCGTACTTCGGCAGCGAAAGGCGCAGCGCGAATTCATTGAAGCGCACCGTGCCAATCTTCTCCAGTCGCGATTGCAGTTCCCCGAGATCAATTGGCCGCTGACGCTCGTGAATCTGCACGGCATTCCGCCCGCAAAGGCTGATGGGAGCCCGGCGGCGGCCGTTGAGAAATGGGAACTCACGTCGGCCACAGGTGGGGCAACCCGCCGCTGGGCCGGGCATCCGGATTTGGCGCGTCTCTCCGCTCCAGATATCGAAGTGCGTGATTCTCGTGGAGTGGCTGTCCATCTTGCCGAGCAGGATTCGGTATGCCAGAGAAACCTGCCACGCGGCTACCATCGCGGTAATCGTGTTGATCACTCCATCGGTTTCGCAGGTGGGCTGGGTGCCTTGGGGAGGGTTGGGATAGAGGCAACGGAAACACGCGGTGGCGCCCGGCAGAATGGCCATGGAAATTCCGTAGCTTCCCACCGCGCCGCCGTAGACCCAGGGGATCGATTCTCGCACCGCGAAGTCGTTCACCAGGTAGCGGGTTTCGAAATTGTCGGTGCCGTCCAGAATCAGGTCCGCCCCGGCCAGATGCTCTTCCGCGTTGCTCGCGGTGAGATCGTCCACCACGGCTTGCACGTCCACAGCTCGATTTACACGTGTAATCTCTCGCTTCGCGGCCACCGCTTTTGGCAAAACCAGTTGCGCGCTCTCCTCGTCATACAGCCATTGGCGCTGAAGGTTGCTCAATTCGACATAGTCGCGGTCAATCAAGCGCAAGCGGCCAACTCCGGCCCGGGCCAATGCGGAGGCATGGAAGGTTCCCAGCGCGCCACAGCCGGCAATCGCAACCGTTGCCGCGGCGAGTCTGCGCTGTCCTTCTTCGCCCCATTCGCGAAAGCGCACCTGCCGGGAATAGCGGTCCGCCGCATCCGTATCCATATGACCCATCGTAACAATGGCGTACTATCATCGTTCTTAGTGACCGATGCCACGTACCGCTGGAGCCGGCCGGCTTTGTATTCTTCCGCGAGGCGCGTGCTGCTAACGGCCATTGCTCTGATCGTGGTCTCATCGCTTGCCCTCGCCTCGCCATCCGATTTCTACGGAAAGCCCGTGGAAGAGATCGTGCTAGTCCCCCGCCGGCAACCGCTGCCCGTTGACAATATGGTCGAGTTGATCGGTGTCCCGCCTTCCACTCCGCTCAGCGCGGAAATCGTGCAGGGAGTCATTGAGCGTCTGTACCGCAGCGGAAGATTCGAACAGATTCAAGTGGAAGCGGCCGCGCTCGATAGCGGGGGCGTTCAGCTTCGAATCGTAACGGAACACCGCTGGTTCATTGGCAATGTGCATGTCGAGGGCGTGGAGGCCCCGCCCAATCCCGGCGAACTGCGAAATGCAACCAAACTTACGCTGGGGGGCGAGTTCACTCAGCGGCAGCAGGATGCGGCCGTGGAAGCGCTCGAAACCGTGCTCGATAAGAACGGTTATTACGGTTCGGAAGTGCTCCCCGTCCACGAGTATTTTGACCAGACCCAGCAGGTGAACATCACCTTTTATGTGCGCACCGGTCCGCGCGCCAAGTACGACACGCCCGTGTTCGTCAGCGATGCGGAACTCAAAGTGAACAAGCTGGTGAATGTCTCGAACTGGGAAAGGTGGTGGGGGCTTTTCGGATGGAAGGGGGTCACGGAAAGCCGCACGCAAGCGGGCATCAGCAATATTCGCCGCTATTACCAGAAGCAGAACTATTTGAAGGCGACAGTCCGGCTCCAGGACATCAATTACTCTCCGGAAAAGAACGTCGTGAATCCTCGCGTGGAGGTGCAGCCCGGTTCGAAAGTGAAGGTCGTTGTGGAGGGCGCGAAGCTCTCCGGAGGAAAGCGCAGAGAGTTGATCCCGATTTTCGAAGAGCAGTCGGTTGACCGCGACCTGCTCGTGGAGGGCTCGCACAATCTGGAAGAGTACTTTGAGACGCGCGGCTACTTCAACGCCGACATTTCATTCGACAGCGAGACCGCGGCGGACGGCACGCAGGAAGTCGTGTATCACATTGACCCCGGTTCGCGGAAACGCTTGGTGAACATTCGGATTGAAGGAAATTCGTTCTTTTCCACAAAGGACATCCTCGAACGCCTATATGTGCTGCCCGCCTCTCTGCAGTTCCGAAGAGGCCGCTTGAGCGAAGGGTATCTCCGCGAGGATGAGAGCACCATCCGGAGTCTCTACCTCACCAACGGATTCCGGGATATCGATGTCGATTACACGATCGAAAACAACTTCGGCGGCAAGGAAGACCAAATCGGCCTCACCTTCCATATCGACGAGGGCTCGCAGGTTTTCGTCGGCAGCCTGAAAATCAACGGCGTGAAGCCGGAGGAACTCGCGGACATCGGGAAGATGCTCACCACGCTCGAAAGCCAGCCGTTCAGCGTCGTGAACGCCACTGCGGACCGCGACAACATCCTCGCCTACTTTTACAACCTCGGCTACCCCAACGCTTCGTTCGACTTCAAAGTGCTCACGACGGATTCGGAGAATCTGGTGAACGTCGTCTACGAGGTCAATCGCGGTGAGCAAACCTTCGTGCGCGAAGTTCTGGTGAGCGGGCTGAACGTGACGGACCCGGAATTGGTCTACAAGCGCATCGAGCTTTTTCAAGGCCAGCCGCTTTCTCAAAACGCGATGGTGGAAACCCAGAGACGCCTCTACGATCTGGGAATCTTTGCCAATGTCGCCATGGCAGTGCAGAACCCGAACGGTGAAGAGAAATCCAAGTACGTGCTGTTTCAGCTCGACGAATCCAAGAGATATTCTGCCACGACCGGTTTTGGTGCGGAATTGGGGCGGATTGGCGGCAGCTCGGAGAATCTCCGGTCCGCGGGCGGAACGGCCAATTTCAGTCCCCGAGTCCAGTTCGAACTCACCCGCTTGAACCTAATGGGAATCGCGCATAGCCTCAGCTTTCGCACACGTGTCTCCAGCATTCAGCAAAGAGTGCTCGTGAACTATCTGGCGCCGCAGTTCCGCAGCAACGAGAATCTGAATCTGGCGGTCACCGCGGTGGGGGACCAATCGCGGGACGTCCGAACGTACACGTCGCGCCGGTTCGAAGGCTCCGTGCAGTTAGGCCAGAAAGTGAATCTCGCTCGCAATATCCTCTATCGTGTCGCGTGGCGGCAAACGGGGATCGACGAGAGCACGCTGCAAGTGCAGCCGAGCCTCATTCCGGTTTTGGCACAACCGGCCAAGGTAGGGATTATCTCGGCAACACTGATCGAAGACAAGCGCGACGACCCCACGGATTCCACCCGCGGCATTTACACCAGTTTGGATTTTGGGCTGGCTTCCAAGGCGCTGTTTTCCGGGTCGGACTTTGGGCGGTTCCTCGGCAGGAACTCCACGTATCACCGCCTGAGTTCGAAGCTGGTTCTCGCCCGAACCACCACGTTTGGCCTGCTCGAACCCACCACCAGCCGCTTCCGCGATAAGACCGGTTTCAATATCCCACTTTCAGAGCGCTTCTTCGCGGGCGGTGCCGCATCGCATCGCGGATTCTCTGAGAATCAGGCCGGGCCACGCGACCTCGTGACGGGTTTCCCCATCGGCGGAGAAACGGTGTTCGTGAATGGTGTGGAGCTGCGCTTTCCACTCATCGGGCAGAATCTGGGCGGCGTCCTTTTTCACGATGCCGGCAACGTCTATAGCTCGCTGAGCAATTTCAGCTTCAGGGTAAAGCAGAAGAACATTGAGGATTTCAACTACATGGTGCATGCCGTGGGCTTTGGAATCCGCTACCAGACGCCCATCGGGCCGTTTCGCGTCGACATCGCCTATGCCTTAAATCCAACGGACTTCGTCGGCTTCCGAGGAACCAGAGAAGAATTGATTGACCTGTCGCTTCCCGAACTCCTCGCCCGCCGGGAACGGCAATCGCTTGGGCATTTTCAGTTCCATTTTTCGCTGGGGCAGAGCTTCTAATGCGGACCCGATTCCTCCAATTCGTCGCCCTGCTGCTAGCCGCGCTGAGCGTTCACGCCGAACTCCTGGATCGCATCGCCATCACCGTCGGCCAGGACGTCATCACCGAACGGCAGATTTACGAGCAATTGCGGATCGCCGCCTTCCTCAATGGCGCCAAGCCCGAGTTCACTCAGGAGAAACTGCGGGAAACTGCGGACCGGATGGTGATGCAGCGCCTCGTAATGCAGGATATGAGAGCGAATGGATACCCGCTTCCAACGGATGAGGAGGTGGAGGAAGCGCTGAAGCAATCGCGCCAAGCGAATTGGGGCTCAAAGGAGGCGTTCCTCAAGGCCGCGCGGGACGCAGGGTTGCCGGAGCGGGCGCTCAAGGACTTCCTCAACAAGATGGTGGCGACCGCGAAGTACATCGATTTTCGGTTTCGTCCGGCTGTGCGCGTGTCGGATTCCGCGGTGCTGGAGCGGTATCAGTCGAAGTACAACCCGCTCGATCCGAAAGGCGGTGAGCCCCCGCCTTACGAGGACGTGAAACAGGCGCTCGAAGACGAGATTGCCGACGAACAGTTGGAAGGGGTCATGGATAGCTGGCTCGAGGATGCGCGGGCGCGCGCCGGCGTTCGCTATAAGCCGGAGGTGATTCCATGAACTTCCTGAGGGCCATCCTGAATGCCATGGCGAGTACCACGCTCTGGCGGCGGCTTGGAACGACCCTCGCCTCTCTCGCCGTGCTGGTTGCCCTTTTGCTGATTGCCGCGTACTTTGTGGTTACGTCGGATTGGGCGAAGAGCCGGGCGCGTGGCTTCGTGGAAGAGCAAATCTCGAAAGCCACGGGCGGCCGCGCGGAGATCGCGTCGCTGGATTATGATCTGCGCTCCCTCCGTTTTGTCATCGAAGGTTTCGCGCTGCATGGCACCGAAGGGCCGGAGGAGGCGGCGCTCTTCCGGGCCGCCCGCATTTCCGTGGATGCCACCGTGCTTTCGCTCATGGGGAAGAGGGTGTCCGTGGATAGCGTCACCGTGGATCAACCGGCCATCCATCTTCACCTATACGAAGACGGGCGCACGAATCTGCCCAAACCGCCCGGGCCTTCGAGCGGCAAGCCGTTCACCGATACCCTGGTCGATCTGGCAATCGGACACTTTGAAGTGCGCAACGGGATTGCCCGTTTCGCCGAACAGTCTTTGCCCCTGGGCGTTCGCGGGGACAACCTCGAACTCACACTGAGTTTCGAACGGGCGGACGAACGCTACCGGGGATCGGTCGCGGCCCAGCGTCTGCAGTTCTCCACGGACAAAATCCAGCCTGTCCCCTTCGATTTCCGCGCGGGGCTAGTGCTTGACCGCGGTGGGATTCAGTTGGATGAGGGAAGACTCGCGTACGGCAAGAGCGAGGTCGCGTTCACATCGAGGATCGAGAATTTCGAGAGCCCGCGGATCACCGTTCCCTTCAAGGGACGCTTGTGGGTATCGGATTTCCACCGGGCATTCGGGTTGCCAATCGAACCCGTCGGGACCGTACAGACTGCGGGAGAGTTTCGATATCACGACAAAGTCTGGGAGCTCTCCGGCGATGCAAAGGGTGGCGGCCTCGCGGTGCGAAGCGGTGCCGTGCGGGTTGACAATATCGCGTTGCGGACGAACCTCGCTTTGGAGCGGGACTCCTTCGTGTTTGCCGGTCTGGTGCTGAATGCGCTTGGCGGAGAGGTGCGCGGACAGGCTTCGTTGCGGGAGGGGAAGCATCTCGCGGTGAAGACCCACGCCGCGAATCTCTCCCTGGATCGGGTGTCGCGGGCAAGTGGAGTGGGCCCGCTGGCATTCAACTCCCGCGTCTCCGGGCCGCTGGAGCTGACGGCAACCTTGGCCTCGGCGGGTCTTCGCGACCTTGTGGCGGCGGCGAAGCTCACCCTTACGGCTACGGAAGGGGAGAATCCGCTATCGGGGACGGTGGACGCCACCTTCCGCCAGCGCGATCAATCGATTGTGCTCCGCGCATCGCGCCTCGAACTCGCGAACTCCCTAGTTGCGCTCTCTGGAAACATTCGCGATTCGATCGAAGTGACGGCTCGCACCACGCGCTTCGGAGATTTCCTCCCCGCTCTGGCGTTAGTGTCCGAATCGCCGGAGACTCTGATTCCGGTCCAGTTGGGGCCGAATGGCATGGCTCGTTTTGAGGGAAGGCTGCACGGCGATTGGAACAGCCCCGCGCTCGAAGGGGACGTATCCGGGCGATCCATTCACTACGAAGGGCGTTCCGTGGACGACATCGCCGCTCGGGTTGAAGCAAGTCAAAGCGGGGTGAAGGCCAGCAGCCTCGTTCTCCGCAAGCAGGATGCGGAGATTCGCGGACGGTTCGCGCTGCCGTTCCGCGATTGGAAACCCGACAAGAGCGGGCCGCTCTCCGCGGATCTCAGCCTCAGTGCGAAAGGAACCGAAAACATCCTCAGTGAGGCCGGTCAGAAGGGCTTGCCGATCCACGGCCAGCCGAGCGCGGAGCTCGCCGTGCGCGGTTCCCTCGATGCGCCGGAGGCGACTTTGCATGTCGAGTTGAAGAACGGGTCCATCCATGGAGAACCGTTTGATGCCATCGATCTGAGCGCTGCCTATGCCGCAAACGGGCTCAAAGTGAGCGAATCGACGCTGCGGCGCGGCACTGCGGTGGCGCAGATCAAGGGAACGTACACCCATGCGAGCGGAAACTACGAGGATGGCCGCGGGGTTGCCTCCGTGGTTCTCAAGGGATGGAAGCTGAACGACCTGGCGGCGGTCCGGGAGCAGAACATCGCGGCGGAAGCGAAGATCGCCGGCGAGGCCACGCTGGGCTTCGAAGTTCGCAAGGGCGTGCCCGTTGTGAGCGCGGTCGATGGTGGTCTCGAATTGGCCGAGGTTCAGTTCGAAGGGAAGCCGGCGGGGCGGTTGTCACTCTACGCGAAGTCCAGCGGCAAAGAGGTGGCCGTCGCCCTCCGAGGGAATCTGGCAAGCAGCGCAATCGACGGAACCGCTACAGTTGGCCTCACGGGCGACTACCCGGCAAAGGCGCGCATGGATCTGCGGGATCTGAGCCTGGACGCCATCCGGCCGTTCTTGCCCGACAGCATGGACAGCCGCTCTCTCCCCCTGGAAGCCAGCATCGCCAGCACAATCAATATCGAAGGGTTCCTCCGGAAACCGGGAGAAATGCGGGGAGAATTGACGGTGTCGCGTCTTCGCGTGGCAACCGCCGTCCCGGCGGGGCAGGGCCTGGTCAAACGCGCGCCGTTTGAGTTGAAGAACGCCCGGCCGCTGCGCCTGGCCTGGGATGGCCTCCGCCTGACCGCGCGGGACGTTGCGCTCGAAGGGACAGGAACTCAGTTGACCGTCGCGGGCAGCATCACCCCTTCAAGCCCTCGCCAGCAACTCAACCTGCAGGCAAAGGGCAGTCTCAATTTCAACGTATTCAACGCCTTTGAACCCTCAATCGAGGCGGGCGGAAAATCCGATCTGGACCTCACGGTGCGCGGCACTTTCAAGGCGCCAGACGTCTACGGGCTGCTCGATCTCAGCGATGCCTCCTTGTATCTTGCGGGGGTGCCGAACGGCCTCGATAAGATCAACGGCCGGGTCTTCCTTTACCGGGACCGGGCCACCATCGAGGAGATCCGCGGCGAATCTGGCGGCGGTACTCTCTCCCTGAACGGGTTCGTCAGTTACAGCGAGGGCATCCCGGCGTTTCGCCTTTCGGCGCGGGTGAAGGATGTGCGAGTGCGCTATCCGCCGGGAGTGAGCACTTCCGCCGATGCCGAACTCGAACTCACCGGGTCCCGGAATCAGAGCATTCTTTCCGGCAGCGTGGTCATCACCAGGGTGGCGCTGAATCCGCGAAGCGATCTGGGAAGCATTCTCACGAGCACTTCGAAGCCGGTCGCGACTCCGTCCGCGAACCAGAACGCCTTTCTGCGGAACATGCGTTTCGACGTCCAGGTGCAAACGGCGCCCGACGTGCGCTTCGATTCGAGCCTGACGCAGGATCTGGCCGGAGAAGCCAATCTCCGTTTGCGCGGGAATCCGTACTCGCCGGTACTGCTGGGATCGCTTACGGTGAACCAGGGTGAGGTGAACTTCTTCGGGAACCGCTATTTCATTGACCGCGGCGAGATTTCCTTCTTGAACCCGCTCAAGATGGAGCCCGTGATCAATCTTGACTTGCGAACGCGCGTCCGGAGTATCGACGTCACCCTCACCTTCTCCGGGCCCCTCGATAAGCTCAACATCAATTACCGCTCCGATCCTCCGCTCCAGTTGAACGAGATCATTGCGCTCCTCACGGTGGGGCGTGCCCCCGCGGGTTCGCCCTCACTGGCCGAGGCCCAGAACGAAGCGGCACAAAGCTGGCAGCAGATTGGCGCCAGTGCGCTGGTGGGGCAGGCCGTGGCCGCGCCCATCGCCGGCCGCTTGCAGAAGCTGTTTGGAGTGAGCCGTATCAAAATCGATCCCAGAGTCACCGGCGTGGAAAATAACCCGCAAGCGCGCCTCACGGTGGAGCAGCAGGTGAACCGCGATATTACAATCACCTTCATCACCAATCTGGCCGACGCGCAGCAGCAGATCGTGCGGCTGGAGTGGAACTTCAACCCCGATTGGTCCATGGTGGCGCTTCGGGATGAAGACGGGCTCTTCGGTGTCGACTTCCTCTTCCGGAAGCGGTTCTGAAAGCACGGTTAAAGCGAGCGGGCTAAGCTGGGTAGAGAGGCACACGCGGCATGGCTTCGTTTCGGCTACGAACGGCGGGCGGAAAACTCAAGATCGAACACAGCATCATCGATGGTCTGCGGCCGGTGCTCGAGACGCTGCTGGAGAAATTCCCGGAAGATGTTCGGATGATTGTGCCGGGTGTGATCAAGCCCGTTCGCGACGCCCGCGGGAAGTTGCGCCTGAAGGTAACGGTGCCCACAATGAACGGCTGGAAAGCGATCGCCTTCAGCGGCGGTGCGCGGCAGGAGATCTTTATCAGCACGGAAATGGAAAAGGGCGCGCTCGAAGCGGCCCTTTTCGCATGTCTGGAAGAGTAACCGTTGCGCTAAGCGTTCAGCGCGGTGTTCATGCGGTCAATGGCCTCATCAATCTCCGCCGGAGACTTGAAGCCCATCGTCACCGCGTCTACGGAACCGAGACCGAAAACGTAATTGAGTGCTTTCTGGCGCGCCTCGGGATCCGTGAACTGGCCTTCCCCCACCAGCTTCATGCCGAGCACTCCAGTGCCCTGCGCGTGAATCTTCGCCAGATGTCCGGTCACCTCCGCCACGTTTCCCAAGCCCGGACCCTCGCTCGGAATCGTGTCCATCCGGGTGCCGTTGTGATTGATCCGGCAGAGCGCAATATCCAGCCACTTGTTGCCGGGGAACTGCCGAATTGGCATCAGCCCGTGGCAGGAAGCGCCGTGGGCAAGCAGCACCTTTTTCGCCTTCAACTCGGAGAGTTGATCGCGGAGCGGCTCGTACGTTTTCGACCAATCCGGCGTCCGAACACAATGCAATAGGGTGATGTCGAAGTATTCGGTATTGAGTTCCTTGCGGAAACGGTCCAAGGTGGCCGGGACCGGTTCCTTCTCTCCCAGACGCATCTTTGTCATCAGCCGGTAGCTGTCGCGGGGGATTCCGCGAAGGGCTTCGGCGAGCATTTCATGCATCTCGTTGTATGAATCCGCGGATTCAAAAAATCGAATACCCCGGTCATAAGCGTGGCGCACCAGTTTCGTGAAGGCCGGTTGCCCAAGCTCCCGTTGCACGCGGCCGCCGAAGGTGCCGGTGCCGAACGCCAGCCGCGTTACTTTGACGCCGGAGTCGCCCAGCGTTACCCAATCGGTTGCAGTGCGCTTTGCCGCGCCCGCGGCGGGAATCGCCGCCGTTGTGCCCATTGCCACTGCGGCACCCAACCCTGCCGCGGTCTTCAGGAAATCGCGTCGTCCGAAACCGGCCATGCCAATATCCCTCCATTGCTGATCTCCTCGGAGACCGGATACCGCACACGATACCACAGTGCCGGAGTCTCGTACGGCGGCGCGATGCCGGATGAAAGCAGGCCGCGGCGGCAGCCAATCTCGCTCCAAACGCCGCTACGCCACCATTTCGGCGGTACGGTTCTCCACGGCCAGGCTGGGATCGAAGGAGATGTTCCCTGGCACCTTTTCCACCAGCCGGACAAGATCTTGGAATCGAAAAGGCTTGGGCAGAAGACAGTCAAATCCGGCCGCAATCGCTTCAGCGCTGATCACGGGAGAGGAAGCGGCGCTAACCAGAACTGCGGTCGTGCGCGGCCTCTCTGTTCCCGTGTCGGTCAAATCTTCAACTCGCCGAATTGCCCGCACCAGATCCAGTCCGTCCAGCCCCGGCATGTAGAGATCGCTGAGCAAGAGATCGGGCCGGATTCGCATCCACTCTTCGAAGGCGCTCTGCCCTGTTTCGCAAAGGACTACATCACAGCCAAGCCGCTGGAGCTGGTGTTCCAGCAGCAGGCGATTGATGGGGCTGTCGTCGGCGACCATCACGGAGAGCCGAGTGCGTGGAACGGCAGCTTCCATTGTCCCTAGTGCTTTCGGGGCCGACCACTCCGTCTGGGGCGGCGAGTTCGTTGGAAAGCTGGAGTTCGGGCGCGAAGCCACATGCGCGCTCAGGTTCCCCAGCGAGAGCGCATCGGTGGAGCCTTCGCCCGCGCCGTCGAGCGGGAGGGTTACGCGGAAGGTGGAGCCGATTCCGGGCTGGCTCTCCACTTCAATCTCTCCCCGCATTGCGCACACCAGCCGGCGGGTGATTGCCAGCCCCAATCCCACGCCGCGCTCGCAGTTCGAGGCGCCGTCGTGTTCGTGGCTCGACCCTCTCTGGTTAACACCGCCAAGGTTTGCCTGATGAAATGGCTCAAAAATACTGTCCAGTTGCCACGATGGAATTCCCACGCCGGAATCTTCCACGTCGATCCGGAGGAGGTATCGGCCACAACGCTCCTCGGCGTCGACGCTTAGCTTGACGAAGCCCTGCTCCGTGAACTTGACCGCATTGGCGAGGAGGTTGATCAACACCTGCTGGATTCGAAGCGCGTCTCCCCGAAGTATTGCGGGTACCCGTGGCGTCACGTGTTGCACTAGGGCAACGCCTCGCTCTGTGGCATCCCGCGTCAGCAGCGCGCACACGTCCCGGACGAGACTGGTGGGGTCAAACGGGGAGGGAAGCAGGTGCACTTCGCTCGATTCGGGCCGAGACAGTTCTAGGATGTCGGCAAGCAGACCTTGGAGCATGCGGCCGCTTGCCGCGGCGGAATCCAGCAACCGTCTCTGCTCCTGGTCAAGCTTCGTCGCACCGAGCAGCTCCAGCACGCCAAGAATCGCGCTTAGCGGCGTTCGAATCTCATGACTAACGATGGCGAGGTCTACTGCTTTCGTCATTCCAGGCAGAGCTTATGCACCTCCTATGCCATTGAGTGCATCCGGTACGGTTAGCCCACATAATCTTGTTAAGAAGGCTCCTAACATACAGTAACGAAACAGGGTAGCAGCAGACACTGGAGTGCTGAGGCCCGCTGTCTGATATTCCATAATCGTTAACAAATGATCCACTTTGAACCATCCACAATGCCATTCCTGAAATGAAACGCGCCAGATAAGAACATCCCCCATTCAGCTTCAGCGAACGGAGCACTCTCGAAGCGGAGACCGGTCAAGCCCGCGAAATTCTGCCATTCGCGCTTGGTTGTGGGTTCGGTATGGGTGTCCTATGATGGAGATTCTCTTGGCATGGGGACTCCACACGGCCGCGCCGCGCTAGCAACGGGATCTCGCCAACGGTCGCACATCCCTGCTCTCTTCGGTTTGTTGGCAATCCTAATTGCCGGTTTTCTGATCTACCCCGGCCGCCACTTCCTCACTTCCGACACGCAAATCTGGTCCGTGATGCTGGAGCACAGCCTCCATCCGGATTTCCTGGGGAAGGACCTGCTGGCCCAGCATCCCCACATCGGCCTCTCGTTCTACGACGAAATTGTGAACTCGCTCCGCAGGGTCACCGGCCTCTCCATGGAGCAGGTAATGGTTGGCCACCAGATCGTCTTTCGCGCCGTCCTGCTTCTAGCGGCCTACCTGTTGGGTTTCGTTCTCTGCCAAAGCAGCCTGTTCGCGCTTTGGATGGCCGCAAGCCTGCAAATGATCTATTTCATCGCCGGCCCCACCGTGTGCGTGATGGAAGTGGAACCGGTGCCGCGCGGGTATTCCCTGGCGCTCGGGATGCTCGCGGTGGCTCTCGTGGCGTCCGGGCGGAAATGGGGTGCCGCGTGGGCTTTGGGAACTGCCATGCTCTTTCAGGCGGTCGTCGTGTATCCCATGTTGCTCTGCATGGCCGTGTGGACGCTCTTCTCCCGCGAAGAAGGGGGCATTCTCCGAAGATCGCGCTACTGGCTCCCTGTCGTGGGAATGGCTGCGGCGGTGCTGGCGCTCAGTATTGCCGCGCAAGGCGGCTCGGGCGGCATGTTCGAGATTGTCCCGGAGTGGCTGCGGAATGTCCAGCGGATGAGGGCCAGCTACAACTGGGTGAGCCTGTGGCCCAACTCTCTGATCGCGATGCACGTGGTGTTCTGCATCGTTGCGGGCCTTAGCTATCTCCGCCTCCGGGGCCAAAGCAACGAAGGGTTTTGCTGGTTTCTCTGGGGGATTCCTGTGGTGGCGCTCTGCTCAATCCCACTGGCATGGCTGATGATGGAGCGCCTGCACCTGATGATTGCCGCACAGGCTCAGCCCGCCCGCGCATTGGCTTCCCTCTACGCACTGGGTGTGGTGGCGATGTTCTCCGCCGGAGTTCTCGCCGCACGCAAGGGAAGATGGGTGGAGTGCGGATGCTGGCTGCTCGGGGGATATTCCATGGTGTTCCTTGATCGCACGGTCTTGCTCTCTCAGAGGCTCGCGGCCGGCCAGCCGATGGAATCGCAGTGGCTGTGGGCACCCGCGCTCGCGCTGGCGGGTATCGGCCTGCTTTGCCTTCATCCAAGGAAGCCGAGAATTGCGGCCGGCCTCCTTATCCTGCTGATGGCGGCCCCATTCGCGATTTACCGCCTGCAGTTTCACGCCGACGTCATGGCCCAGGACGCGCGCACCCCCCAAGTGATGGAACTCGCCGCCTGGGCGGAAACGAACACAGCGCGCGAAAGCGTTTTCCTGTTCCCCGGCTTTGAACGAAGCACGGAACCGGGAGTCTTCCGTTCGGTGGCCCGCCGCGCCTTGTATGTCGATTGGAAAGGCGGCGGGCAGGTGAACTTCGATATCGAGTTCGCGCGGGCTTGGTGGGAGCGCTGGAACGATGCGGGGAAGGGAAAGTTTAACCCGCGCCGGGCAGCCCATTTCGCAAAGGTTGGAATCGATTACCTGGTGGTGCCCCCGGCCTCGGCCCTCGAAGGACTGCCTCCTCTCTACGCAAATAAATCGTTCGTCGTGTACAGAACAACGGATGTCGCGGCGTGCTCGGCGGCGGCAACGTGCGGCGTCAGTCCAGCCAAAAACTGAAGTAGGCATAAATGCCCAGCATCAGTGCGAGCACGGCACCGGAACTCAGAACGTCCGAGAGCCCCCAACTGGCCCGGTTTTCCGCCTTCCATTCCCCGGAAACGGAACCGAAAGTGAGGTTCTCTACCTTCGCTTCCGTTGGAGCCGGGGTAGCCAGCGAAACCGCGATCACGAAGATCACGCTGAAAAGAAAGAGCACTCCCGAAAAGTAATAGCCGTTAAAGTCGCCGATCGGCCAGAGCGGGCTGTCTTGGCCGATCGTGCCGCTCTTGACGAGGGTCTGGAGCGTGAGCTTCGCCATGCCTAGCACGAACCCGACAACCATACCCCAAAGCGCGCCCGCGGCATTGATCCTTCTGGAGAACAGCCCCAGCAGGAAAACCGCCGTAATCGGAGGCGCTAGGAAGCCCTGGACGTTCTGCAGGTAGTCGTAAATCCCGCTATTCCCCTCGGATATCTTCTTCATGATCGGAATCCACACGAGTCCGCAACCCACCACCACCGTGGTTGCGATCCGCCCCACCCGAACCAGCGTCGCCTCACTCCGTCCGGGGCGCAGCTTTTCATAAATATCCACGGTGAACAGAGTGGCGCAGGAGTTGAAGAGCGAGGCCAGGGACGACATCAGCGCGGACAGCAATCCGGCCACCACCAACCCACGAAGGCCCACCGGCAGCAGCGTCTGGACCATGGTCGCGAACACGGCATCGCCCAGGATCTCTCCGGAACCATCCGACTTCAGCGGAATCGCGAGCAGACCCTTCTCATGCAGCGCGAATCCGATCATGCCCGGCACCAGAAAAATCATCACGGGCCACAGCTTCAGGAAACCGCCCCAAATGGCTCCCCGGCGGGCGTCGGAAAGGCCCCGCGCCGCGAGCACCCGCTGGATGATGTATTGATCCGTGCACCAGTACCAGATTCCAACCACGGGGGAAGCGATCATCACACCCAGCCACGGAAAATGGAGATCGCTGTTTGGCCGCCACAGCGCGAACTGCTGGGCATGCGGTTTGGCGATAGCAACCAATTCTCCCCAGCCCCCCAATTGGCTGAGGCCGAAGTAAGTCACCAGAGCGGAACCAACCAGAAGCACGAAAGTTTGCGCGACTTCCGTGTAGACCACGGCGCGAAGCCCACCCAGCACGGTGTAGATCCCCGTCATCACAACGGCGGTGACGGCGCCTACCCAGAAGGCGTTGTCCGGTGATCCGAAGACATCCGGCAAGAGGGTTTGGAAGACAATCGCGCCCGCGTAAACCGTGACGGAAACCTTCGTAAACACGTATGCGACAAGACTCACTACGGAGAGCACCCAGCGCGTCCGGGCATCGAAGCGGCGTTCCAGGAACTCTGGCATCGTGAAAACACCGGACCGATAGTAAAACGGCACGAAGATCCAGGCCAGCAGGAGGATCACCCACGCGTGCAGTTCCCAGTGCGCCTGCGCCATGCCGTTGAGAGCGCCGCTGCCTGCCAGGCCCACAATATGCTCCGAACCGATATTCGAAGCAAACAGGGAGCAGCCCACCGCGAACCAGCTCACATGACGGCCCGCGAGAAAGTAATCCGCGGCCGTGTCCTGATGACGGGAAGACCGCCAGACGATCGCAACGATGAGGAAAAAGTAGCCGCTTATCACCAGCCAATCGGTCAGTTGCATCCGCGCCCCCCAAGGCGGCGATGTTCTTCGCCGTCGTCCCAGTCCAAGAGATTGAACCGAGGACGCCACACGCGAACATCCAGCGCGATCTTACGCGCAGCGCCGCCACTGACGCAAGCGGGGCAAAATGTTCCGGGGAAAACTCCCCCGTCGCCTACGCGGAGGTTCCGTACTGCTTCTCGTAGAACTGGAGATATTCTCCGCTCCTGGCCTGCTCCACCCAAACGGGGTTCTGTTGATACCAGGCAACGGTATCGCGGAGTCCTTGCTCGAAGGGGATCTCCCGCTTCCAGCCAAGCTCTTCCTTCAACCGGGAGCAATCCACGGCGTAGCGCCGGTCGTGCCCCAGGCGGTCGGCAACATGCGTGAGCAGGCTCTCCGGTTTGCCGAGGATCTTGAGCAGCATTCGCAGGACGTCGAGATTCGGAAGCGGATTGTCGCCGCCAATGTGGTACGTCTCGCCGCCCCGTCCTTCTTTCAGCACAAGGCGCAGCGCCGCGCAGTTGTCCGCGACGTGAATCCAATCCCGCACCTGAAGTCCGTCGCCATACACCGGGACCGGCTTATCGGCCGCCATGTTGCTGATCGCCAGCGGCAGCAGCTTCTCGGGAAACTGGTAAGGGCCGTAGTTATTGCTGGTGCGCGTGATGATCGCATCCATCCCAAACGTGTGCGCCGCCGCATTCACCATATGCTCCGCGGCCGTCTTGCTGGCGGCGTAAGGGCTGGAGGGCAGCAGCGGGTCGCCCTCGCGGAATTCCCTGGGAGCGTCGATATCTCCGCCGACTTCGTCCGTGGATATGTGCAAGAAGCGCTTGGCTTTGCGCGCCCTGGCGACGTCCAGCATCACTTGCGTGCCCAGGACGTTCGTGCGGACAAACTCCGTCGCGCTGAGGATGCTGCGGTCGACGTGCGATTCCGCCGCGAAATGCACTACGTAGTCGCAGCCCTCGGGCAAAGCGCCATATACTTGCTCCGCTTCGCACACATCGCCACGAACAAACTGGTAGTTGGGTGCAACCGCTACCTCGGAGAGGTTCGCGAGATTGCCCGCATACGTGAGCTTGTCAAAGTTGATGAGTGTATCGCCGGGATAAAGCCGAACCCAGTCGCGAACGAATTGAGACCCGATAAACCCGGCCCCGCCGGTAACAAATACCTTCATTGCAGTCTTCCTTAGGCGGCGAATCCGCTACTCGACGGTGACGCTCTTGGCAAGGTTGCGCGGCTGGTCAACGTCGCAGCCGCGGCGCAGCGCGACGTGGTAAGCCAGCAGTTGAAGCGGGATCACTTCGAGAATCGGCAGCAACAGTTCGTCGGCCTCCTGCACGAAGAGTGTGTGCGCGCAAAGCCTGCTCACGGCTTCATCTCCATCATTGGCTACGGCAAGAACGATGCCGTCGCGCGCCTTCACCTCGTGAATCGCGCTCAGCGTCTTCTCGTAGGCGACGCAGCTTGCCGCGGAATTCGGGTCCTTCGTGGCCAGGAATAAGACGGGCAGTTCCCCGTCGATCAACGCGTTTGGGCCATGCTTCATCTCACCGGCGGGATAGCCCTCGGCGTGGATATAGGAAGTTTCCTTCAATTTCAGCGCGCCCTCTAGCGCGATGGGATAGTGAACTCCCCGGCCCAGAAAGAGGAAATTGCCACTGCGGTAGAACAGCTTCGCAATGCTGTCCACCTGCTCATCCAGCGTGAGCGCCGCCTCAATCTTGGCCGGCAACCGCACCAGTTCCTGCACCAGCCGCAAACTCTCCGCGATGCAGATTGTCTGCCGCACCTGCGCAAGGCGCAGCGCGAACAAAAACAATCCCGTGAGTTGCGCCGTAAAGGCTTTCGTGGAGGCGACGCCGATCTCGGGCCCGGCGTGCGTCAGCATCGCGCCGCTGGCTTCTCGCACCAGCGTCGAACCGGGCACGTTGCAGATCGCCAATGTGATGGCGCCCCTGTCGCGCGCTTCGCGAAACGCCGCCAAGGTGTCCGCGGTTTCTCCGGATTGGGAAACGAAAATCGCCAGTGTGTCTGGCTGAATCAGCGGGTCGCGATAGCGGAACTCGCTGGCGTAATCCACCTCTGTCGGAATACGGGCGAGCTTCTCAAGCATGAACTTCCCGGCAATTGCGGCGTGCCAACTCGTTCCGCACGCGGCGATCTTGATCTGCTTGATCGCGGCGAGTTCAGCCGGCTCCAGTTCCATCTCATTGAGATAAATATTGCCGGATTCCTGGCCGATCCGTGTGGAAAAGGTTTCCCGAACGGACCGAGGCTGCTCGTAGATCTCCTTCAGCATGAAATGTTTGAAGCCGCCCTTCTCCGCCATGATCGGGTCCCAGAGCACGTGGGTGATTGAGCGGTTAATCGGCTTTCCGGAAAAATCCATTAGGCGGACGCCGTCCCTGGTGAGCACGGCCATATCACCGTCCGACAGAAAGAACATATCCCGCGTGTGGGAAAGAAGCGGCGTAACGTCGCTCGCCAGAAAATACTCATCCTCGCCGAGCCCCACGACCACGGGCGGGCCATAGCGTGCCGCCACAATCTTTTGCGGCTCTTCGACACAAATCACTGAGATTGCAAAACTTCCCTGAAGTCGTTGCACCGTATTCCGCACGGCGACGGTGAGATCGTCCTCCAGGCAGTCTTCGATGAGGTGCGCGATCACCTCCGTGTCGGCTTCCGTGGTGAACGTATGGCCCGCGCTTTCCAGTTCCTGGCGCAGGGCAACGTAGTTTTCAATGATGCCGTTGTGAACGACAGCCACACGCTTTCCCGGCCCTGCATGCGGGTGCGCGTTCTCCTCCGAGGGCCGCCCGTGCGTCGCCCAGCGCGTGTGCCCGATGCCGGTCTGGCCGCTTAGCGGATGCACGTGGATCGCATCTTCCAGGTTGCGCAGCTTTCCCAGCGCGCGGCGCACATCGAGCTTCCCCGAGTCGTCGATCACGGCGATCCCAGCGGAATCGTAGCCGCGATATTCCAGCTTACGGAGCCCCTCAATGATGACGGGAACCGCCGAACGCGCACCGAGGTAACCGATGATGCCGCACATGTTTTCAGCCTCAGCAGATGAGCGAAAGAAGTCTCCAGACCGGTTGAGGAGCGTACAGGCAGCCGCTAACCGATGCAGCGGCCAAGGCGATTGCGTTAGCCCAGCAGCTCCACCGAATATTCTTCAATCACTGGATTTGCCAGCACTTCGTGCGAGATCTTCGCCAACTGCTCCCGAACCGCGCCTTCATCCAGAGAGTCGTCGAACTCAAGGTCAAAGTACTTCCCCTGGCGGACGCTCCGTATGGCACGATAGCCGAATCCGTTGAGGGCCGTGGTGATCGTTTGGCCTTGAGGATCGAG
>JBDIBK010000049.1:0-28560 GCA_039812845.1 Bryobacterales bacterium
TCCACTTCTTCCTGCTGGTGGAAGCCTGCGCGGACCGTTGCGACTCGCCATTCCGATACTCGTTGTCGATGACCGGGTACTCGCGCGCTTGGACGAACGCGCGAGAGAGCGAGTTGGGCATTACCGCGGTTGGCGCGGGATTGGCGACGGAGCCAGGCATGTATTGCAGGAATTGTACGACTGACGTATTATAAAAGATGTATGATCCGTTCGTGCCGCGACAAAGAAGTCCAGCATCTACTGGATCGACAGTTCAGCCGGAAGTTCCAGTCCATCGAGAAGATAGCCCGGATCCGGCTGGCCCTTTTGGACGCGGCGAAATCGCTTGGCGATCTCAAACTGCCGGGTCTTCACCTGGAAGCCCTCAAACGCGATCGCAAAGGCCAGCACAGCATTCGAATCAACGACCAGTTCCGAATCTGCTTCAACTGGAAGGACGGCGACGCCCACAATGTGGAAATCGTGGATTATCACTAGGGAGCATTGAAATGGCCAGCAAGAAAGAGAATCGTCTGCCGCCGGTTCACCCGGGGGAGGTGTTGCAGGACCTCCTGAGGGAGTCCGGCCTGTCTGTCAACGCCCTTGCTCTCGCTTTACGCGTGCCTGCGAATCGGATCGGCGGAATCGTGAAGGGCCAGAGGGGCATCTCCGCGGATACGGCATTACGGCTGGCTCGCTATTTCGGCACCTCGGCTCAGATGTGGATCAATTTACAGTCCAAGTACGATCTCGAAACTGCCGAAGACGCCCTCGGATCAAAGATCGAACACGAAGTGCTGCCCCGGCACGCGGCTTGAGTTTCTACGCTGTGATCAGCCCTGGGGTCAGCTGCAGGCTGGCCAACTCCCGCCGGCCGAGTTCGAACAAGCCGAACAGGAACGACGGGCGGCAAGGAGCGCGCTCCTTGCCGCCCCACACAGTGAGACAATGATGGCAGAATCAAGCTGTCCCTGATTCTTCAATATTCCGTGTCTCAGTCGAAGAGTGCAGTCCACCGTGCTGTCCCTCTTTTCTCTTTTCCGCTCCGCCGATAATGGGCTTAGAGTTGTCTGACGGCGGAACAGGGAGGTCTCGCGATCTTCACACGCGGATGACGGCTTGGCGAGGCATCATGCAGATTCTTCGAAGCGAACTCTTCATTGACGGCCCGGATTTCGACCTATATACTCCTACTGAAAATGAGAGCATCAGTTCGCGATGCGTGCGAGGCGCACCCGGGCCTTGCGGGAAGGGCCACTCGGCGCGCTTTCCTGGCGGCTGCGGCGGCGAGTGGACCGTTGTGCGCGGTTACAGCAGCACCGCGGATTGGCGTATTTCGTTCCGACGTGACGCCGGAGCCGGGCGAACCGCTGATCTGGACAAAGCCTGCCCTCCAAGTCGACGGCTTGCTATGGGCCAAGGGGGTCATCCTCGACTCTGGCGGCAACCGGTATGTGCTCTGCGCGGTCGACTGGTGCGCGATTTGCAATGCAACGCACGCTCTGTTTCGCGGTGCCATCGCAAAGGCGGCTGGCACCCGCGCGGACCGCGTGCTTGTACAGACGGTACACCAGCATACGGCGCCTTACGTGGATGGCAGCGCCTACGCCCTGCTGGAGGGGCTGCCGAAGCCGCCATTGCGAGTGACCGATGCGTTTCTGGGCCGTGTGATCGGCCGGCTATCGCAGGCGGTGCGAGACGCGGCGGCGCAAATGCATTCGTTCGATCAGATTGGAAGCGGGGAGGCCGCCGTCGAACGCGTGGCCTCGGCGCGGCGCGTGACGATGCCGGACGGAAAACTGGCCACTCGCTGGAGCGGGAGCGGGAACGATCCCGCCCTTGCGGCACTTCCCGAAGGGCCGATCGATCCAGGGATCAAGACGATCGCGTTCGCGGCCAAGGGCAAGACGCTGGCGCGCCTGTATTATTACGCCACGCACCCGCAGACGTTTTGCTGTGACGGACACGTGAGCGGCGATTTCGTCGGCGACGCTCGCGAGGCGCTGGAAAAGCGTGAGGGCATCCCTCAGATCTACTTCACCGGATGCGCGGGTGACGTGACGGTGGGCAAGTACAACGACCGGGGTGCGGCACGAAGCGGCCTGGCGCAACGGATGGAGGAGGGGATGCGCGCGGCGATCGCCGCGACCCGGTTTCAGCCCGCCTCCACGATTACATCGCGAAGCTCGAACATCGTGCTTCCGCGCCCAGCCTCCCTGCCAGCGAAAAACGCCGGCGACCTTGCCAAAATTGCCGCCGCGGGGCCTTCCGCGGGAGACAACGTATACAAGGCGGCCCTCCGGCTGGCATTCGCCAAGAGGAAGGAGCCGCTGGTTGCGACGGCGCTGACGCTGGGGAATCTTCGCATTCTCCATTTGCCGGGCGAGCCCATGCTTGCATTCCAAAAGTATGCGCAAAGTCTGCGGCCGAGGGACTTCGTCGCCGTTGCCGGCTACACCGATCTGGGTCCCGGCTATCTTTGTACGGATCGTGCGTGGAGTGAAGGAGGATATGAACCCAGCGCCTCCAATTCGGGTCCGGGCACGGAAATGGTCCTTAAGAGAGCGATTCGGGAAGTACTTACGGGTTAGGAGAAACCAAAAGATGCCGAGAGCAGGAGCAAGGAACTCGCGCACGACGCGAAGATCGTTCGTGCAAGCCGGCGGTGCCGCCCTGGCTGGACTTGCGAACACCGACGCGGCTCCGGCCGCGCAAGTGGGCACGGAGGCACTGGCTCTGTCCGGCGGTCCCAAGGCGGTCACGGTGTCCGCATCCCGGGTAACCGCGCTCACGCGCTGGCCGCGCTACGGAGACGCGGAAAAGAAAGCGCTCCACGACTTGATCGACAACGGGCGCTTCTACGCCGAACTGCCGCAATTCGAGAAGGAATGGCAGGACTACACGAAGGCGCCGTTCGTCAAGGCGCACATGAACGGAAGCAGTGCGCTGACCAGCATGTATTTCGCGCTTGACCTGCCGGCTGGCAGCGAGATTATGGTGCCGTCGTACACTTTCTTCGCGACGTGCCTGGCAATGCGCTTCTTCGGATACGTCCCGATCTTCATCGACATCGATCCGAAGACGGCCTGTTTCGATTTGGAAGACGCAAAGCGCAAACTTACGCCGCGGACCCGAGCGCTGGTTGCCATGCATTCCTGGGGATTGCCTTGCGAAATGGACCACATCTCTTCGTGGGCAAAGGAAAAGGGGCTGATCGTTCTTGAAGACGCCGCGCACGCGCACGGCGCATCGATGCAAGGCAAGGCGATGGGCACTTGGGGTGCCATGGGCATCTACAGTTTCCAGGCCAGCAAACCCATGCCGTCGGTGGAGGGCGGCATGGGAATGTACCAGACCCGCGAGTACTTCGAGCGAGCGGCGGCGTTTGGACATTACGAGGATCCGGAGAAGTTTGCCGCCGATAGCCCCGTGCGACGCTATGCCGGCACGGGCTTCGGCCAGAAATTCCGCATGCATCCGTTCGCCGCGGCGGTGGCCCGCCAGCAGTTGCGGGGGCTCGACGAGCGCAACGCGGCGATCGCGGCGAATGTCCGGAAGCTGAACGAGCGTCTGTGCCAGCTTCCCGGACTCACTGAGCCGCGCTGCCGGCCCGACCAGCACCGCGGGTATTACTACGGCAACATGCTGATGTTCGACGAGGGCAAGGCAGGCTGTCCTCGCGATGCGGTGATTGACGCGCTGAAGGCCGAGGGGGTCCGCGCATCGTACTGGGACTACCCACAGCAGCACAAACTGACGATCTATTCCGAGGCGAAATGGTGGCATCACGCGCCTACGATTCCGGCGGCCATGCCAGGGACCGAGCAGGTGAATCGCGGGCACATCTTCCTGCCCCAATTTTGTGGCGACGCCACGGAGGTCAACGAACAGTATGGAAAGGCGTTCGAAAAGGTTTGGGCCAACCGGCGGAAGCTTGTGAAGTCATGAAGCCGTCGAGCGCCGTGCCGTGCGGACGGATGGCGGCCAGCGCGCTTGTGGTGCTGGCTTTGGCTTACCCCTCGTAGCTCCTATCGGCTTGAAGTGCAACTGCCGCCAGATCGCGAATGGTCTTCCACTCCGGCACTTTTTCGTCGAACGATCCGACGTGCCGACCAGGCGTGGGACTCGTCGAAGGCAGGCGTATCGAGTGAATCGCGGATAATGTGTTGGAACTGCGTTTCCGATTAGACTTCTTCTTGAAGGCGGCTTCCGCCTTCGCCCCGTTGAAAGCCGCCCTCCGGAGTTTCGGATGCCTTGGGAAAAAGGTGACGAAGTCGTTCGCCATTTCATTCTTCATGTATCTCTTCCAGCATTAGAGTGGCCAGATCGCGCAGAGTCCGGCTCTCGTGGAAGGGGCCAAGACGAATGGGGGGAAGTTGCCCTTCCCGAACGCTCCTCCCGTTCGCCGCGTGTTAGGAGGAGCGGGCTCGTCGATCTCTGCTCCCCAACAAGTTCCAGAGTGGAGGCAGTGCTCGCCTGTAATGGCCAAGCCCTTCGGGCGCGCTCCGCACTGCCTTGACAGGCTCCGCTCCGCAAAGGAACTGACCGGAAAGGCCTCACTAAACAACCACCGCCTTGAGGCGGTGGTTGTTTAGCCCATTCAGCGAGTGTCGGGCTGTCTCCTCGATGCTTCCGGGGCGTTGGCGGGAGCTGCGAGCGCATTCCACTAAAGATGCCCCGTGCTCCGGGATGCTGCCAATTGCTATCGGAGCGGAGCGACGCTGGTTTTATTCGTGAAAGGGAAGCGATAGGGACGGTGCGGAATCTGCCGAAGATGGCATGCGTGCCGGGGCGGGAGGCGGATTTGCTGTGAGCCTCGAGCGTGCAGTAGCTTGGCTTTTATCGCCCTGAGGCTTGGCGGGTTGGGCGAAGGGGGGGAAGAGAGCGTATGCGGTTTTGTTGGTTGGGCTGGAGGCTTCTGGGCGGGGCGGGTTGGTTCGGATGCGTGGTGTTGGCGGTGTGCTTGCTGATGGCGCTGGCGCGAATGGCGGATGCCGCGTCCGGTGCCGTACCCAGTGCCGCGCCCGTTGCCGCGGCCGGTGCCGCCTCGGCTTCCACGGACGGGGAGATCCGCTCTACGGACGTCTTCCCGGCGGGGACGCACGGATACGAGGTTTATCGGATTCCAGGTCTGGTGGTGACGCGGGCGGGGACGCTGCTGGCTTATGCGGAGGCGCGGCGGGGCGGGAGCGGCGACTGGGGTTCGATTGACATTGTGCTGCGACGGAGCACGGATGGCGGGAGATCGTGGTCTCCGCAGCGGATAATCGCACGCGTGCCCGGAGAGAAGGGAAGGAACCCGCTTTCCCCGGTCCGGAAGGGTCCGGATCCGGAGGCGCTCACGTACAACAACCCGGTCGCCATTGCCGATGCGCAATCGGGGGCAGTGCATTTTCTCTTCTGCCTGGAATACATGCGTGCATTCTATATGCGGAGTGACGACGATGGCCGCACGTTCTCAAAGCCGGTGGATATTACGGGCGCGTTCGAGGAGTTCCGAAAGGAATATGCGTGGAAGGTGATCGCCACGGGGCCGGGGCATGGGATTCAGTTGAAGAGTGGGCGTCTGGTGGTGCCGGTCTGGCTCGCCCTGGGCACGGGCGGCAATGCGCACCGGCCGTCGGTGGCATCCACCATTTATAGCGACGATCGCGGGGCGACCTGGCATGCCGGGGAGATTGCCGTTCCCCATACACGGGAGTGGGTGAACGCGAGCGAGACCGTCGCGGTGCAGCTTGCCGATGGGCGGGTGATGCTGAATATTCGCACGGAGTCCCCGGCAAACCGGAGGCTCGTCACCACCAGCGCCGACGGCGCAACCGGGTGGACGCGCCCGCGCTTTCAGGACGAATTGAACGAACCCATTTGCTTCGGCAGCATCGCGCGGTTGAGCGGCGCGGGCGATGGACGCCGGAACCGTATCCTGTTCGTCAACCCGGACAACCTCCTTGTTGGCGCAGAGGCGGGGAAACCGGGACAGGGCCGCGACCGGCGGAACCTCACCGTGCAGATGAGTTACGACGAAGGCGCATCCTGGCGGGTGAAGCGCGTGGTGGACGCGGGCTGGAGCGGCTATGCCGACATCCACACCGGCAAGGATGGCCGCATCTACGTGCTCTATGAACGCGGCGAACCGGGCCGCGACCGGTTCCAGATCGCGGCGCTTACGCTGGCAACGTTCGATCTTTCGTGGCTCACGCAGGGGGAGGATCGCCTGGAAGAGGCTCATTAGCCGCGGGCGTTTAGGTGGCGGCGGCACTTGCGAATTTTGGCGAAGCTCGAAATACTCGGCTTGTATGGCGGATGCAAGGCAAAAGAATGCGAGCGACGTGCTGCAAAGCTACCGGCGCTGGAAAGAAGAAGGCGCGGCGCTGAAGGCGCAGGCGCAGAACCTGCTGGTGGAGCGCTTCCATGAACTGGTGCGGGAAGCCCAGCAGGTGCAGCACGATCTCTACGAAGATTTCGGGCACACGGTGAAATTTCCGGTGAACCCCAAGTTCGCGAAGAAGGGCAAGGCGCGCCCGTCCGCGCGGAAGCCGGGAGCGGCTGCGTTGCCGTCTCCCGTCCCGCGGCCTTCGCCAGCCCCGCTATCGGCCCCGGCCCCGCTCTCGGCCCCATCGGCGTCGGCCGCCAGCGCGGGAGCGCCGCAGATCGCGCCAACGCGTGCGGCCGGGCCTGCCGCTGCGGAGGAAGCGTCGGGAGGCGGCTCCGCGCTGCGAATGCCTCCGAAGAAAAGGACGCCCAGGGCGGCAACGGTGAAACGGGCCGCGGCCGCGAAGGAACGTGACGCCGCGCGCGAAATGGAACGCCTCGCTCGCCAGGTGGAGAAAGCGCGCCAGAAGCTGGCGGAAGCCAAGGAATCGGGCGGGCCGGTAAAGATCCAGAATGCCGAAGACCGGCTCTATGAATTGAGCGATGAACTGCGGCTGCTAACGGCGCGGCAAGCGGATTAGGCGTTCCGTGCGCTCAACGGGCCGCTAATGCCGGTGCCACGCCCGCGCCGCTCTCGCTGAATTCGCGCTGCAGCAGGTCGCAGAATTGCCGGGCCACGCGGCTGAGGGGCCGCTTGCGCCGGTAAATGATGCCGAGCGGACGGATGAGGTCGTCGGTATCGATCCGGATGGCGCACAGCCGGCCGTCCTGGATTTCCGCGTCCAGCATGCGGAGCGGGAGGATCGCGACGCCGCGGCCCAGCACCAGCGCTTCCTTGATCATCTGGATGTTGTCGAAGTTCATCACGCGCTGCACGTGGACTTTGTGTTCCCGCAGGAAACGGTCAATGTGCGTTCGGATGGGCAGGTCCTGGTCAAAGCCGATGAAGGCGGCTCCGTTCATCTCGGCGGGCGTGACGCTTGCCTTGCGGGCCAGCGGGTGATCTGGCGCGGCACCGAGGACCATCGTTTCGTTCAGCCACGGAATCACTTCGAGCTCGCGCGTGGGTTCGGGATAGCTGAGAAGCCCGATGTCGCAGAGCTCCTTCTCGACGGATTGATAAATCCGCTCCGGCCGGAGATACGTCACTTCAAGCGAAGCGGCGGGGAAGCGGGTGCGGAAGGTCTCTTCCACCTCCGACATCGTTGTGAGCCCCACGGAGTAAATGGCCGCCACGCGCAAGGTGCCGCTTACTTCGTTTTTCAATTGCTCGAGCTCCGCTTCGAACGCCTCGCAGCGATGGATCACGTCCTGGCAAAACTTCAGGTAGCGCTGCCCGATTTCCGTCACGGTAAACGGGCGCGTGGAGCGGTCCAGCAGCGAGGCATCCAGGCGGCGTTCGAGTTCCTGGATGTGCTGGCTGGCGGCCGATTGGCTGATGCCGTTGGCCTCCGCTCCCTTGCTGATGCTCTTGTAATTGACGACATCGCGAAACAAGCGAAGATGGTCGCTATCTGCCCGGAAGTGCATAACAGTAGTGTATCTTATAATAGAAAACTTCAGAATCGTGTTGACTAATGTTCAACGCGGGCGTTATTCTGGGTCATGCCTTTCCGGGCCAAGGCCGCGGAAACCACCCTCAACACCATGAGCCATCATAAACCTTCTCCATGGCTGCCGGAGCCCCAGGGGCTCTACCTCCCGGCACTTGAAAAGGACGCCTGCGGGCTGGGCTTCGTCGCCCACCTCAAAGGGAAGCGTTCCCATGACATTATCGACAAAGGGCTGGAGATTCTCGTCAATCTGACGCATCGCGGAGCCTGCGGATGCGACCCGGAGACGGGCGATGGCGCGGGTCTGCTCACCCAGATTCCGCACGCGTTTTTCACGAAAGAAGCGCGCAAGCTGGGCTTTTCGCTGCCGCCCGAAGGGCAGTACGGCGCGGGGATGGTGTTTCTTCCGGTGGACCGCTACGAGCGGATGCGCTGCGAGGCGCTGCTCGAAAAGGTGATCGCCGAAGAGGGCCTGGAGCTGCTGGGATGGCGCTCGTGCTACATCAATCCGGATGCCATCGGGCGGGTGGCCCGGACGACGCAGCCGCTGATTGCCCAGGTCTTCGTGAAGGCGCCGGCCGGGACCGACCAGATGGCGCTGGAGCGCAAGCTCTACGTCACGCGGCGGCTGGCGCAGAACCGGGTGGCGCAGTCGGACATCAAGGAAAAGGATTTCTTTTACATCTCGTCGTTCTCGACGCGCACCATCGTCTACAAGGGCCTGCTGCTGGCCCCGCAGATTCGCGAGTTCTACCAGGATCTGAACGACCCCGATTTTGTCAGCGCTCTCTGCATGGTGCATCAGCGCTTCTCGACGAACACGTTCCCCACCTGGGATCTCGCGCACCCCTTCCGCTACATCTGCCACAACGGAGAGATCAACACCATTCGCGGCAACGTGGCGTGGATGACCGCGCGGCAAAGCGTGCTGGAAAGCAAGCTGTTCGGCGACGATCTCAAAAAGCTGTACCCGATCATCACACCCGGCGGAAGCGATTCCGCGGGGCTGGATAACACCGTGGAGCTGCTCACTCTGGCCGGGCGCAGCCTGCCGCATGTGATGGCCATGCTGATCCCGGAGGCCTGGGATGCGGACGTGACGATGGACGACGACCGCAAGGCGTTCTACGAGTTTCACGCTTCGCTGATGGAGCCCTGGGACGGCCCCGCGGCGGTGGCCTTCACGGACGGCAAGGTGATCGGCGCGACGCTCGACCGCAACGGCCTGCGGCCCGCGCGCTACTACGTCACGCATGACGATCTGGTGATCATGGCGTCGGAAACCGGCGTGCTCGGCGTGGAGCCGGAGAATGTGCGTTCCAAGGGGCGTTTGCAGCCCGGCCGCATGTTCCTGGCCGATCTGGAACAGGGCCGGATCGTCCCGGACGAAGAACTGAAGAATGAACTGAAATCCCGGCAGCCGTACCGGCGCTGGATTCAGGAAAACCAGGTGCGACTCGAGGATCTGCCGCTCGCGGGCCGCACCTTCCCGGCGTCACACGAAACGCTGCTGGAGCGTCAGCGCGCCTTCGGCTACACCGACGAAGACATCCGCGTGCTGATGACGCCGATGGCGACGGGCGGCGCGGAGGCGATCGGTTCCATGGGCACGGATACGCCGCTCGCCTGTCTCTCGGACAAGCCGCAGCCGCTCTTCCACTACTTCAAGCAGCTTTTCGCGCAGGTCACCAATCCGGCGATTGACCCGATCCGCGAAGAGCTCGTGATGTCGCTCGTCAGCTACATCGGCAGCGAGCGCAACATCCTGGAGGAGACGCCGGAGCATTGCCAGTTGCTGAAGCTGCCGCACCCGATCCTGGAGAACAAGGATCTGGAGAAGCTGCGGCGGATGTCGAGCGGAGATTTTCTGGCCACCACCCTGCCGACGCTCTTCCGCGTCCAGGACCACGCGGATGGGCTGCAGCGCGCCCTCGACGCGCTCTGCAAGCGGGCGTCGCTGGCCGTGAAATCGGGCTACACGCTGCTGATCCTCTCAGACCGCGGGCTTGACCAGGAGTACGCGCCCATCCCCAGCCTGCTGGCGTTGAGCGCGGTGCACAACCACCTTACCCGCGAGGAGCTGCGGACGCAGTGCGCGCTGATCGTCGAATCCGGCGAACCGCGCGAGGTGATGCATTACGCGCTGCTTATCGGCTACGGCGCGAGCGCCGTGAATCCGTTTCTGGCGTTCGAGACGCTCGACGATCTGAGCGCGCGCGGCCTGCTGGGCGAGGTTTCCGCGGAGACGGCGCACAAGAAGTTCGTCAAGGCGGTGAACAAAGGGCTGCTGAAGGTTTTCTCGAAGATGGGCGTCTCCACGCTGCAGAGCTATCGCGGCGCGCAGATTTTTGAGGCCATCGGGCTGAACAAGGATTTCATTGACCGGTACTTCACCGGAACGCCCTCGCGCATTGAAGGCGTCGGCGTGGACGTGATCGCGCGGGAAGCGCAGATGAAGCACAGCTTTGCCTTCCGCAGGATGTCGCGCGATGAACCGGAGCTCGAAGTGGGCGGTTCGTATCAGTACCGCGTGCAGGGCGAGTATCACCTCTACAATCCGCTGACGGTGAGCAAACTGCAGCACGCGGTGCGGGGCAATTCCTACGCCACCTACAAAGAGTTCGCGGAGCACATCAATAACCAGCAGACGCAACTGGCCACCATCCGGGGGTTGATGCGCTTCCGGGAAGCGGCGCAGCCGATCCCGCTCGAAGAAGTGGAACCCGCGTCCGAGATTGTGAAGCGCTTCGCCACCGGCGCGATGTCGTTCGGCTCCATCAGCAAAGAGGCGCATGAGACGCTGGCGATTGCGATGAACCGCATCGGCGGGCGATCCAACACCGGCGAGGGCGGGGAAGACCCGGCGCGTTTCGCTCCGCTTGCGAACGGGGATTCCCGGCGAAGCGCGATCAAGCAGGTGGCTTCCGGCCGCTTCGGCGTCACCACCAGTTACCTGGTGAATGCCGATGAATTGCAAATCAAAATCGCGCAAGGCGCCAAACCCGGCGAGGGCGGCCAACTTCCCGGCCACAAGGTGGATGAGGTCATCGCGCGGGTGCGCCATTCGGTGCCCGGCGTGGGATTGATCTCGCCTCCGCCGCACCACGATATCTATTCGATCGAAGATCTGGCGCAGTTGATCTTTGACCTCAAGAACACCAACCCGCAGGCGCGGATTTCCGTGAAGCTGGTGGCGGAAGTGGGCGTGGGAATTGTGGCGGCCGGCGTGGCCAAGGCGCATGCCGACGTCGTGCTGATCAGTGGCCACGACGGGGGCACCGGAGCTTCTCCGCTAACCTCGATCAAGCACGCGGGAATCCCCTGGGAACTGGGCCTGGCCGAAACGCAGCAGGTGCTGCTGATGAACGACCTGCGCAGCCGCATTGTCGTGCAAACCGACGGCAAGCTGCAGACCGGGCGCGACGTGGCGGTGGCCGCGTTGCTCGGCGCGGAAGAGTTCGGCTTCAGCACCGCGCCGCTGGTGACGATGGGCTGCATCATGATGCGCAAGTGCCACCTGAACACCTGCCCGGTGGGTGTGGCGACGCAGGATCCCGTGCTGCGCGCCAAGTTTACCGGCCAGCCGGAGCACGTGATCAACTACTTCTTCTTTGTGGCCGACGAGTTGCGCGAGATCATGGCCAAGCTGGGCTTCCGCACGATGAACGAGATGATCGGGCAGACGGACCGGCTCGAAATGCGGGCGGACCTGGACCACTGGAAGGCGCGCGGGCTGAACTTCGATTCCATTCTGCACCGTCCGGAGCTGCCTTCCCGCGTGGCCAAGCACTGCGTAGGCTCGCAGGATCACGGCCTCGATGCGGCGCTCGATCATGAGCTGATCCAGATCGCCTCGCCCGCCCTTGAGGCGCGGCAGCCGGTGAAGGCGGAGATGGAGATCCGCAACGTGCATCGCACGGTGGGCGCGATGCTGAGCGGCCGCGTGGCGCGCGCGTTCAGCGAAGATCCTCTGCCGCCGGACAGCATTGTCTTCAAGTTCAGCGGATCCGCCGGACAAAGCTTCGGCGCATTCCTGGAGCGCGGCATCACTCTGGTGCTGGAAGGAGATTCGAACGACTATGTGGGCAAGGGCCTCAGCGGCGGGCGGATTGTGGTGTATCCGCCCAAGCGCTCCTCCTTCCTGCCGGAAGAAAACATCCTGATTGGCAACACCGTGATGTACGGCGCCACCAGCGGAGAGGCCTATTTCAACGGCGTGGCCGGCGAGCGCTTCTGCGTGCGCAACAGCGGGGCCACGGCGGTGGTGGAAGGCGTGGGCGACCATGGCTGCGAGTACATGACGAACGGCACGGTGGTGGTGCTGGGCGGCACGGGGCGGAACTTCGCCGCGGGCATGTCCGGAGGCGTCGCTTACGTCGTGGACGAAGTGGGTGAGTTCGCCCGGCACAAGTGCAATACGGAGAGCGTGGACCTGGTGCCCGCGACTGGCGATGCGGATCAAAAGATTCTTCGCGAACTGATTCAAAAGCACGTGGAGTATACGGGCAGCCCCAAGGCCAAGTGGATCCTTGAACACTTCAACCGGATGCTGCCGCGGTTCGTCAAAGTGTTTCCGCATGAATATCAGCGAGTCGTCGCGCAGAGGGAGAACCAGAGCGCGCGGGAGACGGAGCGGGCGAGGTTGCCCGTGATGCCGGCCAATGGAAGTGGACCGGCGGAGGTGCTGCATGGGTAAGATTACCGGATTCCTCGAATTTGAGCGTGTGGAGATCGCCAGGCGGCCGGTGGAAGCGCGGGTGAAAGACTACTTCGAAGTCTATCAGCCGATGCCCGCCGACACGGTGAAGACGCAGGCCGCGCGCTGCATGGATTGTGGAGTCCCCTTCTGCCATTCCGGCTGCCCGGTGAACAACATCATTCCGGACTGGAACGACCTCGTCTACCGCGACCGGTGGGAAGACGCGATCCGGATGCTGCATTCGACCAACAACTTCCCGGAATTCACCGGACGCATCTGCCCCGCGCCGTGCGAAGCCGCCTGCGTGCTGGGAATCAATGCGCCTCCGGTTTCGATCAAGATGATCGAGCGCGCCATCGTCGAGCGGGCGTGGGAGAGCGGCTATGTGAAGCCGGAGCCCCCCGCGCATCGCACGGGCAAGAAGGTTGCCGTCATCGGTTCCGGCCCGGCCGGGCTGGCCGCGGCGCAGCAACTGAACCGGGCCGGGCATTGGGTGACGGTCTTTGAGAAGAACGCCAAACCCGGCGGTCTGCTGCGCTACGGTATCCCGGATTTCAAGCTGGAGAAATGGGTGATTGACCGGCGACTGGCCCAGATGGAAGCCGAAGGGGTGAAGTTCCATACGAATGCAAATGTGGGGGTCGAGATCGAAGGCGCGCGGCTGCGCGCGGAGTTCGATGCGGTGCTGCTCGCGATGGGCGCGGAGAGCCCCAGGGACCTCTCCATTCCGGGGCGCGAACTGAAGGGGATCCACTTTGCGATGGAGTTTCTGCCGCAGCAGAACAAGAGGGTCTCCAAGGAAGAGACGGGGTACAACGAAGGCGAGATTTCGGCGGCGGGCAAACACGTCGTCATCATCGGCGGGGGCGATACCGGAGCCGATTGCTTCGGAACCTCCGCGCGGCAGGGCGCGAAGTCCATTACCCAACTGGAACTGTTCCCGAAGCCGCCGGCCGAACGCGCGGCCAGCACGCCGTGGCCGCTCTGGCCGCTGCGGCTCCGCACGGAGACCTCGCACGAAGAAGGCGGCGAACGCGTGTGGAGCGTGAATACGACGCACTTCTCAGGCGATGAAGAAGGAAATGTCCGCCAGTTGCATGCCGTGAAGGTGGGCGCACCGCCGAAGTTTGAAGCCGAGGCGGGCAGCGAATTCAGCCTGCCGGCCGATCTGGTGCTGCTCGCGATGGGATTCGTGGGGCCGAAGACGGGCGGCATTGCCGATCAGTTGGGCTACGAGCTCGATGCGCGCGGCAATGCCAGGGCGGATGCCAACTACATGACCTCCGTGCCGGGCGTGTTTGCGGCGGGCGACGTCCGCCGGGGACAATCGCTGGTGGTCTGGGCGATTTCCGAGGGCCGCAACGCCGCCCACGGAGTCGACACGTTCCTGATGGGCGCAAGCAGTTTGCCGCGGACTTATCGATAGCTCCGCGGGCGCATCGATAGCTCCGCGGGCCGTCCGGTCCGCTGAATTGTCATCAAAACCTTCCACTCAGGCGCGGTTTTGCATCTTCGCGAAACCGCGTTTCCGAGATATTCCCACCCAGATCCCCTGGGAGTAGCGTGCAACCGTGTGTCCGTTGGTAGTAAGCTGACGGTACACTGGGCCGCCGGAGTGCCTTGCATCCCGATACCGAATTCGGCTTCGAGACGCAAAGGCGATCTTGCAGGGGAAATTCTGCCACTTTCTGGTGGCGGTTCTCATCAAACGAGAGAATGTACGGTTTCGCAGGAAGTTCCACTGTGACTTCCGGCGTCGCCACGGCACTTGCCGCATCGGCCTGTCTCGACCGGGACCGGCGGGCGCGACGTTTCTGGTACGTTTGAGATTTGGTTCCATCCGGCCCGCCGGGGAGGTGTTGTGTTAGTTGTTTACGTGGTGATTTGGGGTTCCGCCGTTGTGCTGGGTCTTTCCGCGGTCTGGGGACTGGTTTGGGCCATTCGGACGGGCCAG
This sequence comes from Bryobacterales bacterium, assembly GCA_039812845.1. Lineage (GTDB taxonomy): Bacteria > Acidobacteriota > Terriglobia > Bryobacterales > Bryobacteraceae > JACTMJ01. Next base: position 14,558 of record JBDIBK010000049.1, read on the forward strand.
TTTCACGGTCTGCGGGAGGGGGCGGAGAGCATCTTCGACGACGACGAACCCGTTGGGACGCCAACCGACTTTTTCCCCGGTGCCGCGCCCTCAGCCCGAACCGCTTCGGGAAATAACGTCAGAGCGATGGAGGCAAAATGGCGTCGGTAGCCGTACCCAACAAGCCGGAAGCCCTGGATTCGCAGGAGCTTCTCACGCGAGTGCAGACGGACAGATCGTGCAGGCAGACGGTTCTGATCTATTACACGAGCGCCGTTTTCTGGCTGCTCCTCGGGAGCGTTCTGGCCATCCTGGCTTCCCTGAAGATGCACATTCCGGGGTTTCTCGCCGATTGGGAATGGCTCACCTTCGGGCGCGTGCGCCCAGCCCACCTGAATTCGATGATCTACGGCTGGGCGGTGATGGCGGCCATCGGGACGCTCCTTTGGCTGCAAGCAAGGATGGGGCGGGTGCGTCTGCCGCTGCCACTGTTGCTTCCCGTCAGCGGCCTCGTGTGGAACGTCGGCGTCGCGTACGGGATGGTGGCAATCCTTATCGGATACAGCAGCAGCACGGAGTGGCTGGAGTTTCCCGTGCCGGTTCTGGGCTTCTTTGGTTTTTGTCTGGTGCTGATCATCTATGCGACTCTTGTCATGATGATGCGCCGCAAGGTGCATCACACGTACGTATCGCAATGGTACATTTACGGCGGCGTTCTCTGGTTCCCCTTCCTTTACGTCTCCGCCCTGATCCTCACCCAGGCGCCGCATATCAACGGCACCGTCCGCGCGATCGCGAACTGGTGGTTTGCGCACAACGTGCTCGGCCTGTGGCTTACGCCCATCGGTCTTGCGTCGGCCTACTATTTCATCCCGAAGGTGACGGGACGCCCCGTTCACAGCTATCACCTCTCGCTGCTCGGTTTCTGGACGCTGGCGCTCTTCTATAACTGGGCGGGAACGCACCATCTGGTTGGCGGCCCCATCCCCGCCTGGGTGATTACCGTGGGCATCGTGGGAAGCATGATGATGTTCATCCCCGTGACCACCGTTGCCATCAACCACCACATGACGATGCTGGGCCAGTTCAGCCATTTGCGGACCAGTCCCACGCTGCGCTTCGTGGTCTTCGGGGCGATGAGCTACACGCTGGTAAGCTTCCATGGCTCGCTGGCGGCGCTGCGGTCCTTCAGCGAAGTGGCGCACTTCACGCATCACACCATCGCGCACTCCCATTTGGGCGTGTATTGCTTCTTCACGATGATGATGTTCGGGGCGATGTACTATATCTTCCCGCGCATTCTGCGGCGGGAATGGAGTTCCGCGCCGCTCATCAAGATCCATTTCTGGACGACGGCGATCGGCTCGATTGTCTACGTTGTGGGGCTTGGCTGGGCCGGATGGGTGCAGGGCCTGATGATGAACAATCCCGACATTCCGTTCATGGACGTTGTCAAATACACGATTCCGTGGCTGGAGAGCCGGAGCGTCGCGGGCACGCTGATGTCGGTTGGCCATTTTGTGTTTGCCTACCTGGTTTGGCGGATGCTGCGCGGTGACGGCGCGGATCAGCAAGGCCCCACGCTGCTAACCACGGCACGCTCCTTGCGGAAACAGCGAGAACGGAAAGCGCGCGCCCGCGAACGAGCGAGAGAGGTTGCATAATGAATCGGTCCCTCTTCATTTTTATTGGCGTTATCTTCACCGTGGTCTTCTCGCTATCGGGCCTGGTGCTGGTGCCGGACTGGCAGTTTAGCGAGATCGGGCAGTTCAAGACGGAGGATGGCACGCTCTATCCGCAGCCGCTCACCGGGCCGCCGGAAGCCGGGCGCAGGGTGTACATGGACCTCGGCTGCATCTATTGCCATACGCAGCAGGTTCGCCCGGAAGGTTTCGGCGCGGATATCGACCGCGGGTGGGGCAAGCGCCGCACCGTCATGCGGGACTACATGTTTGACCCGATCAACCTGACCGGCACCATGCGGACCGGGCCGGACCTCGCCAACATCGGCGCCCGGCAGCCGAGCAAGACCTGGCAATACCTGCACCTGTACAATCCCGTGATTACTTCGCCCGGGAGCATCATGCCGCCGCATCCGTTTCTGTTCACGGTGGGCGCGGAAGCGGTTGCCCCGCCGGACGCGGTGGCCCTGCCCAAAGAGTGGCAGACACCCACCGCGAAGTACATCATCCCGAACAGCCGGGGCCGGTTCCTGGTGGACTATTTGATGTCGCTCGACAAGAGCGTCGATTTGCCGGAGGCGGAATGAGCGAAACACCAAAACCCACAAGTCCGGAAGGTGCGACTCCCGGTGCGGGAGCGGGCAAGGGAATGCGCAACCCGGCGCTTCATCCCACCGACGTTGAAATCCGCAACAGCCCGGACGTGCTGGCCATGCACCAGCAAATCATTCGGGAAATGAGCGAGCCGAAGGACGGCGTCGCTCCCACCCCGGTGTGGCTCCTGATGTTCTTCTTCGCGCTGATCGGCTGGGGCGGCTATTACATCGCCGAGAATGGCGGCGGTTTTCGAGCGGACGTTTACAACGAAGATCCCGCCGTGCTCTACCGGCAGGCGGGCGGCGCGGCCGACGCCGCCAAGCCCGTCGATCTGATGGTGGTGGGCAAGCGCACGTTCAACAACTGCACGCAGTGCCATCAAGTGAATGGCGCGGGGATTCCCGGGGCGTTTCCGCCTCTGGACGGCGCGGAGCGTGTGAGCGGGCCGCCGCACGTGCTCGCCGCCATCCTGCTGCACGGCCTGCACGGCCCGATTCAAGTGAAGGGGCAGGCCTTCAATGGCGACATGCCGGCCTGGGGCCAGTTGAGCGATGAAGAGATCGCCGGCGTCCTCACCTACGTGCGGGCCTCATGGAGCAATAAGGCGCCCGAGGTTTCGCCGGCGCTGGTGAAGGCGATGCGCACGCGGACGGCCGCGAGAACGGAGCCCTGGACCGGTGCGACGCTCGACGCCCTTGCCAAGGAACCGGCCCCCGCCCTGGAAAGCGGGGCGGCCGCGCCGGTGACGGAGGCAAAGACGAACTAAATGCCCGCCCCCGGAAGCAGCGGAGTTGCCGGAAGCGCCTGCGGATGCGCGACGCCCTCGGCCGCTTCGATGTGGCGCTGGGGCCGCATCGCCTTCTCCGCCGTGGTGGCGATGAACGCCATGGCCGTAGCCATCGCGGTGAACACCTCGGATGAAGCGATGTCGGATCCGCAGCCGGTCCGCATCGGTCTGCTGGTCTCCACGGTTCTTGTGGCGATCCTCGTGGGCGCGCCCTTGCTTCGGGGAGCGTGGCAAGCCATTCGGGAAGCCCGTCTGGCGGTGGAATTTCTGTTTGTGATCACGCTGGCCGGGGCGTTCGGGGTCTCCCTGCAATCGCTTCTGGCCGGCAATGGGCCGGTGTATTTTGAGGTCGTGAGCCTGCTGCTGGTGGTCTACGCCTTTGGGGCGGAACTGAACCGGGCGGCCCGGGATCGCGCGGTGGAGGCGATTCGCAGCCTGTCCGCGGCCAATCGCATCGCGCGGGTGCTTGTCCGGCCCGGCGAGTTCGAAGAGCGTGCGGCGCGGGACGTGCGACCCGGTGAGCGCGTGCAGGTGCTTCCGGGGGAGATGACGCCCGTCGATGGCATCCTGCTTGGGGAACCGGCGCTGTTTGAGGAGGCCTCGCTGCGCGGGGAATTCGTCCCCCGCTCCCGCGCCGCCGGAGAGACTGTGATGGCGGGCAGTTTCGTGCTGGACGCGCAGATCGAACTGGAAGCGTGCCCGTTGCCCGATAACGCATCGCTCGATGCCTTGCTCTGCCAGGTGGGAAGCGGGATTGACGCGAAGTCCCATTCCCAGCAGGCCGCGGACCGGCTGGCGCGCTGGTTTGTGCCCATCGTTTGCGGCGTCGCCGTCGCCACCTTCGCGGCGTGGAGTTACGCCGCGCCCACGAGCGAGGCGCTCTTTCACGCGATGGCCGTTCTGCTGGTGGCATGCCCCTGCGCGCTCGGCTTCGCCACGCCGCTGGCGCTCTGGACGGCCACCTCGCGCCTTAGCGCCATCGGGATTCGGGTGACCCGCGCCGCCGATGTGGAAGCGCTCAGCGCGGTGGACCTGGTTGCTTTCGATAAGACGGGAACCTTGTCCGCGGCCGAGAGCCGGATTTCAAGCATTGCCTGGAGCGGCGCGAGCCCGTATCCGGAAACCGAGATGCGAGCCATGGTGGCGGCTGCCGAGCGCGGGCTCAGCCATCCGTTTGCGCGGGCGCTGGAATGCGGAGGCTTGTCCGGCGAACCCGCCGACGCCGCGCCGCGCTGGCATCGCGAGGCGCTTCGCATCCTGCCCGGCAAAGGAATCTGGACGCGCGTCCGCAACCGGGACGGGCGCGTTCATGAACTGGAAGTCGTTTCCCGCTCCGCTGCTTTGGCGGAGGCCGGGCCAGCCGCTTCGGCCGCTCCAGCCGAAGACGGAATCCTCTTCCGTCTTGACGGCCAGATCGCGGGTTCGGCAACTTTTGAGGAAGCGTTTCGCGAGGGCCATTTGAGCGCCCTCGACCGGCTCGGGGAAGTGGGCGTCGAGCTCCATCTGTTGAGCGGAGACACGCATGCGCGGGCCGCGCGCGCGGGCATCGCCGCGGTGCAGGGGAATCTTGCGCCGCTCGAAAAGCTCGACCGCGTGAAGGCCTGGCAGCGGGACCGGCGCAAGGTGCTGTTCGTGGGCGATGGAATCAACGACGCGCCCGCCATGGGGGCCTCCGCCTTCGCGATCGCGGTGGACGAGGGGACGGCGCTTGCCCGCGCGGTTGCCGGGGGCGTCTGGGATGGCCGCGACCTGCGGGCGATCCCGGCGGCGCTTGAAATTGCGAGACAGACCATGCGGCGCGTGCGCACCAACTTCCGCTGGGCCATCGGCTACAATACCATCGGCATCGGTCTGGCGGCGGCCGGATTCCTGCATCCGGTGAGCGCGGCTGTGCTGATGGTGGTGTCGAGCGCGCAGGTAACGTGGCGGGCGATGGCGCTGCTTGGGGAGGCCGACGCCGACGCGCTCGGGGGCGATTCCGGGCGTTCGTCGTCCCGGCCGCGGCGGCAGCCGCGCTTACGAGAGGCGGAAGCCGCTTCCGCGGGGCCATCCGCCGGATAGGCGGCAATCCCTCTCATTCCAGCGGAGAATCCGCGTGATCGGGGTGCTTGCATGGCCAATGGCGATATATCTGTGAACGGATGGCGGCCGTTGTCCGCATGGGCGGAGCGTGCGATTGCGCTCTCGCTTGCTCTCTTCTTTCTGGCGCAAGCGGCGCTGCTCGAATGGGCCGGGGCGATCCCCGCGCAGTTTCGAATTGAGATCTGGGTGGTGACGCTCGCAATCGGCGGGCTGGCTGCGCAGGCTTGGCTGGTAAGGCGCATGCTCCCCGCCCACACGGACATGCTGCTGCTGATGATGGCGTGGGGCGGGTTTGGGATGCTCCTGGGCTGGATGCTCGATGGCGGGCTCGGCGCGATGCAACCCCATGCCGCGCATCACGCGATGGCGAACCATGCCGCGATGCCGATCTACTCCGGCGCATTCCGTTGGGTGAATGGCATGAACGCGCTGATGCTGCTCTTCGCTTTTCCGCCCTCCGTGCAATTGGCGCGGTGCCTGGCCGTGTATCGGCCCTTTCCGTTGCGGCTCGCCTGGGTGCTGCTGCTGGATGCGGCGGGAATGATTTTCGGGATGATGGCCGGCGGACGATTGCTCGGCCATCCGCTGGGGACGATTCTGAATGCGCCCGCGTTCTCTCACTTCATCGCCATGCTGATCGGCATGCTTGCGGGGATGGCGCTCACGATGCTGCTGCGTCCGTGGCTGGCACCCCTTCGCCGCCCATAGTCAGGCAGACTGCCGCGGCATTGCCGGGCTTCCCGCGCATCGCGTTACAAGTTCCACCAATACGTCCACTTCAGCACCAGCGCGCGGTTACGAACCGTGATCAACCCAGGGATGTCCTGGCCCGGCTGCGCATGATCCGGAATGTAGTTGTCGGTCCAGACGAGGAAAATGTCGGATGCCGGTTTGTAGCGCCACTGCACCCTGGTGTTGACGTTCACGTTGTTCTGCTGCTCGTTGTATTGGATGAACGTCGTGAAGTAGAGCGTGTTCGTGAGGGTGACGTCGAAGCGCGGGCCAACCAGCCAGAAGTTGACGCGGCCCCAGGGTTGGGGAAGGCGAATGTCGTTGTACGTTGCCGTCCCCGCAAGGCTGACGTAGGGCTGAAAGCGATAGCTGACGGTTCCCGTCAGGTTGAGCCGGGTGCCGCCCGCGTAATAGCCGCCGTACTGTGACGAGTATCCGTAGCGGAAGACGCTCTGCGGTCTGGAATCGAATTTCGTGCTCCAGAATTTCCAGTGATGCTTGGAGCCGGGCGCGAGCTTGGCCCTTCCGGAATTCGTGGGGTCGAAAGGGTTGAGAAGCCGGACGTAAACCGCCCCGGCCGAGGCCGTGAACACGTCCCCCGCTCGGGAAGTGATTTTGTAGCTCGCGGCGTTTTCATAGTCCGCGAGGTTTCCCTGCCAGTCAAAGAAGTTGCTGCTCTCGATGCCGGGGCCGTGGCTGAGGACGTGGCCCCCCTTGGGCAGGAAGGTGTGGCTGATGTTGGCGAGTCCGCGATGATAGCCGCGGCGGGGGACGTAGCCCACATCGGCGCGGTAATCGGGAGAGACATTTTCGCTCTGGCCGAGAATCAGCCAGCGGCGGCTGAAGTATTGCAGGTGTCCGGCGTAGGCGTCGCCGTTATCGTGCCCGCCGGAGGTGAAGGATTTCAGATAGAGCATCTTGCCGGTCCAGAGATTGCTGGCGGAGGCAAGGTTATATTCGATGCCGAGGTTGCGATTGAATCCCGAATCGGTGCCGGGAGCGCTGTCCCCTTCGAAACTGGAGGACTCTTTGTTCACCAGCAGCATGCCGATATTGGAACGCGCGAAAACGCGGCGCTGCAGGGCGAAGACGGCGAAGTTCTCGGCGGGTGTGCCTTCCGCGTCCGCCTCGCCGGTCTGCATGTCCATCGCACCCATGCGCCAATCCTTGTTCAGCTTCCCGCTCAGGCGCGCGCCGAAGTGGATGGGCACCCCGCCCAGGCCGATGCGGCGGCTGAAGAAGGGCCGGAGCGTGGCATAGCCGAAGTTCGTGAACTGGTCCCCATTCTCCAGGAAGAACTGGCGGCGTTCGGGAAAGAACAGCTCGAAGCGGTCCAGATTGGTGACCTGCTGATCGACATCCACCTGCGAGAAATCCGGATTCACCGTCAGATCCAGATTGAGCGCGGAACCGATGGCCACCTTGGCGTCCATCCCCACGTCGTGGCGCGTGCGGTGAGGCGTTCCGGCCTCATAGTCGCGGCTGATGCCTCCGAGGGCATAGGGGATGAGGGAGATATTCGCGCCTTGCGCGGGGGGCGGTTCATCCCAGATGAGCACGCCGGTGAGGGCGAGCGCGGCGGTGGGAAACTGGCGCGGGACGGGAGCCCAGGCGGATTTCTCCGTTGTCTTCAGATCCTGGCGGCTGAAATTGACGCCCCACCGCGTGTTGCCCTCCTTGTAGCGGATGCTCTTGAACGGGATGGCAATCTCAAACTCGTAGCGGCCGGGATATTTCTTGAGCTTCGAGGTCCACTTGGTGTCCCAGCTCAAGTTGGCCTTTCCTCCCTCATAAAGCAGCCCGTCCCATTGCGCGCCTTCCGCGTTCAGGCCGAAGGTGAAGCCATTGGTCTGGTCGTCGAAAGTATCGAGAAAGAAGATGAAGTTGTCGTTCGCGCCAAAGGCCCAGTCGCGGCGCAGAGATTCCACCATGTAGGGCCCCGGAACGCTGCCGTCGTAGCAGACGGCGCTGAGATAGATGTTCTTGTCGTCGTAGGCCATGCGCACGTCGGTGCGCACGTTGGCCTTGCCCGTATCCATGGGCAGCACCATCCAGAAATCGGTGGCGACTTCGGCCGATTTCCACGCCTCTTCGCTCACGCTGCCGTCGATGACGATGGGCGAAGGCGTGCGATGAATGTGCAGTTGGTAGGCCTCGTTCTGCTTTTGGGCCAGGGCGCCGCACGCGCAGATCAGCGCGATCGCCAGGAGCGGGAGCGTTCGGATGAACGGTTGTATGGCCGCGCGCATTCGCGGTCTGGGATGGCTCGATATCAAAAGGGCGGCAACTTTCTTCGGGGAAGATCCAGCAAGTCCGGACGTCTTTGGGCTGTCATCCTTTATATCAGGCCGGGGAGCGGAATCGCAGATCGGCGGCGGATGCTGGGTGTGGCATTGCGGTGTCGCGGGAAGCCGACAGCGGGGAATGCGGGTGGCCGCCGGAAGCTAGAGCCGGCTAATGCTGGAGAGCAGCATCAGGAGAATTCCGACGCCGAGCAGATAGAAGGCGAGCCTCTGGCCCAAAGTCATCACGAACAAGAATAACGAAATTTTCCGGCGGATGGGATATCATGACGGGTTCGTGAGCGGGAGGCAACTGGTGAAGATCGTCAACATCGCAATGCTGGGGTCGGGCTTTGTGGCGGAGTTTTATTTGCAGGGTCTGGCCAACGTAAACGGCCAGCGGGTGGTGGCGAACTACTCGCGCACGCGCAAACGTGCCAGCGAGTTCGCCGCGCGATGGGGCATTCCGGAGAGCACGACGAAGCTGGAGCCGCTCCTGGCGCGCACCGATATTGACCTCTACGTGATCGCGCTTCCCAATGAAGAGCATCTGCCCGTGTCTCTCGCGCTTTCGAAGGCCGGGAAGAATCAGGTCTGCACCAAGCCGCTCGCCCGCAACGGCAAGGAGGCAAAGCAGATCCTGAAGGCGGCGCTGAAAAGCGGGGCCTTCCATGGCTACGCGGAAACGGAGGTCTTCGCGCCAGCCGTGGTAAAGGCCAAGGAAACGGTGGATGCGGGCGGGATCGGGAAGCTCGTCTGGGTGCGCTCCAGGGAATCGCATTCGGGTCCGCACAGCCCGCACTTCTGGGATATTGAGAAGACCGGCGGAGGCGCGTTGAACGACCTGGCGTGCCATTGCGTGGAGGCCGCGCGGTATTTTTACGGCAAGGACGACCCGGTGGTGGAAGTGATGGCGTGGGGCGCGAACATGGTGCATTCAAAGCGCACGCGCGGGGAGGACAATGCGCTGCTGATGCTCAAGATGGCGGGCGGCGGATTCGCGCATTGCGAGCTTTCCTGGACGTGCATGGGCGGCCTCGATTTGCGGAATGAGATTCACGGTTCTGAAGGGTCTATCTTCACCGACGTCACGCGGGGAACGCCGGTCCACAGCTTCACGCCCAAGAGCGCTGGGTATGTCATCGAAAAGGCCGATATCGATTTCGGCTGGACGCGGCCGCTTCCCGAGGAAGCCTTCGCGTATGGCTACCAGGCGGAGATGAAGCACTTCGTGGAGTGCGTGCGCGAGGGGCGGCCGGCGCGGGAGAACTATCGCGACGGTTACGCGGTGAATGCGATTCTCGACGCGGGCTACCAGGCGATGAAGGCGGGCAAATGGGTGAAGGTGAAATACGAGCGGGTGTGACCGCCGGGCGGCGCAAGAGATGAGGGAATTGCTCAAGGGCCGGGTGCTGCTGCTTTCGGGCGCGAGCGGGATCGCGGCGGAGACGGCGCGCCTGGCGATGCGCGAGGGCGCGAAGCTCTTCTTCGTGAGCCTCGGCGAAGAGGAATGCGCGGCGCTGCACGAGGAACTCCGCGCTGAGACCGCCGATTGCGGGTTCACCTGGGGGGACCTGGGCGAAACGGAAGTGGCAGACCGCGCGGTGGCGCAATGCGTGGAACGCTTCGGGCGCATCGACGCGCTGTTCAACGTGGCCGGCATCAGCGGCAGGCGCTTCGGGGACGGGCCGCTGCACGAGTGCAGCGACGAAGGCTTCGACGTTACGCTGAGAGCGAATCTGCGAACGATGTTCGGCTTGAGCCGCGCCACGCTGCGTCAAATGCTGGGGCAGAGCGCGGGAGAGAACGGCCAGCGCGGGGCGATCCTGAACATGGCGACGGTAACGGCCTACGCGCCGCAGCGCGACTTCTTCGCCACCCACGCCTACGCCGCGGCCAAGGGGGCGGTGATCGGCATGACGACCGCCATGGCGGGCTATTACGCGCCGCATGGCATCCGAGTGAACGCCATCGCGCCCGGCCTGGTGCGCACGCCCATGAGCCGCCGCGCGCAAAGCGACGCCGCGATTCTTGCTTACATGAAAGGGAAGCAGCCGCTCGCGGACCGGATGATCGAGCCGGAAGATGTGGCGCGCACGGCCCTCTTTCTGCTGAGCGATTACGCGCGAATGACCACGGGCGAGGTAGTGAGTGTAGACGGCGGCTGGCACGTCAGCGGCTAGCGCCACGGCCTGGAAAGGAAATATTGGGATGCAGCCTGTTCCCTTGCGCACAACGGTGATTGGGAGCTACCCGTTCCCAGGGTGGCTTGAATTTGCCAGCGGCCACCTGGACCGGTTTGGCACGGACGATTTCGCCGAACTGCAGGACGATGCCACCAGCGTGGCGATCCGCGATCAAGTGCTGGCCGGCCTCGACGTGATCACGGACGGGGAGCAATCCCGCCTCGATTTCAACCTCTCGTTCTACGGCTACATTGAGGGGATTGACCGCGAACCCGCTCCGCCGCGCCGCTTTGGCCCGCCCGCGCACGACCAGCGCGGCAAGCACGCGATTGTGGGGAAGCTCAGCGCGCCGCGCGGGCTGGGCGTGGTGGAAGAGTACGCGAGGCTGGTGCGGCTGGCGCCGGCGGGCCCCGTGCTGAAGGCGAGCATTCCGGGGCCGTACACGCTGAGCGGGCGCTTGCTGCCGAACGGCCGCTATCCAGACCGGTGGGCGATCGCCGAGGCGCTGCTCCCGCTGGTTCGGGATGAGATCCGGCGTCTGGTGGAGGCCGGCTGCGCGGAGATCACCATCGACGAACCTTCCATGAGCTGCTATGCGCACAAGGAAGACACCAGCCGCATGGTGGATCTGTTCAACCGCACCGCTGAACCCGCCTGGGGACGGGCGCGGCTTTCCACGCACTTGTGTTTCGGCAACTTCAAGGCGCGCGCGGTGGGTCCGCGGCAGTACGCGCCGATGTTTCCGGACTTCCTGCGCTTCACGGTGGACGAGCTGCACCTGGAGATGGCCAGCCGCGAGTTCGCCGAACTGGAACTGATCGCCGCGATCGCCAAATCTCATGACGTGAGCGTGGGCATTGTGGACGTGAAGAGCTATTACATCGAGACGCCGCTGGATGTGGCGGAACGGGTGAAGCGCTGCCTGCGGCACGCGCCCGCGGAGCGGCTTTCGTTCGCGCCGGATTGCGGGCTGAGCCAGACGGCGCGCTGGGCGGCGCGGCGAAAACTGGCCAATATGGTGGAGGGCGTGCATCTGGTGAGGAAGGAATTGGGGCTGTCATGAGCGATCCCGCGCCATTCATCGCGGCGCTGCAAAAGGATGAAGCGCTGCTGGAGGATATTCACCGGTCGAACTCCTACGACGATCATTTCCGGCTGTGGTGGCTGGGGCAGAGCGGCTTCCTGCTGCAATTCAAGCAGCGCCATCTGCTGTTTGACCCGTACCTCTCCGATTCGCTCAGCGAGAAATATGCCGGGACGGACAAGCCGCACACCCGAATCGGCGAGCGCGTGGTTGACCCCGCCGAACTGGGCTTCGTTGAGATCGTCACCTCCAGCCACAACCATACGGATCATCTCGACCGCGATACCCTGCTTCCGATTCTCACCGCGAAGGACCTTACACACTTTCTGCTGCCGGAAGCGAACCGGCACTTCGCCTCGGAGCGGCTCAGCTTGAGCCCGGCATTCGCAATCGGAATGAACGACGGGGAGGCCGCCTGCATTGACCCGTTTGAGATCATCGCCGTGCCGGCCGCGCACAACACCGTCGAGCGCGACGAAGAAGGGCGCTGCCGATTCCTGGGCTACGTGGTGAAGTTCGGCGGATGGTGTGTGTATCACAGCGGCGACACCAAACGCTTCGATGGGATGGAGGAATTGCTGCGCGAGCATAAGATCGACGTGGCGCTGCTGCCCATCAACGGAGACAAGCCGGAGCGGCGCGTCGCGGGCAACTTGAGCGCGGAGGAGGCGGCGGAGCTGGGCAAGGAGATCGGGGCGGGCGTCGTGATTCCGCATCACTTTCACCTGTTCGCGTTCAATACGGAAGATCCCGGCGTGTTTGCATCGGCATGTGCCCGCATCGGGACGCCCTGCCACGTGCTGCGGCTGGGGGAGAAGTTTTCTTCGGCGGAATGGCCCGCATTCGCGGAGCGCATCCGCGAGGCGGAATCTCCAACGGAGTAGGGGAGGGGCCGCTTTCCCCAGGGCGCGCGTTCCGCATACAATCGGCTGCAAGCGCCCCGGCGGAAGATTGCCCGGCGAGACCAGCGATGAATGAAGTGCTTGTTGAGTTTATCCGTTACACGCGGTGGGCGACGCTGACGACGCTCGACGCCTGCTCCGTGATCGACGATGAGGATCTGCGGCGCGATCTGCGAACGTCCTACCAGAGCGTCTGGGCCACGCTGGCGCATATCTACCAGTCCGATTGCGTGTGGTGGAACCGGCTTCAAGGCGACGGTGCGGCCAGGGCCAGCCACTTCGAGCCGGGCAGTTCGATCGAGGAGTTGCGCGAGCGCTGGGCCGCTGTCCTGGACGGCTTTGTGCGCTGGGCGGAGGGCCTGAGCGCCGCCGGGTGGGCTGAGGAGCTGGAGTACGTGACTTCACGCGGGCAAGCCTTCCGTCAGCCGGTTTGGGAGATTGCGCTGCACGTGGTGAACCACGACACCCTGCACCGCGGACAGATCCTCTCCATGTTCCGGCAACTGGACCGGGTGCCCACCGGAGTAGACCTGATTTTCTACTACCGGGAGAAATCCAGGGCGAATTCGGACCCCGCCAAAGCGTAGATTTTCGAGGAGCCAAATGTACCCTTCGCTGAACCGCACGCTGGTAAGTGGAAAGAAGGTGGAGTGGCGGGAGTTCGCCGCGCTGGCGCATCACTTCGGCTATCCCGGCGTGGACGTGGATCTGGGTCCCGCGATGAAGGAAGGCGCGGAGCAGACGAAGGATTTCCTGGCCGGCAAAGCGCTGAAGCCCGCGGTGGTGGGCTGCCCGGTGAACTTTCGGGAAGACGATGTGAAGTTCCGGGAAACGCTGAAAGGCTTGCCGGAGGCGGCGAAATTTTCCTCGGAGATCGGATGCCCGCGGATGACCACCTGGGTGATGCCGTCGTTCGATGTGCCCAAGGCCGAGATGTGGGCGCTGCTTCGCTCCCGCTTTGGAGAGATCGCCAAAGTGCTTCGCGATTACGGCGTGCGTTTCGGCCTGGAGTATATCGGCCCGCTGCATTTGCGCACGCGCAATCCGCATCTGTTTGCCTGCACGCTGCGCGAGATGCTGAGCCTTGCGCGCGAGGCCGGGCCGAACATGGGCGTGCTGCTCGACGCCTGGCACTGGCATCACGCGGGAGACACCCTCGCCGACATCGAATCCGCGGGCAAGGATGCCATCGTTCACGTGCAGGTGGCGGACGCGCCGCCGCTTCCCCCGGAAGACATTCGCGACAACGAGAGGCTCTTCGCCGGGGAAGGCGTTATCGGCCTGAAGGCCTTTTTCGCAACCCTCCGAAAGATCGGTTATGCGGACGGAGTAAGCCCGGAGGTGTTCGGGCGCGGCATCAAGGAGATGCCCCTGGAGGAAGGAATCCGGCTGGGATACAACAGCACCGCTTCCGTCATGCGCGCCGCGGGCATTGAGTGGTAATCACCCGGTGTGCCGCACCGCGGTGTAGCGGCTGAAAACACCGCTCAGCATTTCCATGGTGACCGGCTTCGACACGGCATCGTTCATTCCGCTGGCAATGCATTTCTCGTAGACATCCGCGACGGAATTGGCGGTGACGGCCACGATGGGCAGAAGCTGGCGGTCCGGGCAGCGCTCCCGGATGCGCCGCGAAGTTTCGTAGCCGTCGAGGCCGGGCATGTTGCAATCCATCAGGATGAGCGAATAG